>SKRR01000027.1 GCA_007118345.1 Microthrixaceae bacterium | reverse complement strand
CTGGCGGTCCCCCCGCATCCCCACCCCTGGCCGGGCCGATGTCGAGCCCACCCGTGCTCGGCCCCGCCGCAGCGACCGCAGGCGGTGGCACCGCCGGCGGCTGGGGCGCCTCGAGCGGACCCTTTGGTGCCACACCACCACCGTCGCCGCCGGGACCGCCCTACGTCGGTCAGTCCGGCAACCAGCAGCCCGCACCGCCGCCCTCGCCGCCACGTCGGCCCGGCGGATTCCGCGCCGCGCTCATCGGTGCGCTCGTCGGCGCGATCGTCGCCGGCGGGTTGACGACCGCAGCCCTGTGGGACCGCTCCGGCACACCCACCGCCACCCCTGCCGCGGTCACTGCAGAGAGTCCGCGCCCCGCCGCCACGGTGCCGGGCGAGCCGCTCGACGTCCGGTCCCTTCTCGACAAGGTGAGCCCGTCGGTGGTGTCGGTCCACACCGGCACCCGCGACGGTGACGCAGCCGGTTCGGGCATCGTGATCAGCGACGACGGCCTGGTGCTCACCAACGCCCACGTCGTCGCGGGCGCCCGCACGATCGAGGTCGACTTCAGCGACGGCCGCACCGCCGAGGCGCGCCTCATCGGCGCGGTGCCCGAGAACGACGTCGCACTCGTGCAGGCCGAGGGCCTGAGCGAACCCGTCGTCGCCGCCGAGCTCGGCAGCTCGTCGGACCTCGTCGTCGGCGACCAGGTGATCGCCATCGGCAACGCGCTCAACCTGGGCGAGGCGCCGAGCGTCACCACCGGCATCGTGTCGGCACTCGGTCGCTCGATCCGGTCCCCGACCGGCGACAGCCTCTTCGACCTCATCCAGACCGACGCCGCCATCAACCCCGGCAACTCCGGCGGGCCGCTGGTGAACGCATCGGGCCAGGTCGTGGGGGTCAACACGGCCATCCTGGCGGACGCCCAGAACATCGGCTTCGCGCTGTCGATCGACTCGATCACCGACCTCATCGAGGACCTCCGCGCCGGGCGTGAGGTCGAGAACAACCAGCCGGTCCTCGGCGTCGAGACCATCGACGTCGGTTTCGTCGACACCCAGATCCGCCGCAACTTCGGCGTGACGGCCACCGCCGGTGCCTTCGTGCAGCGCGTGGAACCGGGTTCGGGCGCGGAGGCGGCCGGCATCGAGGCCGGCGACGTGATCGTCGGCGTCGACGGCCGGCGGATCCGCTCTGCGACCGATGTGGGTCAATCGGTGCGCAACCGCGCACCCGGCGACCGCATCGAGGTGGTCATCGAGCGGGACGGCACCGAACAGGACCTCGTCGCCGTGCTCGGCACCCGCTGACCGCCCTCACGGGGCGGCTGTACACTCGGACGCCATGTCCGACCAGTCCGCGATCGATCCCGATGCACCCACCGAGCCGCCCGTCGCGGAGGCGACCATCCTGTACCTGGGACCGGTGTCACCCCACTGGGAGATCCGCTCCGACTTCGGTGACCAGAAGGTCGTCGACGACTTCCGCCGCCGGGTCGAGGCGCGCCTGATGCTCCTGCCGCCCCATGACCCCCAGTTCCGCAGGAACAAGGAGCGGGTGAACCGCGACGCGGAACGCGAACTGATCCTGTTGCACTGGGACATCGGCGAGGACGACGAAGGTCCCATCGGCCGCTGAGTCGGTGGCGGTTCCCCGTCGTTCGGGTCGCGGCCCCGTCCCGGCTCGATAGGCTCCGAAGGTGGTCGACGACGCGCTGGAGAACATCGGAGGAGCCCCGTACGAACCAGCAGCGGTTCCCGCGGCCGAGGAACTGTCCCAGGACGGTGCCTACCCCGGCGTCGAGCGCTACCTGAACCGTGAGCTGTCGTGGCTCGATTTCAACTCCCGCGTCCTCGCTCTCGCGGCCGACGACGCCACTCCGCTGCTCGAGCGGGTCAAGTTCCTCGCGATCTTCAGCCAGAACCTCGACGAGTTCTTCCAGGTGCGTGTCGCCGGACTCAAGGAACGCGTCGCTGCCGGGGTGAGCCGACGCAGCGTCGACGGACGCACCGCCGGCGAACAGCTCGGCGAGATCGTCACCAGGGTGCGCGAGCTGACCGGTCGGGCCGACGAGATCTTCCTGGGTCCCGTCTGCGACGGGCTCGCCGAGGTGGGTATCCGGTTCTCGAGCTGGGCCCAGCTCGACGACGACGACCGCGAGTGGCTGACCGACGAGTTCCAACGGCGCATCTTCCCGGTGCTGACCCCGCTCGCGGTCGACCCGGGCCATCCGTTCCCCTACATCTCGACGCTGTCGCTCAACCTCGGTGTCATCGTCAGCGACCCCACGACCGGTGAGCGTCGGTTCGCCCGGGTCAAGGTGCCGTCGTTGCTGCCCAGGTTCGTGGTGATGCCCGACGGCGAGCGGTTCGTCCCCCTCGAACAGGTCATCGCCGCGCACCTCCACCAGCTGTTCCCCGGGATGGACGCGATCGACAGCGTCGCCTTCCGGGTGACTCGCAACGCGGACCTCACCGTGGAGGACGAGGAGGCCGACGACCTGTTGGCCGCGATCGAGATGGAGCTGCGCCGCCGGCGGTTCGGCAAGGCGGTGCGCCTCGAGGTCGAGGACGACATCAGCGCCGAGGCCCTCGAGCTCATCCGCGACGAGCTCGAGCTCGGCGAGGACGACGTGTACGAGCACTCCGCCCCCGTCGACCTCGGCGGGCTGTTCGCGGTGTACGAGGTCGACCGGCCCGAGCTGAAGTACCCGGACTTCGTGCCGGTCACCCAGCGTCGCCTCAACCACGAGGAGGACGACGAGGTCCGCGAGATCTTCGGCGCCATGGCGGGCGGCGACATCCTGGTGCACCACCCCTACGACAGCTTCGTCAGCTCGGTCGAGGAGTTCATCCGCCAGGCGGCGATGGACCCCAAGGTGCTGACGATCAAGCTCACCCTCTACCGGACCTCGGGCGACAGCCCGATCATCGCGTCGCTCATCCGTGCCGCCGAACAGGGCAAGCAGGTGGTGGCACTCGTCGAGCTCAAGGCCCGGTTCGACGAGGAACGCAACATCGAATGGGCGCGTCGCCTCGAGCAGGCCGGCGTGCACGTCGTGTACGGCCTCGTCGGGCTGAAGACCCACACCAAGACCTGCCTGGTGGTGCGCGACGAGGGGTCGGGGGTGCACCGCTACTGCCACGTCGGCACCGGCAACTACAACTCCAAGACCGCTCGCCTCTATGAGGACATCGGCCTGCTGACCGCCGACGACGCGATCGGCGCCGACCTCAGCCAGCTGTTCAACTACCTGACCGGCTACGCCCGCGACGTGCTCTACCGCAAGATGCTGGTGGCGCCGCACTCGCTGCGGCCCGGCCTGGTGGCACTGATCCGACGCGAGCGCGAGGCACCGCCAGGCCGCGGGCACATCGTGATGAAGATGAACAGCCTCGTCGATGCCGACATGATCGACGAGCTCTACGCCGCCTCGTGCGACGGTGTCCGGGTGGACCTGATCGTGCGCGGCATCTGCTGCCTGCGCGCCGGCGTGCCGGGGTTGTCCGAGAACATCCGGGTGCGGTCGATCCTGGGTCGGTACCTCGAGCACTCCCGGATCTACCGGTTCGCCAACGGGCGGGGTCCCGACTCGCCGGTGCACTACATCGGGTCGGCCGACCTCATGCCCCGCAACCTCGACCGCCGGGTCGAGGCGATGGTGCCGATCGAGGACCCACCGCTGCGCCACCGCCTCGACGAGATCCTCGCGGTCTCGCTCGCCGACGACACCCTCGCCTGGCAGCTCGACGACGACCGGTGGGAGAAGATCGAGCGCCGCAACACCGTCGAGACCCACCTGGAGTTCGAACAGCAGGCGCTCAAGCGGGCCGTCGTCGAGCTGCGGTGAACGGTCGCCGCCGGCGATGACCGGACCCGTGGTGCGAGCGGCCGGGTGCGTGGTCTGGCGTCCCGGTCCCGAGGGCGTCGAGGTGCTCGTGGTGCGGCGTCCACCCCCGCACGACGACTGGTCGCTGCCCAAGGGGAAGCTGGACCCCGGCGAACGTCACCGTGACGCCGCGGTGCGAGAGGTGCGCGAGGAGACCGGGGCTCGGGGCGAGCTCGGCCCGAAGCTCACCGAGGTGCGGTACGTGACCGCTGCGGGTGAGGACAAGCGGGTGCGCTGGTGGGCCCTGCGGTGGACCGCCGATGACGGGTTCGAACCGGGCGACGAGATCGCCGAGCGCCGCTGGGTCGGCATCGCCACAGCACACGACCTGCTGACCTGGGACACGGACCGCCACGTTCTCGACCTGTTCACCCGGATGTCAACCCTGGCTCGCCCCTGAGACGCCCACGGGGTCGCTGACCCCAACCTTGGCGGCCTGTTCATCTCTGGTTCACCCGAAGGACCGGGGGGCGCCACCCGTGCTGCCTAGCTTGCGCGCCGTACCCCAACATCCCTTCACGGAGGAACCACCTTGCGGAAGAACCACACCAAGTGGGCGGCCGTCGCAGCCGCTCTCGCACTGCTGCTGGCAGCGTGCGGCGACAACGGCGACAACGGTGACACCGGTACCGAAGAGGGCAGCGGCGGCGGAGCCGGCGACGTGCTCGTCGACGGCTCCTCCACGGTGGCCCCGCTCGCCGAGGTCGCCGCCGAGCTGTTCATGGACGCCAACCCCGACATCCGCGTGACGGTGGCCACCTCGGGCACCAGCGCCGGGTTCGAGAGCTTCTGCCAGGGCGAGGCCGACATGAACAACGCCTCCCGCGAGATCAAGGAATCCGAGATCGAGCTCTGCGGCGAGAACGAGATCGGCTACGACGGCGTGCAGGTCGCGAACGATGCGCTGGCACTCCTCGTCAACAACGACAACCCGGTCGATTGCCTCACCGTCGACCAGGCCAACCAGATCTGGGACGAAGGCTCCACCGTGTCGAGCTGGGGCGAGGTCGACGGACTCGACCTGCCGGCCGACTTCGAGGACGAGCCACTGACCCTGTACGGGCCCGGCACCGACTCGGGCACCTTCGACTTCTTCACCGAGGCCATCAACGGCGAAGAGGGCAAGATCCGCACCGACTACACCAACATCGGTGAGGACGACAACGCGGCGGTCACCGCCGTGATCGGCGACGTCGCCGCCATGGGCTACGTGCCCTACTCCTACTTCCAGGAGGCTGGCGACACGGTGAAGCCGCTCGCCATCGACGGTGGCGACGGTTGCATCGACGCAACCCTCGAGAACGTCGAGGACGGCTCCTACACCCCGCTCGGGCGCCCGCTGTTCACCTACGCCAGCGACACCGCGCTCGAGAAGGCCGAAGTGCTCTCCTTCATCGACTTCTGGATCGAGAACTCCTCGGAGATCTCCGAGACCGCCGGCTTCGTGCCGATGACCCAGGATCAGATCGACGAGTCGAACGCAAAGGTCGAAGAGCTCACCTCGTGAGTGACAGACTCCTTCGGATGAACTCGGACAGCCTCCGATGACCGTCACCGGTCACATCGGCGACGTGGTCTCCAGCGCAGGGATGGGAACATCCCGGTCGCTGGAGGCCCCGAGCCGTCGCCTCGGCGAACTCGCCATCAAGGGACTGCTGGGGCTGTGCGCCACGGTCTCGGTCGTGGTCACCACCGCGATCGTGATCTCGCTCGTGCTGCCCTCGCTGTCGTTCTTCGGCGAGGTCTCGATCCTCGAGTTCCTCACCGGCACCGAATGGGCCCCGGCGTTCGCCTCGCCCAGCTTCGGGGTGCTGCCGATCCTCATCGGCACCCTCTCGGTCGTGTTCTTCGCGCTGCTCACCGGCGTGCCCATCGGCTTGGCCTCGGCCATCTACCTGTCGGAGTACGCGTCCAGGAGGACCCGCAAGACCGTCAAGCCCGTGCTCGAGATGCTCGAGGGCATCCCCACCGTCGCGACCGGCCTGTTCGCCTTCCTCTTCCTCGTCCCGCTCGCCCAGGACACCCTGCCGTTCCTCAACTGGCGGGGGCCGTTCTCCTACGGCGTGGCCGGGGTCGCCGTGGGCCTGATCATCGTGCCGCTCATCGCCTCGGTCACCGACGACGCCATGCGCTCGGTCCCCGCCGGCCTGCGAGAGGGCGCATACGCCCTCGGTGCCAGCAAGCTCAAGGTCTCGGCCCGGGTCATCCTCCCGGCCGCGATCTCCGGCGTGATCGCCGGCATCGTGCTTGCCACGTCTCGCGCGATCGGCGAGACCATGGTCGTGCTGCTCGTGGCGGGTGCCGGCAACCCCAACATCAACCTGAATCCCGCCCAGGGCGCCCAGACCATGACCGCCTACATCGGCGGGACCGCCACCGGCGACATCGCCCAGGGCACCGTCGTGTACAACACGATCTTCGCCGTCGGCACCCTGTTGTTCGTCATGACCCTCGCCATGAACGTCATCGCGATCCGCACCGTGCGGCGATTCCGGGAGATCTACGAGTAATGGCACTCGACACCCCCACCACCGCCCGCACCCGTCTTGCCACCTCTGGCGCTCGTGCCGCCACCCTCGAGGTGTTCGGCGAGGCCGACCGCAACGATCGACGCTTCAACAGCCTCTTCAAGGCGCTGCTGCTCATGCTCATGAGCATCGCCATCCTGGCGGTCACCGCGATCGTCCTCTGGGCGATCGCACGGGGCTGGCCGCGTCTCGGAATGGACCTGTTGACCCAGGGGCCCTCCACCGTGAACCCCGGCGGGGCCGGGTTCCGCACCGCCATCTTCGGCACGCTGTGGGTGATCGGCGGGGTGATCCTGCTCATCGTCCCGCTCGGCGTCGGCGCCGCGGTCTACCTCGAGGAGTACGCGGACGGCACCAAGTGGTGGAACCGGGTCATCGAGCTGAACATCCAGAACCTCGCCGGGGTGCCCTCGATCGTGTTCGGCATCCTCGGGCTGGCGTTCATCGTGCGCGGTCCGCTGAGCCTCGGTCCGGTGGCCGCTGCGGGGTCACTCACGATCGCCCTGCTGGTGCTGCCGACGGTGATCCTCGCTTCGCGCGAGGCGATCCGTGCGGTGCCGCCGTCGATCCGGGAGGGCTCGCTCGCCCTCGGTGCGACCGAATGGCAGACCATCCGCCGTCAGACCTTGCCAGCGGCGGTGCCCGGTATCCTGACCGGGGTGATCCTCTCGATCGCCCGGGCGGTCGGCGAGGCCGCTCCGCTGCTGCTCGTCGGTGCGGTCACGTTCGTGACCTTCGACCCGCAGCCCTTCTCCGGCGGGTACTCGGTGCTCCCTGTGCAGATCTACTCCTACGCAACCCGCCCACAGGAGGACTTCAAGGTCCTCGCGATCGCCGGTGTGGTCGTCATGCTCGTCATCGTCGTGGTGATGAACAGCTTCGCCATCTGGTTGCGCAACCGTTACGAGAACAAGGTCTAGGAGCACCCCCGTGGACAACCCCTCCGATGTCGGGACCCCCGTCACCGACACCCACACCCCCGTGTCGCAGCACGCGCCCACCCCCTCGGTGGCGATCCACCATGATCCGACCGTGGTCGACGACACGCCGCGTGAGCTGACCTTCGAGCTCGACCAGCTCCAGGTCACCTACGGCAGGTCCGTGGCGGTCAAGGGCGTGACACTGGGCATCGCCCAGCGTGAGATCACCGCGATGATCGGCCCCTCGGGCTGTGGCAAGAGCACGATCCTGCGGTGCCTCAACCGCATGAACGACCTGGTCCCCTCGGCGAAGGTCGAGGGCACCTTGCTCTACCACGGTGTCGACGTGTACGGCCCGACGGTCGACCCGGTGCAGGTGCGCAAGAAGATCGGCATGGTCTTCCAGAAGCCGAACCCGTTCCCCAAGTCGATCTACGACAACATCGCCTTCGGCCCCCGTGTGGCAGGTGCGTCGAAGAACGAGCTCGACGACATCGTCGAACAGGCCCTGACCAAGGCGGCGTTGTGGGACGAGGTCAAGGACCGGCTCGACGACAACGCCTACGGGATGTCCGGTGGCCAGCAGCAGCGGCTGTGCATCGCCCGTTGCATCGCGGTGTCGCCCGACGTGATCCTGATGGACGAGCCCTGTTCGGCGCTCGACCCGATCTCCACGGCTCGCATCGAGGACCTCATGGCCGAACTCAAGGACGAGTACACGATCGTGATCGTGACCCACAACATGCAGCAGGCAGCCCGCATCGCGGACCGCACGGCGTTCTTCACCGTGGTGTCCGGTGAGGAGTCCGAGTCACGCACCGGTCAGCTCGTCGAGTACGACCTGACCGAGAAGATCTTCTCGACCCCTGCCGACGAGCGGACCGAGAACTACGTCACCGGCCGATTCGGCTGACGGGGAGGGCCGGGCCCTGGGCGCACATCTCCACGACGACCTCACCGAGCTGCGGCTCCAGGTGGAGGTGATGGCGCTGCGCGTCGACGAGAACCTCCGGCGCATGGGCCGGGTGCTCGCCGACGGCGACCCCGACGCGGCCGAGGCGATGCTCGCGGCCGACGACGAGATCGACGCCATGAACGTGTCGCTCATGGACCGCTGCTACACCGTGCTGCGCACCGAGGCGCCGCTGGCGAGCGACCTGCGGCTGGTCGTGTCGGTCCTGCGGATCCTCTCGGAGCTCGAACGCATCGGCGACCTGACGTTGCGGGTCGCCAAGACCGCCCCCGAGCACGACCTGCTGCGCTCGTGTCCCGAGGGCCACGTGCTGCTGTGCTCGATGGCCCGCATCGCCGAGGAGCGCTACCAGCTGGCACTGGCCGCCTGGGCCCGCACGGACCTGGACGCCGCCGAGGAGCTCTCGCGCTCGGGCGCGATGATCGAGCCGTTGCAGTCCGAGCTGGTCGAGGTGCTCACCCGTGCCACCGGCGCCGACGTGGCCCGCCTGGCCATCGTCTGCAGCTCGATCGGACGTACGCTCGACCGCATCGTGGACCACACCGTCATCATCGGGGCCCGGGTGCGCTACCTCATCACCGGTGAGGTCGACCACCTGGCCGCCGAGGTGCGGTGATGGTCCCGCCGCTGCGAGCAACGGAGAGCCCCCGATGGCAGAGCTGAGAGTCCAGTTCCACGACGAGATGGAGTCATTGCGCACCGACCTGATCCAGCTCGGCGCCATGACCTCGGAGACGACCGGTCGCGCGACCGCGGCACTGCTCGACCGCGACCTGCACGCCGCGCAGGAGCTCATCGACGGCGACGACATCATCGACGACTTCTGCATCGGCATCGAGGAACGGTGCTGCACCCTGCTGGCGTTGCAGTCGCCCACGGCGGGCGACCTGCGCTTCCTGCTCAGCACCCTGCGCATCATCGGCGAGCTCGAACGATCCGCCGACCTGGCGGTCAACGTCTGCAAGGCGTCCCGGCGCATCTACGACGTCGAGTTCGGGCCGCAGATCCGCGGCCTGATCGAACAGATGGGTGTCGAGGCGGCCTTCCTGATCCGCACCGCCATGGACGCGTACGTCGACGCCGACACCTCCCTCGCCGCCGCGCTCGACGACATCGACGACCGGCTCGACGAGCTGCAGGTGGACTACGTGCAGGCCATCTTCCAGTCGCACAGCGACCTGAACCTCACACTGCAGGGCGCCGTGCAGATGGCCATGATCGGGCGCTACTACGAACGCATCGGCGACCATGCGGTGAACATCGGCGAACGGGTCCTCTACATGGTCACCGGGTGGCTGCCCGAGAAGACCGGTTCCGCGCGCCAACGGCTGCGCGAGGCCGAGGCCGCCGCGGCGGACCCGTCCGCCGCGCAGCCCTCCGAGTCGTCGCCTCAGGGGGCTCCTGATGCAACCGATCCGGTCGAACCCGATGAGGAGGGCCCACCCACCGAATGAGGGTCCTGGTCACCAACGACGACGGTCTGCACGCCCCCGGACTGTTCGCACTCGCCTCGGCGCTCGACCGCGCCGGCCACGACGTGATCGCGATCGCTCCCGAGGGGGATCGCAGTGGCAGCGGCACCGCCATCGGCAACCTCGGCGAGGGCAGCACCATCCGCTACCGCGAGATGCCCCTCGCCGGGCTCGACCGGGTCGAGTCCATCGAGCTGGACGGTCCGCCCGCGTTGTGCGTGTTCGCCGCGCACCTGGGCGCGTTCGGCGCACCGCCCGACCTGGTCGCGTCGGGGGTCAACCCGGGGCTGAACACCGGACGGGTCACCCTGCACTCGGGCACCGTCGGCGGGGCGCTCACCGCCGCCAACCTCGGGATGCGCGGCGTGGCGGTCAGCATCGCCGGCCACGAGGCCTCGATCGTGCACTGGGAGGTCGCCGCCGAGCTCGCCGCCCGGGTCGCCGAGTGGTTGCCCACCGCCGAGGTCAAGACCGTGATCAACCTGAGCGTGCCCGACCTGGCCGAGGACGAGCTCGGTGAGCTGCGGTGGGCGCGCCTCGCGCCGTTGGGTGCCGTTCGCGCCGAGGTGCTCGACCGCACCGTCGAGCGCATCGAGCTGGGATTCGTGCCGACCGAGAACGAGCTGCCCGAGGACACCGACACCGCGCTCGCAGCCGCCGGGCACCCGGTCGTCACCGCGCTCACCGGCGTGACCGGACACGAACCCGATGGTCTGGTCGACCACCTGCGCGACATCGACAGGAGCCGTCGGTGAACACCACGGTCGCCGTGATCGTCATCGTGGTCGCCTCGGTGCTGGCGTTCGGCGCCGGAATGGCCGCAGCGCGCCGGCGACCGGCCACGGCGGTGGTACCCGGCGATCCTCCACCGACGGCACCGGCCGCACCGGTCGCCGGCCCGGTCGAGCCGATCGAGGACGCACCGCGGGCTCCCGCCCCGCCGGACCCGTTGCTGGGTCGTCTGAGTCGCGCCGTGGACGAGATCGACCACGGGGTGATCGTGGTCGACGGCGACGGCACCGAGCGGTTCCGCAACCGGGCGGCGCACCGGCTGTCGGACGCCCGCGACGGACTGGTCCTGGTCGAGGCCGCCGTGCGGGAGCTGTTGGGCGCCGCGCTCGAGGGGCGCACGCTGCGTCGCGAAGTGGAGCTCTACGGCCCTCCGGCGCAGTCCTTCGTGGTCAGTGCCCATCCGTTCATCGAAGGGGTCCAGTCCGGCGCGTTGGCGCTGGTCGAGGACCGCTCGCTGTCGAAGCGCACCGAGACGGTGCGTCGCGACTTCGTGGCCAACATCAGCCACGAGCTCAAGACGCCGATCGGCGCACTGGGCCTGCTGGCCGAGACCATCCGCGACGAACCCGACGCCGAGGTCGTGGCCCGTCTGGCGGAACGGATGATCACCGAGGCCGACCGGGCCAGCTGCACCGTGGACGACCTGTTGGAGCTGAGCCGCATCGAGTTCGGCGACGACGCGGAGTTCGTCGAGGTCGATGCGCGGTCGGTCGTGGCCGAGGCCGCCGGGCGCATCGCCTCGGCCGCGGACCAGGCCGGCGTCGAGGTGACCATCGAGGTCGAGTCGGACCTCCGACTGATCGGCGACCGACGGCAGCTGGTGTCGGCGCTGTTCAACCTCCTCGACAACGCGGTGAAGTACTCGCCACAGGACTCCGAGGTGGTGGTCGCCGCCGCACCCGCCGACGGCGGTTCGGTGCTGCTCACCGTCGCGGACCACGGCATCGGGATCCCCCGCCGCGACCTCGACCGCATCTTCGAACGCTTCTACCGGGTCGACCGGGCACGCTCGCGTGGCACCGGTGGCACGGGACTGGGGCTGGCGATCGTTCGCCACGTCGCCAGCAACCACCGGGGCGGCATCACCGTGGCGTCCGTCGAGGGGGTGGGCACGACCTTCAGCCTCACGTTGCCACCGGCCCAGGACGGTCCGGTCGGCGCCACCCCGACACCGATCCACGTCTCGTCACCGACCGACCACTCGTCACCGACCGACCACTCGTCACCGGCAGCGGTGACCCGTTCCAGCACAGGTGAGCCATGAGCACCACCACGTCCACCGTCCTGCTCGTCGAGGACGAGGAGGCCTTCATCGAGGCGTTGACCGTCGGCCTGCGCCGCGAAGGCTTCGTCGTCGAGACCGCCCGCGACGGCGCCGAGGCGCTGGACCGCTTCGACGAGATCGATCCCGACCTGGTGCTGCTCGACGTGATGCTGCCAACGGTGTCGGGCATCGACGTGTGCCGCGAGCTCCGCAAGCGCACCGACGTGCCCATCATCATGGTGACCGCCAAGGCCGCCGAGATCGACACGGTCGTCGGACTCGAGGTCGGCGCCGACGACTACGTCACCAAGCCGTACCGGCTGCGCGAGCTCGTCGCCCGGATGCGCGCCGTGCTGCGACGCCGCGGCCGAGGTGGCGACCTCCCCGGCGACGACACCGAGGTGCTGCGGATCGACGGGATCGAGCTCGACACCGACAGCCATGAGGTGCGCGTGCGCGACGAGATCGTCAACCTGCCGCTCAAGGAGTTCGAGCTGCTGGCGCTGCTCATGGAGAACGCCGGCCGGGTGCTGCAGCGTTCGACCCTCATCGACCGCATCTGGGGCAGCGACTACGTCGGCGACACCAAGACCCTCGACGTCCACGTGAAGCGCCTCCGCTCCAAGGTCGAGGACGACCCGTCGAACCCGAACCGGATCGTGACGATCCGCGGACTGGGGTACAAGTTCGCCCTCGCCCGCTGACCGACGGGTTCGGGCACCGCCGTAGCATGGCCCGGTGAGCACCGGCCCCCCGCCTCCCTCGGCTCCCCGGGTCGACGTCTCGACCCCCTTCGGGCGGCTCGCGCTCACCCACGTTTTGTCCACCGGTGGTGACGCACTCGTGGCGATCGTGCTCGCCGGATCGCTGTTCTTCTCGCTGGACCCAGCCGACGCCAGATGGCGGATCGCGCTCTACCTGCTCTTCACGATGGCGCCCTTCGCGCTGGTGGGGCCGTTCGTCGGACCGGCGATGGATCGGGCGCCCGGCGGCCGTCGCCTCATGCTGATCGGCTCCGCCATCGGTCGCGTCGTGCTCGCCGTGTTGATGATCGGCAGCGCCGGGTCGGACAGCCTGCTGTTGTTCCCGCTGGCGTTCGGCATGTTGGTGCTGGCGAAGTCCTACGCAGTGGCCAAGGCGGCGGTGGTGCCGACGGTGGTGACCGGCGACCACGCACTGGTCGAGGCCAACTCGAAGCTGCAGCTCCTGTCCGGTATCGCCGCGTTCGGGGCGGGTGTGCCCGGCGCGCTGGTGCTGTGGGTGTTCAACCCGGGGGCCGTCGCCTTCCTCGCCGCGGCGGTGTTCACCCTCGCGTCGGTCGCGTCGTTCCGCGTCCCGGTCACCACCGTCGCCGCCGAACCGGAGGACGAGACCGAGCGAGCCGAGCTGCGCAGCGCGGGGGTCCTCTCGGCCGCCTCGGCGATGGGCACGCTGCGCTGGATCGTCGGCTTCGTCACGCTGCTGCTGGCCTTCGCGCTGCGTGGTGCCGACACCCAGCCCGCCACGGGGTCGATCGCCGGTCGGGCCATCGCCCAACCGGGGCGGGTGGTCGACATGGGGCCACTGGTGCCCCAGGGCGCGCCCCCGGTGTGGCACTTCGGTGTCGTGGTGGCCCTCACGGGCATCGGTGGGCTGCTCGGCGCGGCGGTCGCACCGCGCATCCGACGCCACATCGACGAGGAGTACCTGCTCTTCGGCGCCCTCGTCCTCGTGGCGCTCGGTGGCGCCGCGGGCCTGGCGTTCGCCGGTCTGCCCGGCCAGGCGGTGCTGGCGCTGTCGGTGGCGATGGGCGCAGCGGCGGGCAAACAGGCCTTCGACGCGGTCGTGCAGCGCGACGCCCCCGATGCCAACCGCGGCCGTTCCTTCGCCCGCTTCGAGTCGCGGTTCCAGGTGGTCTGGGTGGTCGGCGCCGCGGTCCCGGTCGTGATCGCCCTGCCGACCCGGCTGGGGGCCACGGTGGTGGCGGCGCTGGCCGCGGGCGCCGCGGTGTTCTACTTCGTGTCCAATCGTGCGGTGCAACGGGGGCAGCACCCGCCGAAACTGCCCGGTTCCGAGCAGGTGCGCGGCCAGAGCCGCCGCGTCGCGGGAGAGGTCCGCAGTCGAGCCCGCCGTCGGTACCGCCGGGGCACCGCCGGCCCGCCACCGGGTGAGCACCTGCCACCACCCGGCCACACCGAGCAGCCCTGACTCAGGTCAGGTCGTCGGGATCGAAGAAGTCGGGGATCTCGAACGCCGCGTCGTCGAGGTCGACGTCCTCGGTCTCGATGCCCATCCGTGCCAGCCACAGTCCGGGGGTGTCGAGCTCGGCGGGTGTGGGAAGCGTCGTGGCATCGGCCCAGAGCGTCCCGAGCACCCCGTCGCCGGCACGCTCCACGATGCCGTCGACGAAGGACCGGCCGCGATCGAAGGTCGCCTGGGACAACTCGAGCCCGAACAGCCCCTCGACGAACCGGCTCGCCGGGCCGGCCTCGACGCGACGTCGGCGCAACGCCTCGGTGATCCGTTCGTACTCGGGGATGAGGCGCCCGCCGAGCGAATCGAGCGTGTGGTCGACGAACCCCTCGACGGTGGCGACCAGCGCCTCGATCTGGGGCATCACGACACGCTGCTGGTCGGACTGCATGGCGGCGAGCAGCGTCTCGGGGTTGCCGGCCATGCGCTGCAGCGCCTCGAGCTCGGGTTCGGACCCCCCGTGCATGCCCAGGTCGTCGACGACGCCGAGCTCGTGGAGGCGGCGCTCGATGGACTCGGGGTCCTCGCTGAAGCCCGACACGTAGTCATCGAGCAGCTCGTCGAGTCGGGCCCGGACGTGTGGCAGGCCGAGCACCTGGTGGTGGGTCACGTCCGACACGCACACCCACAGCCGGATGCCCTCGACGGGCAGGCTCCAGTCCTCGGCGAACCCGTCGACGTTGGGCAGCACCATCGTGAGCGGGCCACCGGCGGGTCGGGGGAGCGGGAGCTCGTAGTGGCCGAGCGCACGCCCCGCGAGATGTCCGGCGGTGGTGCCGGCCATCATCCCGAGCAGCATGGGGCCCATCATCTGCATGAGCTGCTGGAGCAACTGCTCGGGCGGCATGCCCGGGACCTGGGGTAGCCCGAGGTCGGGGATGGACCCGTCGGGATCCTCGAGCTCGCTGAGCTGGGCGCGCAGCGCGGCGCCGATCGAGCCCGACAGGCGCTCGAGCAGCGGGCGTTCGTCGTCGAGGAACCGTCGGGCCCACTGGGTCCGGTTGAGCGGCTCGACGCGAACCGGCTCGTCGACGGCACGACCCGTGGCCTGGGCGACGTGGAGCTCGGCGACGCGTGCGAGCTGCTCGATCGCGTTGCGCTCCACGGGATCGACGTTGGTCTCCTGGCGCCCCTCGGTCGCGATGGCACCCGCGAGTTGCGCCGCGGTGTCCCAGCTGTTGCCCGACCGTCCCGAGAACATCGCCGAGAGGTTCTCCAGGAAGAAGTTCATCGACCGGAACGGGTCGTCGTCGCCGGAGTTGTCGGGACCGAACGGGCCGAAGGAGCTCACACGACGATGGTACGGCCCCGGCGACCCGGCGCGCCCCGCGGCCGTGCGATCAGCCGTCGATCAGGTCGGCAGCGGCGCCGAGGGCCTCACGGGCGGACACCGCCGGCACGGTGCCGGTGGCGTCGGGACCACCGGATTCGGTCACCAGTGCGACCAGACGGCCAGTGTCGTCGAAGACCGGGCCGGCCTCGACGTGGTCGCTGTCGGCGGGCCGGAGACGGACGTCATCGGGACGGGGTCGCGACACGGTGACCGCGGTCAGCGCAACCGACGATGCAGGAGGTGGGGTGACCCACCCAGGCGAGGCGGTCACCCCCTTGCGCACGCGGTGCAGCACCTCGACCGCCTCGGAGCGATCCAGCATGCCGAGCCGCGGCACGGTGCCGAACTCGTCGGAGGACCCGGTGCGGACGCGCAGCACCGCGATGCCGACGTGCTCGTCGACACCGACGAGCTCGCCGCGGCGGAGCTCGCCGCCGGTGGTGCGGGTCCACACGTCGTCGTCCTCGCCGAGCCCGTCGGAGGGGAGGAGCAGGTGCCCGTCGTCGTCGAGCACGACCCCGGTGCCGTGTCGACTGACCCCCTCGGGACCGACGGCGGTGACCGCGACGAGCGACGGAGCGGCCAGCTCGATGGCCGTCGGCTCCGGTGGTGTCGCGGTCCGGGGGAGTTGGCCCATGAGCACGCCGGTCACCAGCAGACCGAGGCCACTGAGCACCAGACCGGTGGCGAGCACCGACGACCGGCGCCGGTCGACCCGACCCCTGACCGCGAGCCCGACCTCGCTGGGGTGCTGCCACGATCGGTCCGGTCCAGGCGGGCGGGACAGGGGTGCGTCGTCGTCGTTCGGCTCGTACCCACCGGTCACGAAGTCGAACGCTAGCGACCTCCGGCGCAGGTTGGGACGCGCCCAATGGGCGCGGCCCGAGTTCTTCCCTACGATGTGCCCGGTGAACAACCTCGTCTACCTGCTCCTCGCCGTCGGGTTGAGTTGCGTCGGCCTGTTGGTGTTGTGGTTGCGCAACCGGCCGCCCGCCAGCTCGCCGCGCAGCTCCGTCGAGGAGTTCAACCACACGTTGCGTGCGCTCGCCCCCGAGGACGAGACACCGCCCCGACGCACGCGTCGAGGAGCCTGAGCTGGCCCGCGACCTGGCGATCGACCTGGGAACCGCCAACACGTTGGTGTACGCCAGGGGTGAGGGCATCGTGCTGAACGAGCCCTCTGTCATCGCGCTCAACTCCAGGACCAACGAGGTGCTCGCGATGGGCCGCGACGCCTGGAAGATGATCGGCCGCACCCCGAGCTACATCGTCGCCGTGCGACCGCTGCGCAAGGGCGCGATCACGGACTTCGAGGTCACCCAGGAGATGATCCGCCTGCTGCTGAAGCGGGTGGGAGTGAACCGGTTCAACCGGCCGCGAGTGGTCATCTGCGTGCCATCAGCGATCACGGCCGTCGAGAAGCGAGCCGTCACCGAGGCGGCCCGCAAGGCCGGTGCGGTCGAGGCGCAGCTCATCGAGCAGCCCATGGCCGCCGCAGTCGGGTCAGGGCTGCCGATCCACGAGCCCAGGGCGAACATGGTCGTCGACATCGGCGGTGGGACGTCGGAGACGGCGCTCATCTCACTGGGCGGCGTGGTGGCGCTCCAGGCGGTGCGGGTGGGGTCCTTCGACATCGACGCCGCCGTGATCACCTACATCCGTCGTGAGTACGGCATCGCCATCGGCGAGCAGACCGCCGAGGAGATCAAGATCCTCATCGGGTCCGCCTTCCCGACCCCCGACGAGGTGCGCGCCGAGGTCCGTGGCCGTGAGTTGATGTCGGGCCTCCCCAAGACGGTGATCCTCTCTGCGGAGGAAGTGCGCGAGGCGATCTCGGAGCCGGTCAACGCGATGGTGGACTCGGTGCTGGCGTGTGTCGCCGAGGCTCCGCCGGAGCTCGCACAGGACCTGATCGAGCACGGCATCCACCTCGTCGGCGGCGGTTCGCTGCTCAAGGGTCTCGACCTCCGTCTCGAACGCGAGTCCGACGTCCCGGTCCGTCTGGTCCGTCAACCCCTCGAGTCGGTGGTGCTCGGCGCAGGGCGTGTCGTGGAGAGCTACGAGGAGCTGCGCGACATGTTCATGGGCTCACGCCGCTGACCGCCGGTTCGATCACCCTCTCGGTGCGCCGCGACCCGGTCCCGTGAGGGTAAGGTCACTCCACGTTCACCTCGGACGCCCTCGGCCCTGGCGCCGTCCGGTCTCTGGGTGCTCGCTCGACACGTCTCCGGGGGGGTTCGACACATGGCGTTGCTGGACGTCGAGGACGTCAGTGTCCGCTTCGGCGGCGTGACGGCACTCGACGGGCTCACCTTCGGTATCGACGAGGGCCAGATCTGTGCCCTCATCGGGCCAAACGGCGCCGGCAAGACCACGCTGTTCAACGTCATCAGCCGCCTCTACGACGCGGACCGGGGCGCGGTCGTCTTCGACGGACGCGACCTGCTGTCGCTGCCACCGCACGGCATCGCCGGACTCGGGATCGCGCGCACGTTCCAGAACCTCGCGCTCGTCCAGGGCCTGAGTGTGCTCGACAACGTGATGGTGGGCGCCCACGCCAGCACCACCGGCGGGTTCGCCGCCTCGCTGCTGGGTCTGCCAGTTCGTGCTCGCGAGCGCGAGGGGCGGGCCCGGGCGCTCGAGGTGCTGGAGCGGGTCGGGTTGGGTGGGTACGCGCAGTTGCCCGCCTTCGGACTGCCCTACGGCACGCTCAAGCGGATCGAACTCGCCCGGGCCCTCGCCGCCCGACCCCGGCTCCTGATGCTCGACGAACCAGCCAGCGGCCTCACCCACAGCGAGGTCGGCGAACTGTCCGACATGATCCGATCGCTGCGCGACGAGTTCGACCTGACCGTGCTGCTCGTCGAGCACCACATGAACATGGTCATGGGCATCTCCGACAACGTCGTGGTGATGGAGTTCGGCCAGAAGATCGCCGACGGTCCACCCGCCCAGATCCAGGGCGACGAGCGGGTCATCGGGGCCTACCTCGGGGGTCCGGGATGACACTGCTGAAGGTCGAGGGGCTCCGTTCGGGCTACGGCGAGGTGCAGGTGCTCCAGGGGCTCGACCTGACCGTCGACGCCGGCGAGATCGTCGTCGTGCTCGGTGCCAACGGGGCCGGCAAGACGACCACGCTACGGGCGCTGTCGGGGATGATCCCGGCCAAGGGCTCGGTCCAGTTCGACGGCGCCGAGGTGATCGGTCGCAAGCCGGAGGACCTCGTGCGCAGGGGGATCGCCCACGTCCCACAGGGGCGCGGCACCTTCCCCGAGCTCACCGTCGACGAGAACCTGCAGGTCGGCGGCTTCACCCAGAGCGCCGCCGACACCGCCGCCGACGCCGAACGCTGGTACGAGGTCTTCCCACGGCTGGCCGAGCGCCGCGACCAGCTGGCCGGCTCCATGAGCGGTGGCGAGCAGCAGATGCTGGCCATCGCCCGCGCGTTGATGAGCCGACCCCGGCTCCTGCTGCTCGACGAGCCCTCCCTCGGTCTCGCGCCGCTCATCACCCGTGACGTCTTCGAGCGGATCACCGAGGTGAACCAGGAACTCGGCACCACCGTGCTCGTGGTGGAACAGAACGCCAACCTGGCACTGAAGATCGCCGACCGTGGCTACGTGCTCGCGACCGGCTCGATCGTCGCGTCGGGCACCGCCGAGGAGCTCAGCTCCGACGACTCGGTCCGACGCGCCTACCTGGGGGTCTGAGTTCGTGCAGCTGTTCGTCCAACGCGTCTTCGACGGGCTCCAGGCCGGCGCGATCTACGCGATCCTGGCGCTCGCGATCGTCATCGTGTTCCGCGCCTCGGGCATGCTCAACATCGCCCAGGGCGAGATCGCGATGTTCACCACGTTCATCGCCTGGAACCTCTTCGACGTGGGGCTGCCCTGGTGGGCCTCGTCGGTGGCCTCGCTGGTGATCGGCTTCCTCGTGGGAGCGGTGCTCTACCGGCTGTTGATCGTCCGGCTCGGGGGTGGCCACGCGAGTCCCCTCGCCGTGGTCATGGTCACCATCGGTCTGTTCCTGATGTTGAACGACGGCGCCGCGGTCATATGGGGCACCACGGCCAAGCCGGTGCCGCGCATCTTCGGCACCGGTCGGGTCGAGATCTTCGGTGCCGGGGTCGCCGTGCAGGTGCTCGGCCTGCTCGCGGTGCTCGGCGTGCTCGTGGTCGTGTTCGGTCTGTTGTTCCAGCGGACCAAGCTCGGCCTCGCGCTCCGGGCGGTCACCTCGAACCAGGAGTCCGCCGCGCTGGCCGGCATCAAGGTCACCACCGTGCTGATGATCGGCTGGGGACTCGCCGGCGCCATCGGCTCGGTCGCCGGCTCGTTCACCGCCTCGGGCAATTTCGCCGTCGACCGCAACATGATGCAGATCGTGCTGATCTACGCCTTCGCCGCAGCGACGTTGGGCGGCTTCGACAGCCCACTCGGCGCGGTGCTCGGCGGTCTGATCATCGGACTCGTGTCCGAGCTCGTCGTCGGGTACGTCGCCATCGTCGGACCGGACCTGCGCCTGCTGCCCGGCTTCGCGCTGGTCATCATCGTCCTGCTCGTCCGGCCCCAGGGGATGTTCGGCAGCCCGAAAGTGGTCAGAGCATGAGCGAGTCCATCGACTGGCGACGCGCGCTCGTGATCGTCGCATTCGCGATCGCTGCGATCGTCGCGCCGCAGGTGCTCGGCGTCTCCGACGTCAACCTGCTGAGCGAGATCATCTACCTGTCGACCGCAGCGCTGGCGCTCGCGCTGATCACCGGCTTCAACGGTCAGATCTCACTGGGTCACGGCGCGTTCGTGGGCATGGGCGCCTACATCACGATGATCCTGACGGTGGACTACAACGTGTCCTACGTCGCCGCCGGGCTGATCTCGCTGGGCGCCGCCTTCGTCGTCGGTCTGATCATCGGCCTGCCGGCGCTGCGCATCACCGGCGTGTACCTGGCGTTGGTCACGCTGGCGCTCGCCACCCTGTTCCCGCAGATCGTCAACCGGCTCGGCGACATCACCGGTGGGTCGGTCGGCCGCCGCCTCGTGCCCCGCGAGGGCTACGGCGACTGGGACCGACTCCAGGAGGTCGGCCGTCGCCGGTTCCTCTCGACCGAGGGCTTCCGTGCCCCCGACTGGACCGGGCTGGCCAACGACCAGTGGCGCTACTACGTGTTCCTGGCGATCGCGGTGGTCGTGTTCGTGCTGGTGCGCAACCTCACCCGCAGCCGGGTCGGCCGCGGTCTCGTCGCGATCCGCGACAACGAGACCGCCGCCGAGGTCGCCGGGGTGCCCATCGCCAAGTACAAGGTGCTGACCTTCGGCATCAGCGCCGCGATCGCGTCGGTCGCCGGCTGGATGTTCGCGGTGCTCAACAACGACGTGTCGCCCACGTCGTTCACGATCGTGCTGTCGATCACGCTGCTCGTCGCCGCGGTGCTCGGCGGTGCCAACAGCATCATCGGGCCCATCATCGGCGCCGTGGTGATCATCGGCCTGCGCGAGGCGGTGCCGGCGGGCTCCCAGCAGTACACGAACGTGATCTTCGGCATCGCACTGATCGTGCTGATCCTCGCCGCCCCAGGTGGGGTGGTGGGCATCTACCGCAAGAACCAGTTCAAGCGGAAGCAGCGCCAGGCGGTGCGCGCCGCAGAGGAGTTCAAGGCCGCGCTCGAGGCCCAAGAGGCCACGGTGGCCGAATGAGTCAGATCCGATCTCACCCACTTCCCAGGAGGTATCCATGACAACACCACGATGGAAAGGGCTCGCAGCACTGCTGCTGGCCGTGACGATGATCGCCGCCGCCTGCGGTGATCGTGACGACAACGGCGCCGCGGACAACGGCGACATCGACAACGGCGACGACCCCACCGAGGAGTCGACCGAGCTCGCCAACCCCGAGGAGTGCGACAGCTACAACGGCACCGAAGGGGTCACTGACGACACGATCCTGATCGGCAACTCGCTGCCGCAGTCCGGTCTGTACTCGATCTTCGACCAGGTCCGCATCGGCATCGAGGCCTACTTCAGCTTCGCGAACGACAACGGCGGCGTCGACGGCCGCGACCTCGAACTGGTCTCGCTCGACGACCAGTACCTCGCCGAGCGGACGAGGTCGAACGTCGAGGACCTGGTGAGCCAGCAGGGCGTGTTCGCGCTGCTCGGCATGGTCGGCACCGAGAACAACGAGGCGGCCCAGCAGTACCTCGAGGAGCAGGGCCTGTGTGTGCCGAACCTGTCGGTCGCCACCGGGTATCCCGGGTTCGGTGACCCCGAGCGCGACCCGTGGATCATCAACGGGCTGCCCAACTACGCGCTCGAGGCGGTCGCGTTCGCCCAGTACCTCAAGGACAACGAGCCGGACGCCACGGTGTCGATCCTCGCCCAGAACGACGCGTTCGGCTCTTCCTACGTGGATGCGTTCGAGGATGCGATCGAGGGCACCGACATCACCATCACGGAGCGGCAGACCTTCGACGCCGCCGCTGAGGACACGGCACAGGGCCAGGTGACCACGCTCGCCAACGACGGTGCCGACGCGCTCCTGCTGGCGGTGACCGGGCTGCCCTGCCCGAACGTGCTGAGCTCGGTGTCGGAGTCCGGTTGGGATCCGCTCATCTACGTCACCCTCACCTGCTCGTCGAAGGTCCTCATGACGATCGCCGGCGACGCGGCCGAGGGCACGCTCAGCACCCGTGCCACCTACGACCCGGGTGATCCGGCGAACGCCGAGGAGCCGGCCGTGATCGAGTTCCGCGAGCAGGGCGCAGCTGCCGGACTGAGCGACGAGGACATGGACGAGCTCAACGTGGCCGCCGGTTGGGGCTTCGCTGCGTACCTCGTGCAACTGCTCGAGGCGTCCGAGGAGCTCGACCGTGCCACCGTGATGAACACGGCCTGGTCCCAGTCGGGAGTCGAGTTCGGCCTGAACCTCGAGGGCCTCGAGTGGACCACCGACGGCGCGTCGGATCCGTTCGGGATCAACCAGCTCCAGTTCATCCGTCGGACCGACGGCAACTGGGTGCCCGAGGGTGAGCTGGTGGACTACAGCGACCAACTCACCGCCGAGACCGGCGACTGAGTCAGCCACCGGTGTGTTCCCGGGCGGGACGGTCGACGGCCGTCCCGCCCGGTGCGCGTCCCTGCCATGTCAGCGGCTCGCGATGCGACACCGGATCAGCCCGCCGACACGTACACTGACGTCCGCGCATCTACCAGGAGGCAATGTGACCCAGCACATGGTCATCTTCCAGAATCCCCACGGCGACCCGGGCTACAACCAGTTCGAGTCGATCGAGGACGCCGTCGGCTTCGTCGAGAAGCTCCGCAACGAGCAGGAGATCGACAGCATCCGCATCTTCGAACTGGAAGAGGTCAAGTTCGACCTGAAGCCGTACTACCGCGTCGAGCTCAAGGCGTTGACCACCGGGTCCTCGGCGTCGTCGCCCGCACCGGACACCTCGTCCCCGAGCACCCCGAGCACCCCGAGTGCGCCGAGTGCGCCCACACCGTCGGACCCGACATCGTCCAGCCCGTTCGCTCCGCCGAGCGAGTCGAGTGCGCCGAGCTTCCCCTCGTCGGCTCCCAGCGCTCCGTCGGCCCCGAGCGCCCCATCGGCCCCGAGCGCTCCGTCGGCCCCGAGCGCCCCGTCGGCCCCGAGTGCTCCGAGCGCTCCGTCGGCTCCTTCTGCACCCACCCCACCGGCCGATCGGCCGAGCGACGACGATCCGCCCACTCGCCGGGGTCTGTTCGGTCGTTGACCGCCGCAGCGCTCAGCTGAGCGCTGCGGTCAGGTGAGCAGCAGCACGACGCCGACGACGAGCACGCTGAGCAGGCCGCCGATCAGCGCAGCCAGGCCGAGCACCGTCAACGCCAGCAGGATCGCCGAGCGAACCCGGACCCACGGCGACAGGGTGACGTCGGAGGTGGGGCGGCGTTCGGCGGTCGCGTCGCGGGCGAGGAGGCGTCGCCACCACGCACCCGTGACCTCGACCTCCTCCCGGGACGGCGGCGTGCTCAGGCGGGAACTGGGCCGTTGCTCAGCCGCGATCGTGCCGGGGTGCCCCGTGCCGCTGCCCGTGGCAGGCTGAGGCACCGGACGGCGGCCGAAGAGCGCGAGTCCGAAGCCGATCGCCGACACGGTGACCATCAGGATTCCGACCAACAGCGCGAGCATGACCGCACCGATCGTACCCACTGAGCAGCACCACGACGCTGCTCCTGAGCCGGAGTCGCCGGAGCACCGCCCGCAGCGCCGGCAGCGGCGCCGGCGCTGGTGGGCCCTCGCCGCGGTCGTCGCCGTGCTCGGCGGCACGACGGCTGGGGCCTTCCTCGTCGAGCTGCCGTACTTCGTGGTGCAGCCCGGCTCGGTGCGGTCCGCCGACGAGCGGGTGGACATCCTCGGCAGCGCCGACGGGGATCCCGACGGCGAGGTCTTCTTCACGACCGTCTACCTGCACCAGGCAACCCCGGCGCTCATGGCCAGGGCGTGGCTGGACGATGCGATCGAGATCCGCACGGCCGAGGAGATGTACCCCGACGGCGATCGCGACGAGCAGCGTCAGCTGAACCGGCAGCGGATGGACCTGTCGAAGCTCGTCGCGACCCGTGTCGCGCTCGACTACCTCGGCATCGAGGCCGAGTACGACAGCGACGGCACGAGGGTCCTCGGCGTCATGCCCGAGAGCCCGTCGGTCGACGTGCTGCGCCCTGACGACGTGATCGTCGAGGTCGACGGCGGCGAGATCGGGATGCCATCGGACATCGCCGATGAGTTGGATGGCCGACGACCCGGTGACACGGTCGACCTGCTCGTCCGGCGCGACGGTGGGGACGACGGTGGGGACGAGACCGTCGAGGAACGCGTGAGCGTCGAACTCGCCGCCGACCCGGAGGACCCAGAGCGACCGATGCTGGGCATCGAGGCCGAGCCCGCCTCGCCGGTCGTCCGCTCCGAGGTCGAGGTCAGCGTCGACTCGGGCGAGGTGAGCGGGCCCAGCGCGGGTCTGGCGTGGACGTTGGCCATCATCGACCGCCTGAGCCCCGGCTCTCTCACCGACGGCCGGTCGATCGCCGTCACGGGCGAGATCCGCGACGACGGTTCCGTGGGGGAGGTGGGCGGCGTCGCCCAGAAGACCGCTGCGGTGAAGCGTCGCGGCGTCGACGTGTTCATCTTCCCCGCTGACACCCCCGACGTGGTCCAGGAGGAGATGCGTCGCATCGCGGGCGACGATCTCGAGCTGCGGCCCGTCGCAACCCTCGACGACGCCATCGAGGCACTGGCCCCCGACGGCGTCGAGCCACCTGCCTGAGCGCCGTCCGCCACCGCGCCGCCGGGTACTCCTAGCATCAGCCCATGATCGACTCGATCCCCGACCCGCCCGAGCTCGATGCCTCGTCGTTGGCGGCGAACGAGTTCACCCGAGTCCGCCGCGGACTGGAGCCGACCGAGGTCCGCGCCATGCTCGGTCGGACCGCGGACGCGCTGCGCACCTGGGAGCAGCGCGACCAGCACCTGCGTGTCACCATCGACCGCCTCCGGACCGAGCTCGAGGAGTCCCGCCAGCTCGACGAGTCGCGCATCGCGACGGTCCTGGGCGAGGAGACCGCCAGGATCGTCACCGCCGCCCGCGATGCTGCCGCCGACATCCGCTCGAAGGCCGAGCAAGCGGCCGAGGAGCTGCTCACCACGACCGAGCAGCAGGCCAGCGCCGCGGCCGCGGCGCTCCGGTCCGAGGCGGAGGCACTCCGGGACGAGGCGGCGCGCCGACGCGACGAGGCGGCCGCCGCGGCGACCCGACGCATCGAGGAGGCCGAGGCCACAGCGGCGGCCGCTCTCGAGGCAGCCGAAACGCGCAGCGAGGAGCTCCTGGCCGCAGCGGAGTCCGTGCTCGAGGAGCGCACCGCTGAGGCCGACGCCGCCGTCGCCGAGCTGACCGCCGCCGCCGACGCACGGGTCGAGGAGGCCGAGCATCAGGCCGGAGCGATCCGAGCCGCCGCCGAGGCCGAGGCTCACACCGTGGTCGAGCGTGCACGCGACGACGGTCGCGAGATGCTCGACGAGGTGCGCTCGGTGCGCGAACGGATGCTGCGGGATCTCGCCGAACGGCGTCGTGCCGCGCGTCGCCAGCTCGAAGCTGCCCTCGCAGGACGCGACCGGATCGTCGAGGTCCTCGGTCGGGCGGGGGCCGAGGTGGCCGCGACGATCGAGGGACTCGACCACGTCGACGACGAGGCCGAGGCCGCCGCCGAGGCTGCCGTGGCCACCGTGGGCAACGATGCCGCAGCCGAGCTGGCGGAGCTCCTCGACGAGGTCGGCGCCGGTCCGCTGCACGACGAGCCCGTGACCCCCCAGGTCGTCGCCGTGGTCGAGGCCGCCCCGAGCGAGCTCGAGGACGAGTCCGGCTCTGATCCCGAAGCGGTCACGGAACCCGCCGACACCGCCGCCGACTCGGTTGATGACGAACTCGATGCCGCTGACGCCGTTGATGACGATGACGGTGACGACGACGCGGACGGCGCGACGGTGCACGACCTCTTCGAACGCCTCAGGACCGAGGTGCCTGACGCCCCGGCAACTGACGCCCCGGCAACTGACGCCCCGGTCCTCGAGGATGCGGTCGTCGAGGAGGTGGTGGCAGCGGCGAGTGGCGAGACGCCGCTGGCCAGCATCGATCTGACCGACGCTCCGCCACCGGACCCAGGTGAAGATCCCACGTCGACCAGCGAGCAGGAACTGCTCGACCGCCGTGACGCCCTCCTCGCCCCGGTCGAGAAACAACTGTCCAGGGTGCTCAAGCGCCTGGCCTCCGACGAACAGAACGAGATCCTCGATCGGCTCCGGCGCGTCAAGCGGGGTCGACCCGACCCGGCCGAGCTGCTGCCGGCCGTCGAGTCCCACGTCGCGTGGGTGGCGGGGCTGCGCGAAGAGTTCTCCGGCGCGGTCGACGTGGGTGCGGGGTTCTGGGTCGAGCTGGCCGGCCCGGGACCGGCTGCGGTGCCCGACGGCGACGAGGTCGAGCAGCTGCTCACCGACCGGTTGCAGGCGTTCCTGGCGCTGCACCGGGCGCATCTCGAGCGTGCCGTCGTCGAGGCGGACGAGCAGGGACTGGATGCATCCGAGCTCGGCGACCGGGTGCGGGCCACCTACCGTGACTGGCGCTCGACCTCGCTGTCGGAGTTCGCGGGCGACCTCGCCATCGCCGGCTTCGCGCACGGCGAGCGGCGCGCCGCGGGGCCGGGGACACCGTGGCGCTGGGTGGTCGACAACGGTGGTCTGCCGTGCGCCGACGGAGAGGACAATGCTCTCGCCGGATCCGTGGGCTGCGAGGAGCCGTTCCCAACTGGCGACCTGACGCCGCCGGCCCACCCGGGCTGCCGATGCATCCTCGCCCCCGTCGCTCAGTAGCCTGTCGCCCGTGCGCTACCCGAACGACATGCCTGATGAACCGCGCGAGGAACCCCGGGACGAAGGGGGTCCCCGATCCAACCGGGGCCGCTTCATCATCGGTGCGGTGCTCGTGCTGCTCGTGGTGCTGGTGCTGTCGCTGCGCGCCATCGCGACGTTCTGGACCGACTACCTGTGGTTCGGGTCGCTCGACCTCACCAGCGTCTGGACCATGCTCCTGTCCG
>SKRR01000190.1 GCA_007118345.1 Microthrixaceae bacterium | reverse complement strand
GCGCCGGCTCCCACCTTCACCGTCCTGCTGGTCGCCGCCCTGCTGGCCCTGCTGGTCGCCGCCCTGCTGGCCGTGCTGCTGGGCACCGCCGCGCTGATCACCGCCGCGCTGATCACCGCCGCGCTGTTGATCGTCCCGCTGTCGGTCGTCGCGGTCCTCGGCGGCTTCGACCCCAGCCTGCTGCTCGCGACCCCCGCCGTCCCCGCCGTCCCCGCCGTCCCCATCAGCCCCATCGGGCTCGTCCTGGCGCTCCTCGTCGTCGCTGCTGTCGTCGTGATCGACGGCAGGCTCCTCGGCGGCGGCCTCGGTGCCGGCTCCGCTCGACGTCCCCGCCGGGTTGACCCCGGCGAGCTCGAGGATCAAGTCGATGATGTCGGCCTTCTTCATCCGCGACCCCGGCTTGCCGCCCAGTGCCTGTGCGATGGTGGCCAGCTCGGCGCGGTCCTTGCGCTCGAGTCCTTCGAGGTCGATCGAGTCAACACTCACGTGGATGCGTCCCGTCTCGTGTCGGGCGGCTCGGTCGGTCCGATGCCGCATGTGGAGGAGTATCCGTCCCGGCACCGGTGGTGCTCGTGGTCGGGTGGGCAGGTGCGCGGGGATGCCGGCGATCCGTCCGTCGGGGGCGGACCACGCCGGTGGAGCACCGACTGCCGATCCCGATGGAACTACCGGCTCCCACCCCTGTCGTTCGGCGATGATGGTACCGATGGCACCCCGGAGGGGCAACACGCGCCCCACCGGGGAGGCTGGTCAGCCGGACGCGCCGTCAGGGCGCCACTTGATGCCGCACCCGATGCTGGGCAACTGCTCGGAGGACGGAACATCGCCCTCGAGCAGTGCTCCGACCGCTGCGACGAGGTCCTCCCCCGTGGCGGGAACATCGCCACCGGGGCGACTCGCGTCGAACCGACCCCGGTACGCCAACCGGCGGTCGTCGTCGAACACGAAGAGGTCGGGGGTGCACACCGCGCCGTACTGCCGGGCGACATCCTGGTCCGCGTCAACGAGGTACGGGAAGGTCCACCCGTGGCGCCGGGCGAACTCCACCATCCGGGGCGGTGCGTCGTCCGGGTAGGCGTCCGCATCGTTGCTGTTGATGGCCACGACCGTGGCGCCCCGGGCCACCAACTCGACCGCCACCTTGCCGAACGCATCGGCGATGTGGCGGACGTACGGACAGTGGTTGCACATGAACGCGACGACGAGCGGCCCGTCGCCGGCGAGGTCGTCCAACCCGTGCGGTGCACCAGCAGGGTCGGGCAGGGTGAACCCGGGTGCGGTGGTACCCAACGGGAGCATCGTGGATTCGACGGCCACGGAGGACCTCCTTCGGTCGCGTGCGGTACGCGCGAGTCTGGCGCGTACGCGCCGGCGTGTCAGCGGGCCCGGAGCACCGCGCGCATCAGGTCCTGCACCGCCCGCAGCTCGGCGGGTGCGTGCCCGATCCGCTCGGGACGGTCGAACAGGTCGGCGAGGTGGTCGGGCAGTGGCGGACGGATCCCGGTCGCTGCCTCGACGGCATCGGGGAACTTCGCCGGGTGGGCCGTCGCCAGGGCGACGACCGGGACCGAGGGATCACCCTCGCTCGACTCGGCGACCGCCACGCCCACCGCGGTGTGCGGATCGATGAGCATCCCGTCGCGGGCGTGGACCCGCCGAATGACCTCCGCGGCGGTCTCGTCGTCGATGCGCCCGCAGTCGAACTCATCCCTGAGGGAGTCGAGCACGTCGGTCGAGACCGACACCGAGCCGTCGGCACGGAAACGGCCCATGAGCTCCGCCACGGTTGCGCCGTCACGGTCGAGCGTCTCGAACAGCAGTCGTTCCAGGTTCGAGCTCACCTGGATGTCCATCGAGGGGCTGGTGGTGGGGAGCACCTCCTGGAGCTCCATGGTGCCGGTCGTGAAGAAGCGGGTGAGCACGTCGTTGCGGTTCGACGCGACCACCAGTCGTTCCACGGGCAGGCCCATGCGCTTGGCCGCCCAACCGGCGAGGATGTTGCCGAAGTTGCCGGTGGGCACGACGAAGCTCACCGGACCACCGTCGGGAGCGACCGCCAGGTGGGAAGTGACGTAGTAGACGATCTGGGCCATGACACGGGCCCAGTTGATCGAGTTCACCGCCGAGAGATGGACCTCGTCGCGGAACCCCACATCGCCAAACGCCGCCTTGACCAGGTCCTGGCAGTCGTCGAAGGTCCCCTCGACGGCGACGGCGTGCACGTTCGCCGCGTCGACGGTGGTCATCTGCCGTCGCTGGACCTCCGAGACACGCCCATCGGGGAACAACACGAACACGTCGACACACGCCCGATCGGCGCAGGCGTCGATGGCGGCGGAACCCGTGTCACCCGAGGTCGCTCCGAGGATGCAGACCCGGCTCCCCCGCTCGGCCAGGACGTGGTCGAAGAGCCGCCCCACCAGCTGCAGCGCCACGTCCTTGAACGCGAGCGTCGGTCCGCGGAACAACTCGAGCAGCCACAGCGGTGCGGCCGATGCCGTGGCACCGAGCGGCACCACGGGGCAGACCTCGTCGGTGTCGAACGTGGCGTAGCTCTCCTCCACGATCCACTCGAAGTCGTCCCGGCCGATCGTCCCCTCCACGAAGGGCCACATGACCGCGGTCGCCACCTCGGCGTAGGGGCGGCCCCGGAGCTCGTCGAGTGGCGGCAGCGCCGGCCACGCGGCCGGGAGGTAGAGCCCACCGTCGGGCGCCAGCCCTGCGAGCAGCACGTCGTCGAAGTGCAGCTCGGCGACCTCGCCCCGGGTGGACACGTAGCGCATCTGGGCGCTCACCGATCGTTCCCGATCACCCGGATGACCGATCCGATCGAGGTCACCTCGGCCAGGTCGCGCAGCTCTGCGAGGGTGGCGCGCACGTCGGCCTCACGAGCGGTGTGGGTGATGAACACCAGCCGTGCCGCGTCCGGGGCGGCGTCCGGCGTGTCGATCGCCTCCTGCTCCATCGAGCGGATCGAGACCTCGTGGGCGCCGAACACCCCGGCCACCTCGGCCAGCACGCCGTGGCGGTCCAGCACCTCGAGCTCGAGGTAGTACGGCGTGGACAACTCGTCGACGGGTCGCAGCACGGCCGGCACGATCGACCCGATGCTGGCGTGCGAACCCTTCGACAGGTTCGACGCAGCGTCGACGACGTCGCCGAGCACCGCCGACGCGGTCGGGTACCCGCCGGCACCACGGCCGTAGAACATGAGGTCCCCGACGGCGCCACCCTGGACGAACACCGCGTTGAAGCTGTCGCGCACCGCGGCGAGCGGGTGGTCCTCGGGCACCATCGCCGGGTGCACCCGTACGGCGACCGACCCGTCGTCGAAGCGGTCGGCGATCGCGAGCAGCTTGAGCACGTACCCGAGCCGGCGGGCGACGGCGATGTCGTCCACCGTCACCCCGGAGATGCCCTCGTGGTAGACGTCGCCCGCGACGACCTGCGCACCGAAGGCGATGGTGGCGATGATCGCCGCCTTGGCACCTGCGTCGTACCCCTCGACGTCAGCAGTCGGATCACGCTCCGCGTACCCGAGCGTCTGCGCCTCGGCGAGCGCCGCGCCGTAGCTCCACCCCTCCTCGGACATCTTGGTGAGGATGTAGTTCGTGGTGCCGTTGACGATGCCCATCACCCGGTCGACGCCCTCGGCCACGAGGGATTCGCGCAGAGGCCGCACGATCGGGATCCCACCGGCGACCGCTGCCTCGAAGAGCAGGTCGACCCCGGCGTCATCGGCCTCGGTGAACAGTTCGACCCCGACGTTCGCGAGGAGCTCCTTGTTGGCGGTCACCACCGGCTTTCCTGCGGCGAGCGCGGCCGAGATCAGGTGACGCGCCGGTTCGATGCCCCCGATCACCTCGACGACCAGGTCGATCGACGGGTCCGAGACGATGCTGGCGGCGTCGGTGGTGAGCAGCGCCGGGTCGATCGCGACGTCGCGGTCCTTCGACAGGGACCGCACGGCCACGGACATGACCCGCAGCTCGACACCGGTGCGCTCGAGGATCTGCGGTGCGCGTCGTCCGATCAGCTCGACGAGCGCCGCGCCGACGTTGCCGCAGCCCAGAAGTCCGATGTTCACCGTGCGTGTCACCCGGGCGAGGCTACCGGTCGGCGTCTGCGGACCCGAATACCGGTTCCGACGTCGCCGGGTGGGACTCAGCCCAGATCGGTTGCGAGCAGGTCCTCGACGGTCTCACGACGGACCACGAGCCGCGACGCACCGTCGCGCACGAACACCACGGCAGGACGCAGGACCTTGTTGTAGTTCGAGCCCATCGAATGGCCGTACGCGCCCGTGACCGGAGTGGCGAGCACGTCGCCCACGGCCAAATCGCCGGGGACCAGGCCCTCACGGACCAGCAGGTCACCCGACTCGCAGTGCTTTCCCACGAGGCGGATCGGCAGTTCCCGGCGCGCCGGGGTGGCGCGCGGCAGGAACGTCTCGTACCCGCTCCCGTAGAGGACGGGGCGGGGGTTGTCGCTCATGCCGCCGTCGACCGACACGTAGGTGCGGACGCCGGGCACGTACTTGACCGTCCCGACCGTGTACAGGGTCACGGCCGCTCCCGCGACGATCGCCCTGCCCGGTTCGGCAGCCACCTGCGCGGTGATGCCCTCGGCGCGACAGGTCTCGAGCACTGCCGAGCCCCACTCGGTGATCGTCGGGGCCCGCTCCCCCGAGAGATAGGCGACGCCGAGCCCACCACCGACGATGAGCTCGTCGAGGCCCTGGTCCCTGACGAAGGGAGCGACGGCCACGAGCCCCTCGACGAAGTTGTCGACGCTGAACACCTGGCTGCCGATGTGCAGGTGCAGCCCGACCAGGTGCAGCGCGTCGCAACGCCGGGCGCGCTCCACCGCCTCCGCGGCCTGACCGGTCGACAGCGGGAACCCGAACTTCGAATCGAGGTTCCCGGTCCGGACGTGCTCGTGGGTGTGCACGTCGATGCCCGGGTTCACCCGCAGCAGCACCGCCGGTGTCGCGAGACCCTCGGCGACCAACGCCTCGATCCGGTCGATCTCGTCGTCACTGTCGACGACGATGCGGCCGACGCCCACCTCGAGGGCGCGACGGAGCTCGGCGGTGGACTTGTTGTTGCCGTGCAACACGGTGCGCTCGGCAGGAACCCCTGCGGCCAGCGCGACCTCGAGCTCGCCACCGGTCGCCACGTCCAGACGCATCCCCTCCGCGTGGGCGACCCCGGCCATGGCGCGGCACAGGAACGCCTTGGTGGCGTAGATCGCGCCGTCGGGCCCGAAGACCTCGACGGCCTCGCGGCATCTGCGGCGCAGGTGCTCCTCGTCGTAGACGAACAAAGGCGTGCCGAACTCCTCGGCCAGATCCAGCACGTCGACGCCACCGATCGACAGCACCCCTGCGTCGTCGACCTCCGACGTGTCGGGCAGCAGACCGAGCGGCAGCGCCGTGGCGTCGAGCGGCGAAGGAGGACGGCCGGTCATGAGCTCACATCCGCTCCGGCGCATCCACGCCCAGCAGCCCGAGGCCCACCTGCAGGCCGACACCGGCGGACTCGGCGAGCCACCAGCGCGCCTGTCGGAGGTCGTCATCGATGCCGTCGGCGAGGATGGGACAGTCGTGGTAGAAGCCATGGACCGCGGTCGCGAGCTCCCGCACCCAGGTGGTGACCTTGTGCGGCGCGCGTTCCCGGGCGGCGAGCTCGACCACCTCGGGCAGCACCGACAGGCGCCGGAGCATCTCGAGCTCTCGCTCGTGGCCGAGCACCGACAGGTCGACCTGATCCAGCGGCCGGCGTGCGATGCCTCGTTCTGCGGCGACCCGGTCGATGGAACGGATGCGGGCGTTGGCCATCTGCACGTAGAAGACGGGGTTCTCGTTCGACTGGGCGACGATCAGCCCGAGGTCGACGGTCTGGGGTGTGTCGACCGACTGGAGGAGGTAGGTGAGGCGCACCGCGTCGACACCGACCTCGTCGAGCAGGTCCTCGAGCGTGATGAGGTTGCCCGCCCGCTTCGAGATCTTGACCTCGTGGCCGTCCTGCTCGAGCCGGACGAGTTGGGTGATGACCACCTGGAGATCGTCGGGGTCGTGGCCCAACGCCTGCACCGCAGCACGCATACGGGGCACGTAGCCGTGGTGGTCGGCCCCCCAGACGTTGACGATCATGTCGAATCCGCGGGCGAACTTGTCGCGGTGGTACGCGATGTCGGGCAGCAAGTAGGTGTACTGCCCGTCGCTCTTGACCAGCACCCGGTCCTTGTCGTCGCCGAACTCGGTCGAACGCAGCCAGACCGCCCCGTCCTCGTCGTAGACCACGCCCCGTTCCCTCAGTGCGGCGAGGGTGGTCTCGATGGCGCCCGTGTCGACCATGGCGCGCTCGGAGAACCACGTGTCGAACTCGACGTGCATCCGGGCGAGCACGGCGCGCTGCTCGGCGAGCGCGTGCGCCTCTCCCCAGACGATCGGATCGGCGTCGACGGGCATCAGCGCCGCCCACTCGTCGATGTAGGCGCCGCGATATCCGTCCTCGGGTGGCTCCTCACCGGCTCGACGGGCGGCCAGGGAGGCACCGAAGGTCTGCATCTGCACGCCGCGGTCGTTGACGTAGAACTCCCGCTCGACGTCGTGGCCGGTGAACTCGAGCAGGCGGGCGAGGCTGTCGCCGTAGACCGCACCGCGGGCGTGCCCGGCGTGCACCGGCCCGGTCGGGTTGGCCGAGACGAACTCCACCATCACCCTGCGCCCACCACCCAGATCGCTGCGTCCGAAGTCGGCGCCGGCCTCGAGCACCGTCGGCAGCAACTCGAACAACCACCCGTCGTCGAGTCGGAAGTTCACGAACCCGGGGCCCGCGACCTCGACGGACCGTACGTGCGGCGGCGGGGCGGCGTTCAGACGGTCGGCGAGCTCGGCGGCGAGCTCCCGGGGCGGCCGACCCGACCGCTTCGCACCGGCGAGCGCGACGTTCGAGGAGAAGTCACCGTGCTCACGGCGGGCGGGTCGCTCCAGGTGGATCTCAGCGGGCGGCTCCACGCCGAGTTCGGTCAGTGCGAGCCGCAGTGCAGAGGTGAGGTCGTCGCGCATGGTCCTCGAGCCGTGGGAAGTGGGGTGCCGGCCGGGCGATGGTAATGTGCCCGACCCGGGTCCTCGTAACCGAGATCCCGTCCCGCCCTCGTAGCTCAGGGGATAGAGCATCGGCCTCCGGAGCCGTGTGCGCAGGTTCGAATCCTGCCGAGGGCACTGGCCGGAACCCCCGCAGTTGCCGGCGAGACGCCCGGAACGGCGGGGGTTTCCCTACATCGCAGCACGCCACTGACATGCGACGGGAACGATCACCGGCAGCACGAAGGCGATGAGTGACATGGCGAAGGGCGTCCACACCGGTGAGCGGCGTCCCGGTGCCGACCAGATCTGAAGTCCCCGAGCGCGTCAGGCGATGTAGCGGGTTTCGATCGCCCGGAGAAGGCCCCTGCGGGTTGCCGGTGGGTCGCCGGTCGCGACGTGGGTGTCCTCGCTCGCGGACAGGCTGGCGGCGAGGGTGGCGTCCTGGAGGACATGGAGCGCCCAGCGGGAGAAGTCGTGGTTGCGGGTGTGGTGGTCGATGACGTCGTCGCCGCAGTGTCCGAGGATGCGGTGGAACTCGCGAACGTTGGCAGCGACCCGTCCCGTGGGCTCGTCGGAGCTGCGGCGGAAGTAGAACCGCTTCGCAACGGGCAGCTCGGCGGTGGCGTACTTGTGCCAATGTCGGACGTGGCCGGTGCGGCGTTCGGCCAGATCGACCAGGACTGGCGCCCGGCCCGGGTCGGCGCTGAGCAGGGCCTGGCCGGGTTCAGCTCGTGTCAACACGCCCGCGAGGTCGTCGTCCGGTGACCAGCGGGTCAGGAACTCGGTGACCTGGTCGTCGTCGCCGTCCGGGGACGCGAGGGCCACCACCATGTCGAGGTCATCGATGGTCTCCGGCCGGAGGTGACCGGGTTGCCACGTGATGAGGCAGTACCCCTTCCGGGACGTGTCGCTGAAGATGGGCACCGAGGCGGAGAACGGTCGGTGGGCCTCATCGACGACGATCCAGTGCGGCAGGCCACAGTCCGCACGGTTGGCCCGGACCGCAGCGGCGACCTCGCCGACGTAGGCGTCCTGGTCCGCTGGCGCCATCGACGAGAGGTCGAGCACGACGCTGACGAAACGGTGTCGCAGCAGACGCGGCACGTCATCGGGACCGGGGAGACCGGACGCGTCGAACACCAACACGTCGCGCAGGTCGCCGAGCCCGGTGTGGTCGCCCTCGACGTCGATGACGAGCACCGAGTAGCCGAGCAGGATGAGCTGCTCGGCGATGAGGCCGCCGGTGTAGGACTTGCCGGCGCGGCTGCCACCGGTGACGAGCACGTTGACCTGGGACGCCGGGACGGCGGCGACCGTCTTGTCGGTGTGCCGACCGAGCTCGACCTGCCACCGGCGAGGATGCACCCGTTGCTGCCCGCTCAGGATGGGCCCCCTCAGGAGGCTGGCAACTCCTGCGCCGTCAGGCTCGTCGAGCACCACATCGGCGCGCTCCTTGAGCGACGGCACGGCGTTGGCCACTGCGACCCCGAGCTCGCACGCCTCGAGCAGGGCATGGTCGTTCTCGGCGTCGCCCACTCCGATCGCGCTGTGGGGAGACACCGCGAGGTCGGCGAGGGCTTCGCTCAGGCCGGTGCCCTTGCTGACACCGGCCGGCAGCACCATCAGCGCCGCCCGGTTGTACATGACCTGACAGTCGAGGCCGAGCCGGTGGATCTCCTCGGCCACTGCGACGCCGTGGGCGGCGTCACAGGCGAGCAGCACCTCACCTGCGCGAACTGGGACGGCGCGTCGGGTGAGGGCGTCCTCGAGCGCCGGCGCCACCGGCGCCGCAAGTCGACGGTGACCGGCCGGGCCGGTCAGCACCGCGCCGTTCTCGGCGACGATGGCGTCGAAGTGATCGTCCACCCCGGCAAAGGCGTGACGCAGCTCGGCGAGGATCCGTCCCGTCACCAACACGACGCGACGCCCGTCGCGCCGGGCCTCGGCGATCGCGTCCAGCACGGCGGCACCAGGCGTCGCACCGTTCGTGAGCGTGCCGTCGTAGTCAGCCGCGAGCACCTGGAACGCCGACGGCATCACGACACCTCCGGGGACCCGGACGGACCGGCCACAAAAGCTGCGTGCGAGGCGGCGGGCGGACCCGGGGCAGTGCAGCCGAACGAGGTCGTGGCCGGCTGATCCGCGAACGCGAACCTGCCGTCGTCGGTCACCACCAGCAGCAACTCGTCGGCAACGGCCATCGACGACACACCCTGTCAGTCAGCTTGTCGCGTCGGTCAGCTTGTCGCCGGGGGCAGGGGCGGTCGGACGAACCAACGCGGGGTCACGGCGCGGGTGCGCCGATGGTACGGACGTCGGCCGCTGCGGTCAACGAGCATCCCGGGCCAGCTAGGGTGACGCGGGAACTCGACGCCTTGAACATCGCGCCGACTTCTGAGGGAGAACCCCGCTCTGCTCCGCAGGGATTGG
>SKRR01000219.1 GCA_007118345.1 Microthrixaceae bacterium | reverse complement strand
TGGCTGCCGGCGGGCCTGGCCGACGGCGTGCGGTCGCGGGGCTCGCCGTCGTCGACCGGGTCGTCCCCGGCGCCCTTGAACAGCTCGGCGATGCCGGCGAGTGAGCCGTACATGTTCCCGGTGTCCATCGGCAGGTAGATCTTCGTCGCGCGGCCGTCGGCGACCCCCTGGAGGGCCTCGAGGTACTTGATGGCGATGAGGTCGTTGGTCGGGTCACCGTCGTGGATCGCCTGGAACACCGCCCGGGTGGCGCTCGCCTCGCCGGTCGCCACGGTCTCGGCCCGGTACCGCTCGGCATCCGCGAGGGTGTGCACGGCCTCGGCCTGGCCCTGGGCCTCGAGCACCTGGCGCTGCTTGACGCCCTCGGCGGAGAGGATGGCGGCCTGCTTCTCCCCCTCGGCTTTCATGATGGAGGCTTCACGCACACCATCGGCGGTGGTCACCTGGGCACGTCGGGTGCGCTCGGCCTTCATCTGCTCGTGCATCGCCGACATGACGTCCGGTGGCGGGTCGATGCGCTGGATCTCGACACGGGCGACCCGGACACCCCACTTGTCGGTGGCATCGTCGAGGATCCGGCGCAGCTCGGTGTTGAGCTTGTCGCGACTCGTGAGCGCCTCGTCGAGGGACATGTCGCCGATCACGTTCCTCAGGTTCGTCTGGGCGAGTTTCGTGATGGCCATGAAGAAGTTCGCGATGTTGTAGACGAGCCGCTGGGGGTCGGTGGGCTCGTAGTAGATGACCGCGTCCACCGAGACGATCACGTTGTCCGACGTGATGACCTCCTGCGGCGGCACGTCGACGACCTGTTCGCGCATGTCCACCAGCTGCATGCTCTGGATGAACGGGATGATCAGGTGGAGCCCCGACGCAACCGTCTGCTTGTACTTGCCGAGCTGCTCGATGATGCCCTGCTGGTAGGGCCGCACGATCCGCACGCTCGACACGACGATGATGACGAGCAGCACCCCGAGGGCGATGAGCACGACGGTGATGGCGGTGTTCATGGGTGGGTTCCTTCCCCTCGCCCGAGCGACTCGGTGTGCTCGGGCTCGACCACGACACGGGTGCCGCGCACCTCGATGACGCGGATGGACTGGCCCTCGATGAGGGCCTGCGGTGAGGAGCATTCGGCGGGCCACTCCTCGCGGTCGATGCGGACCGTGCCGCTGTCACCGTGCTCGATCCGCTCGAGCACGGTGCCGACGGCGCCCAGCAAGCGCTGGGCGCCGATGCCCTCGGTGGGCTCCTCGCTGTTGAGTCGCTTCGAGAGCGGACGCAGCGCGAGGTAGAAGCCGGCGGACGAGCCCAGGAAGATGATGGCCTGGACCAGCGGTGGCGCGCCGAGGAACCCGGCGACGGCCGCCACCCCTGCACCGAGGCCGAAGGGCAGCACGAAGAACCCCGTGACGGCGACCTCGAGCGCCGAGAGCACCACCGCGAGGATGACGAAGAACACAGCGGTCGTTCCCGAATCCACGGGTCCAACGTACCGCCGCCGACCGCGGCCTGCGTGCTCGGTACCCTGAGGACCGACATGGCTGATCAGACCCCTTCATCCCCCCTGTCGACCGGCGCAGCGCCGCTGCGTCTGTTGACGGTGCACGCCCACCCCGACGACGAGGCGAGCAAGGGCGCGCCGACGGTCGCGAAGTACGCAGCGGAGGGCATCGGGGCGACGCTGGTGTGTTGCACCGGGGGGGAGTGCGGCGACATCCTGAATCCGGCGATGGATCGTCCCGAGGTGCGCGAGCGGCTGCAGGAGGTCCGCCTCGAGGAGTTGTCCGCCGCCACCGCGGCGATCGGCTACGACCGCGTCGAGCTGCTGGGTTACTGCGACTCGGGCATGCCCGACACGCCGGAGAACGAACGACCGGACAACTTCTGGAACGCCCCGCTGGACGAGGCGGTCGGGCGGCTCGTCGCCATCATCCGCCGGGACCGTCCCCAGGTGATCGTGACCTACGGCGACGACCAACGGCACTACGCCCACCCGGATCACCTCAAGGTGCACGACATCACACTGCCGGCGTTCGACCGGTCGGCGGACCCGCAGTGGTACCCCGAGGCCGGACCGCCGTGGCAGCCGTTGAAGCTGTACTACACCGAATGGTCGCCCACCCGGATCCTGGCACTGCACGCGAAGTACGAGGAGCTCGGCCTGCCGTCGCCGTTCGCCGGGGCATGGTTGGAGCGGATCGAGTCGATGGACGTGGTGGACCGGATCACCTCACGGATCGACATCGGTGAGTTCTACGAGGTGCGGGAGAAGGCGCTGCTCGCGCACGCCACCCAGATCGACCCCAACGAGTCGTTCTGGTTCGGCCTGCCGACCGACGTCGCGCGCGACGCCCACCCCTATGACGACTACGTGCTGGCCCGGTGCCTGGTCGACCACGACCCCGACACGGTCGAACACGACCTGTTCGCAGGAGTGCCCGGCCGCCGGTGAGCAGCAGCGGCTGGGCGGTCCGACCGTGGACGACGGACCGACTCGACGACCTCGCCGTACTGGCGCGAGCAGCGCTGCCCGACGAGGAGCTCCACGTCGAGGACCTCGCGTGGTGCTGCTTCGATGACCCGCCACGCGATCCTGCCGACGGCCGGGTGGGCCCCACCCGCACCGTGGGGGTCGACGGCCCGGACGGCCCCGTCGGGGCGCTCTCGTTCGCGCTACGGCGCCTGAGCGGGCTGACCGTCGCGCACGCGCAGCTACTGGCCGTTCCTGTCGAGATGCGACGCCGCGGGGTGGCAACTTCGCTGGTCAGCCACGCGGAGCTGCTCGCACGCGAGGCGGGGGCCGACACCCTCCAGCTGGGCGGTGCTGCACCCTTCTCCCTGTTCACCGGTGTCGACAGTCGATGGACCGACGCGCTGTGTCTCGCGGAGCGGACCGGGTTCGACATCGCAGGGGTCGAACTCGACCTGGTGGCGTCCACCGAGGCCCCGTCAGCCGGTCGTCACGTCGGGACGTCGACCGGATGGGTCGAAGCCGACTGCGACGCCGACGGGCCCGCCGAGGCGTTCCTGGCGCGCCATCACCCTCACTGGCTGGCCGAGTTGCGGCGTGGCGTGCGGCGCGGACGGGTGTTGGCCGCCCGCGAGGGGAGCGAGGTGGTCGGCCTCGCTGCACACTCGGTGAACCGCGCCGGTGTCGTCGGACCCGTCGTGGTGCATCCCGACCACCGGGGCGGCGGGATCGGAACCGAGCTCATGATCGAGGTGCTCGCCGACCTGCGCGCACGGGGGTTCGAGCGAGCGGAGATCGCCTGGACGTCGACGGTGCGGTTCTACGCGCTCGCCTGCGGTGCCCGGGTGCTGCGCAGCTCCTTGTCCTGCGCCAAGCGGCTCGGGCGGGAGCGGTAGCGTGGCGGGTGTGACCACTCCCTTCGACGGTGGTGTCGGCGAGCGTGCCGACACCGGACCCACGTTGGTCGAACGGCTGGGGTATTCCGCCGACGCGCGACTCCTCATCGTGAACTGCGACGACCTCGGGATGTGCCACTCGGCGAACGAGGGCGTCTACGACTCGCTGCGCCAGGGGTTCGCCACCTCGGCGAGCCTGATGGTGCCGTGCCCCTGGGCGCGTGAGGCCGCTGCGCACTACCGCGGCGACGACATCGGGGTGCACCTGACGTTGAACGCCGAGTACGAGTTGTACCGCTGGGGTCCGGTCACCCAGGCGCCGTCGCTGCTCGGTGGCGACGGCGGGTTCCCCCGCACCGTCGATGACGTCTGGGACCACGCCGACCTCGACGAGGTGCGTCGGGAGCTGCGGGCGCAGGTCGAGCGGGCGATCCTGTGGGGCTTCGACGTGACGCACCTGGACTCCCACATGGGCACCCTGCAGCTGCGGCCGGAGTTCTTCGACGTGTACCTGGACCTGGCGGTCGAGTTCTCGCTGCCGATCCGGCTGTCGGGACGGTCGACCCACGACCTGATCGGCTTTCCGTTCCGTGACCTGGCCGCCGAGGAGCGCATCGTCGCACCGGACCACCTTGCGTACTCCCCCTCGGTCGGTGCCCGCTCCATGTTCGACGGTCTCATCGACTCCTTGGCAGCCGGTGTGACCGAGATCTTCGTGCATCCTGCCAGTGACCACTCCGAGCTGCGTGCGCTCGCCCCCGACTGGGAGCAGCGAGTCGACGACCACCGGTTGCTCATCGACGGTGATGAGCTGCGACAGCGCCTGAGCGATGCCGGCATCGAGTTGATCGGGTGGCGTGAGCTGCGCGACCTGCAACGCGCCGCCTGAGGTCGGGCCGGTTCACTCCTCGAACGGGTGCTCGCAGGCCGACCACAGGCCGCGTCCTTCGGTGCGTGCCTCGGCGACGGCGTCGCGGAAGGCGTCGGTGTGGGCGACATTGGGTGGGAACGTGTACTGGTCGGCGTAACCGTCGGCGACCATCGCGAGGTTGACGAACACACCGTCGCTCGCCCGCACCACGTAGGCGAGCAGGCGGTCGTAGCGGTCGCGGGCCTCGACGTCGCGTTCGAGTCGCACCGGCGTGCCCGGCGGGATCAGGGACTCGATGTGCGCGCCGGCTTCCTTGCCGAAGCACATCACCGGACGCCGCGGATCGACGCTCTCGGGGGTGTCGATCCCGATCAGCCGAACTCGCTCCTCGGTCCCGTCGACACGCACCACGATGGTGTCGCCGTCGACGATGCGGCTCACGGTGGCGTTCGCCTCGACCGCATCGCCGGGCTCCCCCGGGTCGTCGGCGCACCCCGAGAGCAGCCCGGCGGTCACCACGAGCACCAGGCGGACGACGACACCGCGATGGGCGCCGGGGGTGCCACCACGTGGTCGTCGCACGGCGTCGGTGGGTCAGGCGCGGCGCAGGATCGTGCCGGTACCGAGTCCGCCACCGCAGCACATGCTGACGAGGGCGTGGGTGCCATCGGCACGTTCGAGCTCGTTGAGTGCCTTGGTCATCAGGAACGCGCCCGTCGCTCCGAGAGGGTGGCCCAGTGCGATGGCGCCGCCGTTGGGGTTGGTCCGTTCCAGGTCGGCCCCGACCTCCTTCGCCCAGGCCAGCACGACCGAGGCGAAGGCCTCGTTGATCTCGAACACGTCGATGTCGTCGATCGACAGCCCCGTTCGGTCGAGCAGGTGGCGGGTGGCGTCCATCGGTCCGGTGAGCATCAGCACGGGGTCGACGCCCACGATGCAGGTGTCGACGACGTCGGCGCGGGGTGCCAGCCCGAGCGCCGCAGCCTTCTCGGCGGTCATCACCAGCACCGCTGCGGCGCCGTCGGAGATCTGCGAGGACGAGCCGGCGGTGTGGACGCCGTTCTCGCGGGCGACCGGCTTCAGGGAGCCCAGCTTCTCGAGGGTGGTGTCGCGCAGGCCCTCGTCGCGACGCACGGTGTGGGTGCTGCCGGTGGGGCTGCCGTCCTCGTCGACGTCAGGCGCCTCGACCTCGACGATCTGACCGTCGAAGCGGCCCTGCTCCCATGCCTGTGCCGCGAGCTGCTGGGAACGCAGGCCGAACTCGTCACAGTCGGCACGGGAGATGCCCCATCTCTCCGCGATGCGCTCGGCGCCCTCGAACTGTGAGGTGAACTCGTACTGGGCGAAGTAGCTCTTCGGGATCGGGACGCCGAGACCGAGCTTCTTGGAGCTGTTCGAGCCGATCGGGATGCGGCTCATCGATTCGACACCGCAGGCGACGGCGACGTCGACCACGCCTCCGGCGACGAGCGCAGTGGCGAGGTTGGTCGCCTGCTGGGACGAGCCGCACTGCGTGTCCACCGTGGTCGCGGCGACGGTCATCGGCAGCCCGGCGGCGAGCCAGGCCGTCCGAGCGATGTCGAAGGACTGCTCGCCGACCTGACTGACGTTGCCGCCGACGACCTGGCCGACCTCGGACGGGTCGATGCCGGTGCGCTCGACGAGGTCGGCCAGCACCGTGGCGAGCAGGTCGGCGGGGTGGACGGTTGACAGGCCGCCGTTGCGCCGCCCGACGGGCGTGCGCACGGCATCGATGATCACGACGTCGGACATGGGGGCGATCCTACGGGGTGGTGGAGCGAGGCTGCTCAGGCGGCTGAGCGGCCGCTGCGGCCGTCGCGCTCGCTCAACTTGGCCGCCGTCTCGTTGGCCACCGCGGCCCGGCGTGCGAGTTCGTCGTCGCGCGCGGCCTGCCGTGCTGCATCGCGTGCTGCGGCTCGAGCGCTGGCGGCGGCAAGTGCCGCGCGGGCCTGACTGAGGCCCATCAGCCCGACCTCACGGGTGCGTGCATCGAGTCGACCGACGTTGGTGGAGCGGGGGGCGTCGCCCTGGATGAGTTCCAGCTGCTTGGTCATGACCCCACTATGACCAGGGGGTGTGACACTCCCGCAACGGGTCACTCACCCCGGCCGCGACCAACGTCGCGGCCGGGGTGGTCCGGTCAGATGATCCCGAGCAGCCGCAGGATCTGCAGCACCGCTGAGATCTCGGCCAGTGAGCAACCCGAGCTCAGCACTACGACACCGCCGAGACCGCCCGCCATTGCGAGACGACGCTTCATCATGATTCCCTCCGAGTGGTGCACGCCTGCCCGTGTGTTCGCCCCCGGACCCAGCGCGACGGGCCCAACGCCCGCTCGGCCACCGTACCTCTTGACGTCGACGACGGCGAGGAGGTCCAGCACCGGTTCGTCGTCCGACTCAGCAGGGGGCCATCGGTGCCACGAGGGGCCACGGACGCTCGCGCTCGACCTCGAGGCCCAGGTCCAGCAGCAGCGCGTCCTCGTGGTGCCGGGTGGCGATCTGCATGCCGACCGGCAGGCCGTTGAGCTGGCCGATGGGCACCGACAGCGACGGGTTGCCGACGATGTTGTAGGGGATCGTGAGTGCGCCGTTGTTCTCCGGCCCGACCTTCTCGCCCGCCACCTCCAGATTCAAGAAGGTGTCGGCGGCGAAGGCCACGTCCGGGTTGGTGGCGCTGATGATGAAGTCGACCTCGTCGAACGCTGCAGCCACGGCTTCGTTCGCCCTCGTCCTCGCCCGTTCCGACCGGGCCATCATCTGCAACGAATACTTCTGCTCGGCGATGCCGAGACCGAACGCGATCTCGGCGGTCAGCTCGTCGCGGCACTCGGGCCACAGCTCGGCGAGGTCGGCGTAGAGGTTGGCCAGGTTGCCCAGCGCCCACTCGAAGCCCAGTCCGGGGAACTCGAGGTCCAGCTCGACGATCTCGAGGCCGACGTCGCGCGCCAGTTGCTCCCCGGCCTCCACGACCAGATCCGCCACCGTGGGATTGACCGTCGCGACACCCAGATCGGGGACGATCGCGACCTTGTGGCCCGCCAGGTGCTTCAGGTGCGATCCGAGATGACGCTCCCACCCCTCGACCTTCGGCAGCGAGTACGGATCGCGCGGGTCATAGCCGGCGACGACGTCGTAGTACCGGCAGATGTCGCGGATCGAACGGCACATCACGCCCGTGACCACGGTCATCGGGTGGATCTCGGTCTGCGGCCCACGTGGAATGCGACCAGCGGTTCCCTTCATCCCGGGCTGACCGTTGAAACCGGCGGGGATCCGGATCGATCCGCCGCCATCGCCGCCCGAGGCCAGTGTCACGAGCCCGCCCGACACGGCTGCCGCGCTGCCACCCGAGGAGCCGCCAGCCGTGCGACCCTGCTGCCACGGGTTGTGCGTGACACCGTTCAGCTTGGTCGCGCTGACGTTGAGCCCCCCGAACTCCGACGCCGTGCAGAGCCCGACCGGCACGACGCCGCCGAGGGCGAGGGCGCGTTCGAGCATCGTGTCGGTGTAGGTGGCGGTCCGGTCGGCGAACACGAGCGAGGCCTCGGTGTCCGGCCAACCTTCGACGTGGTTCAGCTCCTTGACGCCGAAGGGCACCCCGCCGAACGGCTGGCGGACATCGGCCGACGTCGCAGCGGCGCGAGCACGTTCCTCGTCGACGAAGGAGAAGCAGTTCAACTCGCTGCGGCTGATGGCGGCGAGCGTGGCGTCGAGCTCCTCGAGCGGGGATCGGTCCTTGTGGCGGAAGGCGTCCACGAGCGAGCAGGCATCGCCCTGCCACGGCATGTCGGTCACGGTGGTCCCCCTGGGTGTGAGCGGCGCCCGAACCTACCCGACCTCCTGCGCCGCCACCACGGTCCCTGAGGTGCCGGACCCGTCGGGGCGGTTGGATAGGGTCCGCCCATGGACGCCACCGAGTTCCTCGGGCTGCAGCCGACCCACAACCCGACACGCTGGTACCTGCCGATCACCGGCGGGATCGCGACGCGTGAGAAGTTCATGTTCGGGGGCTGTGGGCTGGGTGCGGCGGTCGCCGCCATGGAAGCCGTGTGCGACCGGCCGGTGGTGTGGGCCACCGCCCAGTACCTGTCGTTCGCGATGGTCGATTCGATCATGGATCTCGACGTCACCGTTGCCGTGGCCGGCAAACGCACCAGCCAGGCACGGGTGGTCGGCACGGTCGGCGACCGTGAGATCCTCACCGTGAACGCCGCGCTCGGCAGCAAGGACCTTCCGATCGACGAGCAGTGGCGCACCATGCCCGAGGTCCCTGCCCCCGACGAGTGCCCTCGTCGTGAGTGGCACGTCGACGACGAGTTGTCGATCATGGCCCGGTTCGACATGCGCCTCGCGCTCGGGACCCCGTGGAACCAGCTCGACGGCTCGACGCCGGTGCCCGACGGGCGTTCGGCGCTCTGGGTCCGGATGCCCGACGTCGACATGTCCGCCGCGGCGCTCGCCATCCTCGGCGACTACGTGCCTTTCGGCATCTCGCAGTCCCAGGGCGGGTGGACTCCTTCGAACAGTCTCGACAACACCGTTCGGGTGCAGCGTCTGGTGCCGACCGAGTGGGTGCTGTGCGATGTGCGCATCGACGGGATCCACCAGGGGTTCGGCCACGGCTCGGTCTACCTGTGGGCCCAGGACGGCACCCTGTTGGCCACCGCCAGCCAGTCGGCGGTGCTGCACCAGCGACGCAGCTGAGCCGACCCCTAGGGTGACGCGCATGGCAGCATCGTCACCCGCGCCGCGTCGTTACGGCATGACCATCCCCTTCGACGGACTCCCGCTCGCCGAGCAGCGGGACCTGATCGTCGAGCTCGAGGACCTCGGTTACACCGACGTGTGGTCCGCCGAGGCGAACGGTCACGACGCGTTCACCCCACTCGCCCTCGCGTCGGTGTGGGCGCCATCACTGCGGCTGGGCACCGCCATCGTGCCGGCGTTCACCCGTGGCCCAGCGGTGCTGGCCCAGAGCGTGGCGTCGCTCGCGGACGCGGCTCCCGGCCGTGTGGCGATCGGCCTGGGCACCTCGTCGAACGTGATCGTCGAGGGGTGGAACGGCATCCCGTTCACCGAGCCCTACCGACAGGTGCGCGACATGGTTCGGTTCCTGCGCGCCGCCATGTCGGGCGAGAAGATGACCGGCACGTTCGGCCGCTCCGAGATCAAGGGGTTCCGACTGGGTGTGCGCCCGGCACAGCAGCCCGAGTTGCTCATCGCGGCGCTGCGCGAAGGGATGCTGCGACTGGCCGGACGCGAGGGCGACGGCGCC
>SKRR01000012.1 GCA_007118345.1 Microthrixaceae bacterium | reverse complement strand
CACTGCAACCGCTGCATGCCGACCATCTACTCGGGGACTCGCTGCCCACTGGTCGATCCCCGGCCGGGCGACCGGCCGATCGGCGTCGATGAGGTGGCTCCTGCCTCGTGAGTTCGTCGACCGGGGTTCACCGGTAGCGGAGCAGCACGTCCCGGCTCGCGCCGACGTACCCTCCGCCGAACTTGACGGCATGGACGAGCAGTGGCGCCAGCTGATGGAGCTGCACCCGGTCCTGCCACCCCTCGGCGAGCGGGACGACCTCGCCATACGCGTCGAACACACTCCGACCGAACCCGCCGAAGAGCCGCATCATCGCCAGGTCGAACTCGCGGTGTCCACCGTGCGCTGCCGGATCGATCAGCCAGCTGCGGCCGTTGCGTCCCACCAGGCGGTTGCCGGCCCAGAGATCTCCGTGCAGCAGCGAGGGTGGTTCCGGGGTTCCGCCGAGCTCCTCGAGGCGGTGGATCACCCGGTCGAGGTCGGCCAGTGCCGTTGCGTCGAGCACCTCGGCGTCGGCCGCCAGGCGGGCGAGCGGCTCGAGCCGCTGTGTCGCGTAGAACTCCGTCCAGGTCGCGCACGGTTCGTTCGGCAGCGACCTGCTGCCGGTGCTCCGTCGGTCCGGACGGCCGAAACACGGGCTGCCCGACCGGTGCAGCCGGGCGAGTGCACGACCGAAACCCTCCTCGTCGGGTCGTCCACCCTCCTCGATCCACTCGATCAGCAGGAAGGCCGGGTCGTGGTCCGACACGGCGACCACCTCCGGCACCGGGACGACGTCCGCCATCCGCAGCCAGTCGAGTCCGGCCGCCTCGGTGCTGAAGTGCTGCGGCGGCGGACTGCGGTGGGTCTTCACGCAGCAGCGTCGCCCGTCCGCGAGCTCGATCCGGTGGGTGTCGGCGACGTCACCACCGGAACAGGGTTCGCTCGCGACCACCTCCGAACCGGCACGCGACGCGACGGCGCGCAGCAGCTGCTCAGATGGCGTCACGACGTTGCAGCCACTGGAAGGCGAACCAGCCCGGAAGGGTGGGCAACCAGAAGGTGACGGTCCGGTACAGCAGCGCAGCCGGGAGCGCCGCCTCTGCAGGAACACCGATGGCGCTGAGGCCGGCGACCAGCGCGGCCTCCACAGCGCCGATGCCACCGGGGGTGGGCGCGATCGATCCGAGGAGCCCGGCACCGAGGTAGACCACCACCGCCCCGGCGATGGGGATCTCGACCCCATAGGCGCGCACCGCCGCGTACAGCGTCGCGGCGTAGGCGAGCGAGGTGAGCAGGCTGCCACCGACCCCGGCCACCAGCCGACGAGGGTTGCGCAGCACGTCGAGCAGCCGCGGTGCTGCGTTCTCCCAGCTCGGCCGCAGTCGAGCGAGGATCACCCGGCGACTGACCGGAAGGACGAAGGCCAGCACCATCAAGGCGGCGACGGCGCCCGCCACGATCAGGATGCCGTTCGACGGGGTCTCGACGTTCCAGTTGGGGTCGTCGGCCGAGACGAGGGTGACCACCACGAGCGCCAGCACCGTGGTGATGAACGAGACCGCGGTCGAGACCCCGACGCTCGCGATGGCGAGACCGGGTGGCGCACCGGCCTGCTGGATGACCCGCACGTTCGTGCCGGCGCTGCCCACCGCAGCGGGTGCGACGAGGGTGACGAAGGTGGCGGCGAACTGGCCCATCAGCCAACGGCCCTGGCTGATCGACACCGGTGAGAAGGGGCTGATGGTCCACGCGGATCCGAGGTAGGTCACCATCGACGCGCCGACGGCGATCGCGACCCACACCCACTCGACGTCGGAGAAGACCGTGGCGAAGTTCACGTCGCCGAGCTGGCCGGCCAGCACGTAGACCGCGAAGGTGGCGGCGACGAGGCTGATCACCGAACGGGGTCGCAGCCGTTCCAGCTTGACGGCATCGGCCGACGGTTCGGGGGCCCGCGCAGTGGCCTCGTCACGCAGGTGCTGGAGCAGGTCGGGATACTCCTTCAGCGACACACGGATCGCAGGGTTGAGCGCCACCTTCTGCATCAGCGGCGGAAGGTTCGCCAGGTCTTCGGCACCGATCGCGCGCTCGGCGGCCGTGATCGCCCGGTCGATGCCCACGAGCATCGCCGTGGCGATCAGCAGCTCGGCCCGATCGAGACGCATCCGCAGGCGGGACGAGGCGATTTCTCCCTGGGTCAGCCCGAGCACCCAGACGGCGCCGTCGTCATCGACCGCGAAGCTGGCCGGGTGCAGCCCTTCGTGCGCGATGCCCACGTGGTGCATCTTGCGGACCTCGCGCCACACCTGGGCGAGCGCCTCGTCCGAGATCGCCTCGGCCGGAACGTCGGTGAGCGGCCGCAGGTTCGGCTCGCGTTCCTCGGCGACGACCAACGATTCCTCATCCACCTCGACCGCCGCGAGCAGTCCGGGGGTGCGCACGCCTTTCGAGTGCGCGAGAAGGACCGGCACTGCCGCCTGTTGCACCCAGGAGCGTTCGGTCAGACCCGGGTAGCGGGTGACCCAGGTGCGGACGCGCAGCACCCGGGTCAGCGCATTGAACAGCTTCGCGGTGCGGCGGTCGGGGTCGTAGACCTGCACCAGCCCGAGCCGACCGTCGGTCGTGCGCAGATCGAACCGTCGTCCGTGCTCGGACTCCACGTCGCGCTGGGCCATCCAGGCCGGGGGCACGCCGACACGGGCGAGCGCTGCTGCCACCTCGCCACCCGAGACCCGCGGGTTCTCGGTGCCGATGAGGTAGCGGGTGAACAACCCGATGGCGATGCCGCCGAGCACACTCAGCAACAGCGCGAGCGGTGTCGCCCTGCTGTCGATCACGAAGAGCACGCCGAGCCCGCCGAGTGTCGACCACACGACGGCGATCGACACCGGTCGGACCGACTGTCCCTCGACGGTCATCAGCGCGGCGACCGCGGCGAACAGACCGAACGCCGCAGCGGTTCGGCCCGCGCCGCCGGCGAGCGGAAGTGTGAGCGCGTCGCGCAGCGCACCGTCGAGCAGGTCGGCGCTGTAGTGGTCGAACAGCTCTGCGACGAAGAAGGCGACCGCCGCTGCTGCCACGGCGGTGAACATCAGGCGCCAGCGCCGACGGATCGCGAGGTCGACCACGAGATAGATCGGCAACGCCAGCACCGCGACGTTGGAGAGCGTCGCGAGCACACCGACCACCAACGCCGGCACGGTGGTGAAGGCGGTGGTGATGTCCTCCTGGAGTCCTTCGGTCGTTCCCGAACCGAGACTGCCGAGCACGACCAGCGACGCGAGCGCCGACACCGTGACGAGCAGGCGCACCAGGTCCGAACTACGTCGGGTCCGTGCCGGCTCGGGCCGCTCCTCGAGCTCGAGTTCTGCCGGGTCCCAGACGCGGAGCTCGTCCGCGTCGGGGTCGGCGGTCGGACCTACGTGCACCGATCGAGTATTGCCGACGCTGCGCCGTGATCCACGAACCCCGGGCGATGCGCAGCCGGTCCGCCGGTAGGATCAGGGATCCATGCTCGCCGTCTCCTGCGTCGCCCAGTCCGCTGATCGACCCCTCGACGGGTTGCGCGTCGGCGACGTGGACGAGCCGCTCGACCGGCAGGGCTGGGTGCGGGTGGCGCTGCGCGCCGCCGCACTCAACCACCACGACCTGTGGTCGTTGCGCGGCGTCGGGCTGCCGGCGGACCGTCTGCCGATGGTGCTGGGGTGCGACGGCGCGGGCGTCCTCGACGACGGGACCGAGGTGGTGGTCCACGCCGTGGTGGGCGATCCCGACGCGGGTGGCGGGGACGAGACGCTCGACCCGCGGCGGACGCTGCTGTCCGAACTGCACCCGGGCACGCTGGCGGAATCGGTGCTGGTACCTGCGCGCAACGTGGTCCCCAAGCCCGCGGCACTCGGTTGGCTCGAGGCCGCGTGCGTGCCGACTGCGTGGCTGACCGCCTACCGGATGCTCACCTCACGGGCGGGACTGCTCGGCCCTTCGACCGTGCTGGTCCAGGGCGCCGGCGGCGGTGTGGCGTCCGCAGCGATCGTGCTGGCGCGCGCAATGGGCCACCGGGTGTTCTGCACGTCGCGCGACGCCGACAAGCGGGCGCTCGGCCTCGAGCTGGGTGCCGAACTCGCCGTCGAGTCCGGCACGCGTCTGCCCGAGAAGGTCGACCTGGTGGTCGAGACCGTCGGAGCCGCCACATGGGAGCACTCCCTGCGAGCCCTCCGGCCCGGCGGTCGCGTCGTGGTCTCAGGTGCCACGAGCGGACCGAACCCGCCCGCCGACCTGAACCGCGTCTTCTTCCTGCAGCTCTCGGTCGTGGGGTCGACGATGGGAACCCGTGACGAACTGGCCGAGCTGCTCGACCTGCTGGTGCGGACCGGGGTGCGTCCGCTGATCAGCGACGTGCGACCCCTGGCCGACGCACGCCGGTCCTTCGAGCAGCTCGAGCGCGGCGACGTGTTCGGCAAGCTGGTGCTCGAGGTCTGAGCCGCTCAGACCACGTCGGTCGCCGGGGCGGAGAACTGCGAGTGGTAGAGCGCGTGGTAGGCACCACCACGATGCAGCAGTTCCTCGTGGGTTCCCTGTTCGACGATGCGCCCCTGCTCCATCACCAGGATCACGTCCGCATCGCGGATGGTCGACAGGCGATGTGCGATCACGAAGCTCGTCCGATTGCTCCGCAGCGCCGCCATCGCCTTCTGGATCAGCACCTCGGTCCTGGTGTCGACCGACGAGGTCGCCTCGTCGAGGATGAGGATGGTCGGATCTGCGAGGAACGCGCGGGCGATGGTGATGAGCTGCTTCTCGCCGGCGCTCACGCTGCCCCCCTCGTCGTCGACGACGGTGTCGTAGCCGTGGGGCAGCGAATGCACGAAGCGGTCGACGTAGGTGGCTCGGGCCGCCTCGAGCAGACGCTCCTCACTGGCTCCGGGGTCGCCGTAGGCGATGTTCTCCCTGATCGTGCCCCCGAACAGCCAGGTGTCCTGCAGGACCATGCCCATGTTCGACCGCAGCTCGTCGCGACGCAGATCGGCGATGTCGCGTCCGTCCAGCCGGATCGCGCCGTCGTCGAGCTCGTAGAACCGCATGATGAGGTTGACCAGGGTGGTCTTGCCCGCACCGGTGGGGCCGACGATCGCCACGGTGGTCCCCGGCTCGGCGACCAGCGACAACCCGTCGATCAGCGGCTGTTCCGGGTCGTAGGAGAACCGCACGGCGTCGAACTCGACGTGCCCGCGCGGGGAGGGGATCCGATGGGGGTCGACGGGATCGGGCGACTGCTCCGGGGCATCGAGCAGTTCGAAGACACGCTCGGCCGACGCGATGCCCGACTGGAGCACGTTGGCCATCGAGGCCAGCTGCGTGAGCGGCTGGGTGAACTGACGGGAGTACTGGATGAACGCCTGGATGTCGCCGATCGTCATCGCACCCGAGGTGACACGCAGGCCACCGATGACGGCGATGACGACGTAGTTGAGGTTGCCGAGGAACATGACCGCCGGCTGGATCGTGCCCGAGATGAACTGAGCCCAGAAGCTCGCTTCGAAGAGCTCGTCGTTCTCCTCGGCGAAGCGCTGCTCGACGTCGCGACGGCGACCGAAGACCTTCACGAGCTCATGCCCGGTGAACGCCTCCTCGACCTGCGCGTTCAAGGCGCCCGTGTGGGTCCACTGCGCCATGAAGCGCTGTTTCGACCGGCGGGTGATGAAGCGGATGGTGGCGATCGTGGCCGGGATGGTCACCACGGTCACGAGCGCGAGCACCGGCGAGATGACGAACATCATGACCACCACACCCACGACCGTCAGCGACGAGGTCAGGAGCTGGCTCAGGGTCTGCTGCAGGCTCTGCTGGACGTTGTCGATGTCGTTGGTGACCCGACTCAGCAGGTCGCCGCGGGGCCGTCGGTCGACGTAGGAGATCGACAGACGGTTCAGCTTCTCCTCGACCGAAGCGCGCAGGCGATGCACCGTGCGCTGGACGACCCCGGCGAGCATCCTGGCCTGGAGGTAGGCCATCGCGGCCGACGCGATGTACAGGCCCGCCACCACCAGCAACAGGCGCCGCAGTGCAGGAAGGTCCACGCCCTCGCCGTCGGAGATCCCGTCGACCACCAGGTTGGTCGCCTGGCCCAACAGGCGCGGCCCCAGCACCACGAGCACCACGCTGCCGACGGCCAGGCCCAGGATCAGCGCCACCCTGACCGCCTCGGGCCGCATCCGGTGCGCGAGCCGCCGCACCGCCCCCCGGAAGTCCTGGGACTGCTCGGCGGGCATCCCCGCCGCGGCGAACCTTCCGGCCAACCCACTGCGCGCCTCGGCTGCAGCGCTCTTGACCGTCTCCCGCTGCGACAACTCGTCGTCGGGGTGCGCGGCCGCGTCGCGACCCGGACCAGCCCCGTTGGTGCTCATACGACCGCCTCGGTCTGGGACTCGACGATCTCGAGGTAGGTGGGACAGACCTCGAGCAGCTGACCGTGGGTCCCGAGGCCGACCGCATGGCCGTCCTCGAGCACCAGGATCTGTTCGGCGGCGATGATCGTCGAGACGCGTTGGGCGACGACGATGACGGCGGCATCCGCGGTGATCGGCGCCAGTGCGGCACGCAGCCGTGCGTCGGTGGTGAGGTCGAGCGCCGAGAACGAGTCGTCGAAGAGGTACACCGACGGGCGTCGCACCACCGCCCGGGCGATCGCCAGCCGCTGACGTTGCCCACCGCTCACGTTCGTCCCGCCCTGGGAGATCGACGCATCCAACCCGCCGGGCATCGCAGCGACGAACTCGCTGGCCTGGGCGATCTCGAGTGCATCCCACAGCTCTGCGTCGGTGGCAGTCGGATGAGCGTGGCGAAGGTTGCTGGCAACGGTCCCGGAGAACAGGAACGGCTTCTGGGGCACCAGTCCGAGCCGCGCCCAGAGTGCCTCCGGTTCGAGCTCCCGCACGTCCACGCCACCGACGCGCACGGCGCCACCCGTGGCGTCGTAGAGACGCGGGACCAGCTGCAGCAGCGTCGTCTTGCCCGACCCGGTGCTGCCGATGATGGCCGTGGTCGTACCGGGCGGCACCGTGAGGCTCACCTCGTGGAGCACGGGGGCCTCGGCGCCCGGGTAGGCGAAGCTGACCCGGTCGAACTCGACACCGCACCGCTCCGGCAGCGACCTGATGGGGTTGTCGGCGGTCACGATCGTGGGGGGCGTGTGGAGCACGTCGACGATCCGCTCGGCGCACACCGACGCCCGGGGCGCCATGATCGCCACGAAGGTCGCCATCATGACGGCCATCAGGATCTGGATCAGGTAGGTCAGGAAGGCGACCAACGAGCCCACCTGCAGCTCGCCGGCGTCGACCCGACCGCCGCCGATCCAGATCGCAGCCACGCTCGAGACGTTCAGCACGAGCAGCACCGCCGGGAAGATGAACGCCATGAGCCGGCCGGCGGCGAGCGCCCGGGCGGTGAGCTGGGCGTTCGCCTGCTCGAAGCGCTCGGTCTCCTCGGGCTCGCGCACGAAGGCCCTGACCACTCGAAGGCCCGTGATCTGTTCGCGCAGCACCCGGTTGACCTGGTCGATGCGCTCCTGCATCGCCTGGAACTGCGGCACCATCCTCACGACCACCAGACCGACGCTCACGACGAGCGCGGGCACGCTGACCAGCAGCAGCAGTGCGAGGCCCCCGTCCTCGCGCACCGCCATGATCACCCCTCCGACCAGCATGATCGGCCCTGCGACCAGCAGCGTGCACGACATGAGCACCAGCATCTGCACCTGCTGGACGTCGTTGGTGATCCGTGTGATCAACGACGGCGCGCCGAAGCGCTCGACCTCCTGGGTGGCGTAGCCGGTGACTCGTTCGAACAGGTCGCGCCGCACGTTGCGTCCGAACCCCATGGCCGCCCGTGCGCCGAACCAGACCGCCCCCACCGCGAACATGACCTGCACGACGGTCACCATCAACATGATGGCACCGGTGCGCCAGATGTAGGCGAGGTCGCCGGTCGCGATGCCGTTGTCGATGATGTCGGCGTTCAGGGTCGGCAGCGTCAGCACCGCTGCGGTCTGGATCGACTGCAGCACCACCACTGCGACCAGCAGGCGGCGCAGCGGCCGGAGGTGGGAGCGGAGCAGTGAGATCAGCACCGCACACCGTCGAGCAGCACGGCGACGATCGCAGCCGGGGTCTCGGGTCCGTCGGTGGCGAAGGCCGGGTGGGTCGAGGCGAACGTCAGCCCCCGCAGGAGCCGGGCACAGGTCGGCGGATCGATCCGCAGCTGCGCGGCGTCGGGCGCGATCACCCGCTCGAGGGCGCCCAGACTGGTCGGCGGCCGACGGTCGGGATCGGTCGGTGGTCCCACCCGACCCGCTGCGGTCATGAGCTCACCCAGTCGTTCCACCCGACGCTGGAGCAGTTCGACGGCCACCTCGAGGCGGGTCTCCAGCGGCGCGGAAGCGTCGATCGAATCGAGCGCAGCCTCGAAGGGCGTCGGATCGAACGCCGCCTCGATCACGGCGTCGATCACCGACTCCTTGTCCGGGAAGGCCCGGAAGATGGTCCCTTCCGCGATCCCGGCTGCGTCGGCGATCTGCCGCGTCGTGAGGTCGGTGCCGTGCTCGAGCAGCAGCGGCAGGGTGGCCTCGATGATCCGGCGACGCCGCTCGGCGACCGGCAGGGCCGCGGCGCGACGGCGGTGGGCGGTGGAGATCACGGCGCGATCCTAGTGTGAGTGAGCACTCACTCACACCATCGCGAGGTGACAATGCGACCGGCGGCGCACGGGGCAGGCTGTGCGGATGGCACGCCCACAGCGGATCGAACCGGGACCAGGCCAGGAATCGGTCTGGGACTACCCACGACCACCGATCGTGGTCCCGTCCTCTGAACACGTCGTGGTCCGGCACCGCGGACACGTCCTCGCCGACACAACGAGGTCCCTCCGAGTGCTCGAGACCAGCCAGCCCCCGGCGTACTACCTGCCGCTCGCGGACACCGACACCGGGTTGCTCCGGCCGAGCAGCCGATCGACGTTCTGTGAGTGGAAGGGCGCCGCGCAGTACTTCGACCTCGTCGTCGACGGCGAGGTCGTCCATGACGCGGCGTGGACCTACCCCTCACCCACCGAGCGGTTCAGGTCGATCGTGGACCATCTGGCCGTGTACCCACAGCGGGTCGAGGAGTGCTCGGTCGACGGTGAGCGTGTGGACGCGAACGCCGGGGACTTCTACGGCGGCTGGATCACCTCACGGGTGGTGGGACCGTTCAAGGGCGCGCCCGGGACCCTGGGTTGGTGAACGACGAGTTCAGGCGTTCTTCGGCAACTCGGAGAACGGCACCTTCTTGGTGTCGCCGGGCTCCTTGGGCAGCCCGAGCACCCGCTCGCCGATGATGTTGCGCTGGATCTGATCGGTGCCGCCGTAGATCGGCGGCCCCTGGGCCCACAACGCGATGCTCGTGACCATGTTGTTGAACGGGTTCCCGGTCGCCTCGTCGATCGGGCCACGTGCGTCGTCGTCGTACGCGTGCAGCATGCCGGACGGGCCGACGATGCGCAGGCCCACGTCGCGGGTCATGCGCATGATGTCGCTCATGGCGAGCTTCGAGATGTTGCCGATGCCCGGAATGTCGCCGCCCGCCTTCTTGAGCGCCTTGAGTCGCAGGTTGT
>SKRR01000030.1 GCA_007118345.1 Microthrixaceae bacterium | reverse complement strand
TCGCTCATGGCGAGCTTCGAGATGTTGCCGATGCCCGGGATGTCGCCGCCCGCCTTCTTGAGCGCCTTGAGCCGCAGGTTGTTGAAACGACCGATCTCGCCCAGCGTGTGGAGCTTCATGAGGTCCTGACGAACGGTCGGGTCGTCGATCGCGCCGTTGCCCTTGGCCAGGTCGATGAGCAGCTTCGCTCCGCCCCCACCGAACCCGGGGCCGACGCTGCTTCCACCGCTGCGACGCTTCTTCGGTGAGGCGCTGACGAAGTCACCGGCACGCCGACCGAGCTGATCGGCGACGGTGCCGGGCGTGGCCGATCCGCCCGCCGCGGACCCACCGCCGCTGCCCAGACCAGCCCGCTCGTGCATGAGCGTCGTGTTGGCCACGGCCCAGCCGTTGCCGCGTCCACCGATGATCGCCTCGTCCATGGCCTTGGCGTCGGACAGGAAGACCTCGTTGAACAACGCGTGGCCGGTCATCTCGACGAGCGGCCGCACATCGACGCCGTCCTGGTGCATGTCGAACGCGAACCAGGTGATTCCCTGGTGCTTCGGGAGCTCCGGGTCCGTTCGTGCGATCAGCATCCCCAGGTCGGCCATCGAACCGAAGCTCGTCCACACCTTCTGGCCGTTGATCGTCCACTCGTCGCCGTCCAGCTCGGCGCGACACGTCAGTCCGGCCAGGTCCGATCCGGCACCCGGCTCGCTGAACAACTGGCACCACGCCTTGCGGCCGGTGACGATGTCGCGGACGTGCCGGTCGATCTGCTCCTGGGAGCCGTGGCTCGCGATGGTCGGAGCGGCCAGCAACAGGCCGAGCCCACCGGGTGCACCCAGCGCTCCGAAGCTGCTGATCTCGGTCTGTACGCGAACGGCGTCGTTGCGTGACAGGCCGCGACCGTACGCGTGGGCCGGAAGTCCCGGGGCCGCCCAGCCCGAGAGCCCGAGGCGTTCCCACCACTCCCCCACGGTGAGCTCCGGATCCCAGTTCTCCTCGAGCCAGGTGCGGAGCTCGTCGACCAGATCGTCCTGGCCGGCGGCGGTCTCGGTCGTGTCGGTCATGCTCGGCGTCCCCCTGTGGCTCGTCCACTCGATCGCTCGCTCTGTCGCTCAGTGTCGCACGTCGCGCCGTGGCCGGGCACCTCGACCGCTGACCCTCGGTCGACCCGTGACGGGTAGGCTCTGCCACGTCCCACTGGAGCGGGTGACCGCACCGTCGAAGGAGCACCGTATGGGTGACGACAACGACCGCGATGACCGCCCCTCGATCGCGCAGCGTCTCCACGCCGCGACCGGCGACCGCGATGCCGAGGCCGAGGCGCTCGCCGACCGCGTGGAGGACGACGACGTCGATCTCGAGGCGGCGAAGGTTGCGGTCAACCGGGCCCACGGCCACGCTCCCGACGACGTCGAGACCGACGGAGCCATCGCCAGCGCCGATGATGCGGAGCGCGCCGCGGACGACATCCACGAGTGAGGGTTGGGACGCGCCCATCACGGGTAAGTGTCCGCGCATGGAGATGCACCACGCCGTTCCCCGCCGCGCCCGCCGCATCGGAGCTGCAGCAGCGGCGGCGTTGCTGTTGACGGGCGCCGCCGCGTGCGGCGACGACGACGGCGACCTCCAACTGCCGCCGGGACCGACCGAGCCGACGGTGCCCGACACCACGCCCACCGAGGACTTCGATCCGGATCCGACCGAGACCGTCCCCGGGGCCCCGCCGGGTCCCACCGGCGACGATGTTGCGCCTCCCGGCCCAGCTGGTGGGGAGCCGGGCGAGACGCCGGAGTGACGGCCGGCTGACGGCGACGCCGGGCGTCGGGTCATGCTCCCTCAGCGGACCCCCGTCACATCTGCGACTCGTTCAGCAGCGGATGATCGTCGGCTCGACGCCAAGCGCCGCGCCGACGGTCGCGGTGACCTCGGGGTCATAGGGGGATTCCGATGTGGACGCCGACACCGACCAGTTCGGCCCCTCGACCCAGGCCGCCTCCGGCTCGAACACGCACGCCAGCTGACCGTAGACGTTGCGGGTCGCGAGCACCTCGGCAGGTCCCTCGTGCGAGAGCGCCTGCACCGACGCACCGTCGACCTCGCACTCCAGCTCCTCGAGCGGCGCGACCCCGAGCGCACCCTCGGTGGGGTCCACGGGAGTGGGTTCTCCGCACTCCAGCCCGGCGAGCTCCAGCCGGTCCTTGATCTGCTCCAGGTCGAGGCCCTGACCCTGACCGGTGCCCGCCACACGGGCGTCCTCGTCCGTGCCACCACACGACACCAGGAGTATCGAGAGGCTGCAGAGGAGAACGGTCAACGGTCGCAACATGTGCCCTCCGGCGTTCGCAGATCGGAACACCGTAGTGAGCTGCGACGGCGCGAGCACCTGCAGGTGCAGGACCGATTGGGACCGATCGTGTCGGGGTACGTGGTCACCACCTCGCCCACCGCCCGAGCTGCAGGAGCGTCCACGTGGCCGTGTCCCACAACGCCATCGCGATCCGTGCCACCCCGGAGGAGGTCTTCGAGGTGCTGACCGATCCGACGACCTATCCACAGTGGCTGGTCGGCGCGCAGCGCATCGACCACGTCCAGGACCACTGGCCCGAGCCCGGCGCGAAGTTCTTCCACCGCATCGGGGTCGGCCCCGCCGTCGTGCTGGGATCCACGACCGTGCGGACCCACGAGGCGCCGCACCGTCTGGATCTTGCAGCGGGCATGGGGCCCCTCGGCGAGGCCCTGGTGTGGTTCCGGATCGCGTCCTCCGACAGCGGGTGCGTCGTCTCCGTCGAGGAGGTTCCCCGGCGTGGCCTTGCACGGATCGCGTGGCGTATCGGCACGCCGCTGGTCATCGCCTCGCTGTGGGGACGCAACGCGGTGTCGCTGCAGTCGCTCGCCGAGCTCGTCGAGTCGCGCGTCGACGGACCGTCCTGACTGGGCCCGGACGGGGCGCTCAGCGAGCACGTCCGAGCCGGAAGACCGTCCGTCCGAGCAGGTCTCGCACAGGTGCCGGAACCAGACGCGACGCGAGCCCGAGTCGGGAGCCGAACCCGACCCTCGTGACGGGCGGCGGGCTCGGGTCCAGCGCCACCGATGCGACGCGCCGGCCGACCTCCTCGGGGTCGGCGAACCGGGGTTCGAGCCACGAGGTGATCCTCCCCCACTGGCGGCGACCCGCTTCGGTGCCATCGTCGACGGACGGGCGACGCACGATGTCCGCGGCATCGTCCCAGGCCTCGGTGGACACGGCGCCGCACTCGACGGTCACGACGGCGACGCCGAGCGGGGCGGCCTCGACCCGGAGCCGCTCGGACACCGTGTCGAGCGCCGACTTCGACGCGGCGTACCAGCCGGTGAACGGCATCGGCGTCGACGCCAGCGACGACGAGATGTTGACCACACGACGATCAGCGAGCTCGGTGCCGTCGGATCGCTCGTGGCGCGCGACGTCGATGAGCGAGCGCGCGAGACGCACCGGACCGAGCACCATCACCTCGAGTTGGGCGCGCGCCGCGTCGTCGTCGACGTCGCACACCGCGCCGAGCAGCGCCGCGCCAGCGTTGTTCACCACCACCGTCGGCCGGCAGCGGGCCATGACCCGCTCGCAGTCGTCTGCGTCGGTCACCTCCAACCGCTCGATGGTCAGCCGACCGGCAGCGACCGCTGATTCCCGCTCCGCAGCGACGACCGCCGCTGCGTCGTCGCCCCGCACGGTCGCGACGACCACCGCGCCCCGATCGAGCAGCGCGTCGACGCTCGCCGAACCGATCGCGGAGTTGGCACCGGTCACCAGCACCGTGGGACCACTCTTCGGCGAGCTCATCGCCGTCTCCTCCGCCTCGTCGCCCATACCGGTCCTGCGATCGACGCTGCGCCGACAACTCCCGCAGCGAGTCGCGGACCCAGACGGCGAGCACGGTCATGGGCGAGCGCGGCGCGGGCGGCGTTCGCGCCACAGGCTCCGTGCACCGAGCCACCCGGATGCGCCGACGAGGAGGCGAGAAAGAGCCCGCTGACCGGTGTCTCCGCGCGCGCCAGTCCCGGGACGGGGCGGAACACGAGTTGCTGGTGCAGCTGGGCGGTCCCGCCGCTGATGTCGCCCCCGACGAGACTCGGGTTCGCCGACTCGAGATCGTCGGGTCCCTGCACCTCCCTGGCCAGCACCGTGGCACGGAACCCGGGTGCGTGGGCCTCGACGCGGTCCTCCATGCGTTCGACGAACGCCTCGAGACCGGCACCACGGAGCCGTCCGGTGACCCCGATCTCGCCTCCGGCGTCGGCGACCGCCTCCTGTGGCACGTGGGTGTAGGCCCACAGCGACTCGGTGCCCTGCGGCGAACGGGTCGGATCTGCGGTCGTCATCTGGCCCATGAGCAGGAACGGGTCGGCCGGCAACTGGTCTCCAGCCAACTGCGCCGCCGTCCTCGTCAGCTCGTCGATCCCGTCGGCGATGTGCACCGTACCGGCGCCGACGGCGCGGTCGTCGCTCCAGGGCACCGGAGCGGACAGCGCCCAGTTCACCTTCACGGTGCCCGTGGCGCGGTGGAACCCACGCATCCTCGCCATGAACGCCGGGGGGAGGTCGTCGGCCGCGAGCAGGCCGCCGTACAGCAGCTCGGCATCACATGCGGCCAGCACCGCCCGACGTGCCCGGAGCTCGCCCCGATCGGTCGTCACGGCCGCTGCGCGTCCGTGCTCGACGACCACCGACCTGACCGGCTCGTCGAGCCGGACGACGCCTCCCGCTGCCGCCACGCGGCTCACGAGGGCGTCGGCGAGGCGTCCGGCTCCGCCACGGGGGACCGGGAAACCGACCTGTTGACCCAGCCCCACCAGCAACCACCCCAGGAGCGCGCTCGGCGCCGCATCCAGACTCACGTCGGCGTGCAGCGCGTTCCCGGCCAGCAGCAGCGCCGCCGGGTCACCGGCGAATCGTTCCGCCGCCAATGACCGCACGGGCAGCACCGCCATGCGGGCCAAGTCCCACAGTTCACTTCTGGCGGCGCCGACCAGGCGCACGCCGGCGCGCACCGGGGGGAAAGGAGCCAGCAGGGCGTGCAACATCGGCTCACCGAACCGAGCCCACTGCGCGTCGAGGGCGCGCCACGCAGCCCCGTCACCGGGGTCGAGACGGTCGAGGTCGGCGGCGGTGCGCTCGGCGTCGCGCCACAGCACTGCTGAGGGCGCATCGCTGCGCACGTGCGCCAACACCTTCGGGGCGTGCGCCCACTCGAGGCCGTGGGACTCGAGATCGAGCGCGGCGATGACCGGCGATGCCGCCGTCATGGGGTAGAAGGCCGAGAACTGGTCGGTCTCGAAGTCAGGGTGCACGCTCCGGGCTGACCGCACTGCGCCCCCCGCCGCGGGCGCGGCCTCGACGACCACGACGTCCCAGCCGGCGTCCGCGAGCATCGCGGCAGCAACGAGCCCGTTGTGCCCTGCGCCGATGACGACGGCGTCGCAGTGCTCGGTCACGAATCCTCTGGACCGGTCCCCGGCGGTTGCTCAGCCGCTCGCCGCACGCCCTCGAGGACCTGCTCGGCCTCGGCGACCGCACGTTGCTCCACCCCGAGGCGACCAGCGAGACGCCCGAGGGGACCGAACGGCAGCCGGTACTCCATCGTGAGGCTCAGGCGGGTGGACGAGCCCGGGTCCTCGTCGCCGGCCCTCTCGAGTTGTTCGGTCATCCGGTAGCGGGTTCCCGGCGCCACCGAGCCCTCGATGACCAGCCGGTGCGCGGGGTCGAGCTCGAGCACGCTCCACGTCGACGTGAAACTGCGGCCGGCCAACTCGACGGTCTGGTCGAACTCCTGGCCGACCGAACGCAGCGGACCGTCGACCCGGACCTCAGTGGTGCTCCGGGACAGCTCGGGAAGACGACTGACGTCCTCGAGCACCGCCCAGACACGCTGGGGCGGGGCCTCGATGTCGGTGTGGCGGGTCACGGTCCCCATGGCTTCCTTCGCTGCTCGTGGGTGGTGCGCATGCTCGCACGTACCTCACCTGCGTCGATCGGAAACCTCCCGCGTCCGTCCCGCCATGGTCCCGGCGGTCGGCTCAGTCGTCGTCGCCGACCCCGTTGTCGGTCGCGGCACCGGGAGTCGGGTCGGGGTCCGCCTCGGTCACGGTCGTGGTCGGGCCGCCGCCGTCGTCGCCGCAGCCCACGGCGAGCACGCCGACAAGGGCGAAGCCGATGACGAATGCTCGTGGGGAGGTCATGGGTCTCCTCTCCGGGGGTCGGCGACCCCCGGAGAGCAGTTCCTACCCGGACGGGCGCACCGCATTCGTTCGTGCCGGGGCGGTCAGATGTAGACCGGACAGCCGATCGCGTTCGGCAGGGTCGTCACCAGGATCAGCTTGGCGATCGGACCACCAGCGGTGATGTCCACCCGGTCGCAACCGCCACCGGGGTTCATGTAGAAGTCGCCCTCGAAGTACATGCCGATCCCGATGATCGAGAAGTAGAAGCCGACACGGGTGGCCTTCATCCCCTCCTCCTGAGACAGCCGCATTCGTGCTGAGGCGATGTCGAGTGAGCCGATCCGGAAGCGGGCGGTGCCGTTGAGCGACCAGCTGGGGTTCTCGAGCGACGAGGTGAGCGTGCCGTTCATGGTGAGACCGGCGGGGAAGTTGGCGAGCAACACCCCGCCCGAGCCCGAAACACTCACCTGCTCCGAGGTGGCGACGACCGTGCCGTTGAAGTTCACCAGCGCCCACGAGTCGAGCGCCATCGAACCCCGCACGTCACCGCGGAGTCGGATGAGCTGGCCGTTCGGACCGAAGCTCGCGTCGACCGAGCCCTCCAGGTTGGCCTGGCTGCCGACTTTCACCCCGCCGCTGAAGGAAAGATCCAGCGGACTGCCGAAGCTGCTGCGCACCGACAGGTTGGCGTTGGTCAGGGTGGCGTCACCGAAGTTCAGCTCGCCCCTGACGCTGGCGTCGAGGTTGACCATCTCGACTCGACCGTCGGTGATCACCACCGCCCCCTCGAGCCGAGCATCGAAGCCGGCGTCGACCAGTTCGGCGTCGACCTCGAGCACTGTCGATGCGCCGTTGTACTCGATGACCGCGGAACCCGAGGCATTGAGGGTGCCGAGTGCGAATTCGCCGGTGAGCACCGCTCGCGTCTGGTTGCCGATGACGGTGGCCTCGATCGTGCCGTTGGCGGCCACCCGCTTACCGTCGGCGAGCACCCCGGAGATCTCCCCGGCGCCCTCGAGGGTCAGGAAGGGGGTGAATGCAGTGATGCCGTCCCACACGATCGCCCCGTTGAAGCGGACAGTGTTGGGACCCTGGACGACGTCGAGCTTGCCGACGAAGGTCGCCTTGTTGGTCTCGAGTGTCAGGTCACCGTTCGCCTCGATCACCTCGAGGTCACCCACGATGCCGCTGGCCGAGAAGGATGCAACGGTTTCCTGCGCGTTGCCGTCGAGCTTGACGGTGCCCTGCAGGTCGATCATCTTGCCGTCGGCCTGCTGGCCGACGAGGTGGGCCGAGAGATCGGCTTGTGCCGACACCAGCGCGCCGGTCGTGTCGAACTCGACATCGACGGTCCCGTTGACCGTGCTCGGTCCGACCCGGATCGCCCCCTTCACCGACGCAGCGACACCGGTCGCCGGCGACGCAGTCAGGTCGATCTCGGCGCCGGTGACCGTGATGTCGCCGATACGGGCCGAAGTGGCCCGCGCGCTCATGGTCAGCGTCGGGACCCCGCTGCGGACGTTGAGCGTCCCGTTGAAGCTCGCGGGCGAGGAGGTGATCCCGGGAATCGTCAACGCTGTCGACGAGAGGCTCACCGACCAGCTGTTGAGCGAGGAGAGCGTGCCGACGAATCCGATGGTCGAGGTCACCCCGGAGAGTCGCACGGCCACGTTGCCACGCAGGCGGATGCCGTTCGAGGTGATGTCGGCCGACAGCGACCTGAGCGACACGTTCTCGAGCACTGCCTCACCCGGGGCGATTTCCTGGCCGGTGATCGCAGCGATCGTGTCGGGGTCGGACTCGAGCTCGGCCTCGAGGTCGCTGCCCTGAGCGAGCACGGCGCCCTCCAGTTCGCCCTCCAGCAGCGAGGCGGGGACTTCCTTCCCCTCTGCCAGCACGGCACCGTCGAGCTCGATCCGGGCACCGGACTGGGTGCAGTCCTGACCGATCAGATCGGTCTCCTCGGCGAGCGCGACAACGTCTTCCTTGACCAGCACTGCCGTGTCGGTCGTGGGCGGCGACTCATCGACCTTCTCCCACAGCTCGCAGAACTCCTCGATTGGTGTGGGACCCGACGGGTCCGAGGGCGGCACACAGGCCGTCGCCACCGCAGCGAGGGCAACAAACGCCGCCACTCCTCGGATTCCCCAGAATCGACCAACCGTTGCGCGTGTCATATCGCTACTCCCCCGGCATCGCCCGACGCCACGTGAGAACAGTAACAGACACATCCCGCTTGTCACTGAACTTTTGACAACTCCATCGTTGACCGCGCCTCGGCGAGCTGCCAGCATGGTGCTCCCACGGCCTGGCGAGGCCGGTAGATGGGGGGAGAACACAATATGAGGATCCGTAGAGCGATCGTCCCATTCCTCGGGGCGATCGCGCTTGTTGCAGTCGCCTGTGTGCCACCGGACAGCGGTGGCGGAGGCACGACGACCACCGCCCCCAGCGGCGCGCCGGTTGCGATCGCGGGAGCAACGCCGACCATCGGCGACGCTCCCCTGACGGTCACCTTCGACTCGTCGGGGTCCAGTCCCGGCAGCGGCACCGACGTCGTCTACACCTGGGACTTCGGCGACGGAAGCCCCACGGCGACCGGGACGTCGACGGTGCATGTGTACGAAGAGGTCGGCACGTACAGCGCCCGCCTCACGATCACGAGCTCCGAGGGTTCCTCGACCTCGTCGGCGATCAACATCACCGTGAACCTCGACCCGAACCCGAAGTTCTACGTCCGAACGACCGGAACCTCGGGGCCCGACTGCGGCCCCCTCGCGAACCCGTGCTCGACGATCACCGAGGCGCAGACGAACGCCAAGTCGCAGGGGATCAGCACCGTGCGGGTCGCTGGCGGCACCTACGGGACGCTGACACTCGAGTCCGGTATGACCATCTCGGGTGGATGGACGCAGAACTTCGCCGAAGTGGGAACGGGTGAGGTCACCATCATCCGTGGCACTGCCACGACGGCACCGATCGTGATCGACGGCGTGGCCAACTCACTGATCAGCCGGGTCAGCGCGCTCGGCGAGACCCGCAGCACCGGCAACGCCGTCGGTGTGGTCGTGAGCGGAGCGTCGAACGCCGTCACCATCGAGGACTCGATCGTGAGCGGTGGCGTCGGCCCGCACGCCACCGGCGTGCTCGTCAGCGGATCTTCGGTGCTCAACCTCACCAGGACCACCGTGAACAGCGGCACCCCGGTGGGTACCGGTCACAGTGCGTACGGAGTGCGGGTGCTCGCCAGCTCCTTCGCCAACGTCGTGCTGTCGAACATCACCGCCCAGCCGGGCATCCCCGGTCAGAGTGCTCCCTCGGGTGCGCCGGCGCAGGCGACGACGGGTTGTGCGGGCGGCAAGGGCGGGAACGCCAGCGGCCCGAGCAGCCCCGGCGGCGGCGGTGGCGGCGGCGGGTGTGCGACCAATCGCGGCGGCAACGGCGGCACGGGCGGCAACT
>SKRR01000223.1 GCA_007118345.1 Microthrixaceae bacterium | reverse complement strand
CATCGCCAGCGTCGCCGTGACCAACAGGATCCGGCTCGACTCCGCGAGATCGTCGACCGTCGCCAGTGTCGCCTCCCGGGCGACCCCCCGGAGCGAGCTCAGCGACTCGGTCCGGGCTTCGAGACCCTCGAGCCACGGACCGAACGACGGCGCCAACGTCGCGACGAACGCGTCACGCCGGGTCTCGTCCGCAGCCGAGATGGCGAACGCCACCTCTCGGATTCGGATCGACAGGGCGGCCGGAGCGGTCTCCGCCGCCAGCGCCGAGTAGGCACGTTGCGACGCTGCGAGGGACGAGAGATCCTGGAAGGACACGGCGTTGATCTCGCCCTCCGCCTCGAGCACCTTCACGAGGTCGTACTCCTGTGCCGACGCGGCCTGTGCTCGAGCCAGGTAGTCGGTCGTGGCAGCGGCGCTGCCGTCGACCGCGCCCGCCGGGTCGATCGCCCGGGACGCCAGGTCCAGCAACTCGTCGATGGTCACCGAGTACGAGCGGAGCGCGCTGCGTCCACCGATGCCCCCGTCGGCGAGCAGCTCCAGCCCACGGATGCGACGCAGCACCGCATCGGTCTCCTGCTGCAACGAGCCACCGACCTGTGCGCCACGTGCGGTCAGGTCATCTGCAGCGGCCCGCACGGCTGCCTGTTGATCGGCCGAGCTGGTCGACTCGGCGACGAGGGTGGACCGCTCGACCTCGAGCGCGTCGATCAACGTGTACGCGCTCGACGCCAGGTCGGTGCGCCCGGAGAGCTCCGATGCCTGGTTCGACTGGGTGATCCCCTGCACCACCCCGAATCCGGTCACCGCGATCAGCACCGCGAGGGGCACGAGCAACAGGCCGACGAGTCGGCTGTTGATGCGCATGCCCTTCGGGCGCCTCGGGTCGTCGTTGTCCAGCTGCGCTGCCATCGCACGTCGGATCGACAGATTCGGGCGGCGGGTTGAGTTTTCGGATCCGGCTCGGGCCCCCCGGCCCGGTTCGGCGACGGCATCGGACATCGAGCTGCCCGTAGGATGGACCCGACATGGCCAAGCGTAAGCGTCGCAACGCGCTCCCCCCTCCTCCGTCGCCACCGGTGACCCAGGGTCTGGTCGGTCCGGTCCGGTCCGTGCGCAGCGGCATCCCTCGCCCCGAGTACGCGCTCACGGGCGAACCATCGTCACGGGCGAGTCGCGCCGTGCGCACCCCCGACGAGATCGAGGCGATGCGCGTCGCCGGTCGCGTCGCGGCAGCCGCACTCGTCGAGGTCGGTCGGCACGTGCGCCCCGGTGTCACGAGCGACGAGCTCGACCGGATCGGCCACGAGTTCATGATCGACGCAGGGGCCTACCCGTCGACGCTCAACTATCGGGGCTTCCCGAAGTCACTGTGCACCTCGGTCAACGAGATCGTGTGCCACGGCATCCCGGACTCCCGCAAGCTGGCGGACGGCGACATCGTCAATGTCGACGTCACTGCCTACATCGAAGGCGTCCACGGCGACACCTCCTGCACGTTCCTCGTCGGCGAGGTCGACGAGGACTCCGCCCAACTCGTGGAGCGCACCAGGTCGGCCATGCACGCGGGCATCGCCGTGGTCGGTCCCGAGGCACGGGTGTTCGAGATCGGACGAGCCATCGAACAGAGCGTCGCACCCTTCGGCTACGGGGTCGTGCGGGAGTTCATCGGTCATGGCATCGGCGATCAGTTCCACACCAGCCTGCAGATCCCCCACTACCACGACCCTCGCAACGACACCGTGCTGCTGCCGGGCATGACCTTCACGATCGAGCCGATGATCAACCGGGGTGGCCCCCGGCTCGACATGTGGGACGACGGCTGGACGGTGGCCACCAGGGACCTGCAACGGTCGGCCCAGTTCGAACACACCATCCTGGTGACCGAGTCCTCCCACGAGCTGCTCACCGTCCCGGCCGACGGTCCTCCCGCCGAGGAGCGCTTCGCCGGGGTCCGTTGCGGTCTCGACACCAGCGGCGACCCGGCACCCACCGGCTGAGCCGGTCCTCCTTCCCCCCGACCGACCGACGTCGAAGCACCGGGGAGGCCCGTGGCGCGTACCGCCCGGACCGCGCGCAACCCATCGCCCACAGGGGCACGGCGTGTCCTGCGGACCCTGATCGCGCCCCCCAATCGCCGCGCCGCGCTGCGGCGCGGCGGAGCGCTGCTCCTCGCCGTCGCGGTGATGTCGCTCGCCGCGAGCACGCACCGCCGTGGGCTGGACCTCGCCCAGCGGTGGGGCGAGACGGCACCGGTGCTGGTGCTCGACGCACCCGTGTCGGCGGGTGAGCCGCTCGACGGTCGGGTTCGAGCCGTGTCGGCCCCGTCGGCGCTGGTTCCCGACGCCCACCTCGAGGTGCTCCCTCCCGGGGCCCGGGCGGCAATCGACCTCGGTCGCGGCGAGATCCTGACCGCGCCCCGCCTCCACGACGACGGCGAGCCGGACCCCGGCGGTCCAGGTCACCAGCGGGCGCTCGTACCGGTCCCGTTGCACGGTCGCGACGGCGGCGCCCCCTCGGAACTCACGCCCGGCGACGTGGTCGACGTGATCGGGCCGGGCGCGCCCACGCCCGGCGGTGGACGCGAACCGGCCCGTACCGTCGCCGCGGGGACGCTCGTGCGATCACTCGACGCCGACTCGGTCACCCTGGAGGTCGCAGCGGTCGACGTGCCGGGACTGGCCGATGCGCTGCTCGGCGGACCAGTGGTGCTGATCGTCGTCGGCGCCGACGGAGGCTCAGGCCCCGGACGCGGCGACGTCGTCGATGACGAGTGAGGCACCCCGGTGCCCCGAGGGCAGCCAGGTGGCGTCACCTCCCACCTCGCGCACGTCGAGCAGCAGCCGCTGCAGCGTCGAGGCGAGCGTGAGCTCACGAACCGGCTCGGCGAGTGCGCCGTCGCGGATGACGAGACCGTCGGCGCCGACGGAGAAATCGCCCGACACCGCGTTGACGCCCGAGTGCAGACCGCTGAGCGAGTTGACGAAGAGCCCGTGGTCGATCGTGGCCACGAGCTCGTCGAGGTCACGGGTCCCCGGGGACATCACGAGCACCTGGGCGCCGATGCCGGGCAGGCTGCGGGCACCCCGGACCGCGGAGGCGGTCGAGCCCTCGCCCGTTCGTCGCCCGACGTACCCGTCGCGGAGGAAGTCCACGAGTCGACCGTCTGCGATCAGCTGGTTCGGCCGGGTCGCCAGACCCTCACCGTCGACCTCCTCGGCGCCGAGGGACTCCTGTCGGGTGGGGTCGTCCCACAGCGTGATGCACGGCGCGGCGATCACCTCTCCTCGCCGGTCGGCGAACGGTGAACGCCCCTTCACGACCGCGTCGCCACTGAGCATCCCCGAGACGATGCCGAGCAACCCGAGCGCCAGTCGGGGCTCGAGGACCACCGTCAGTCGACCCGACGGGGGCTTGCGCGCGCCGAGCAACCTGGTCGCACGTTCGACCGCCTCGTCCGCGACGCGATGCAGGTCGAGGTCGGCGGGATCCCGCGCCGCGTCGTACGACGCGCCGATCTGGGTCTCGTCACCGGACCGCGCCATCGGCTGGGTGCTGACCGAGCTGGACGACGAGCGCTCGCCGGCGCGGACACCTGTGGTCGACATGATCACCGAGGTGCTGCTCGCGTCGCCGTAGGTGGTGCTTCGGGCCGCCACCACCCGTGGATCTCGACCGGTCACGAGACGTTCCAGCTCGAGCGCCGTCGCGATCCGCTGCTCCGCCGAGCGCTGCTCCACCGCCGGCGTCCACCCCTGCTGGGGCACCACCGGCACACCGTCGGGCTCGACCAGGCCGTTGTGGGGGTCGGGTTCACCGAAGGTGCAGTTGTCGGACGCCGCCTCGAGCGTGCCCAGCAACACGTCGAGGTCGAGCGAGCCGCAGTGGGCGAAGCCCAACCTGCCGTCTCGAACGACCCGGACACCGGCACCCGAGCTGTCCGACGAGGTGAGCGACTCGACCGCCCCGTCATGGACCCGCACCGAGGTGCCGCGTGAGTGGCTCAGGACGATCTCGACCGCGTCGCCCGGTCGGCGGGCTGCGAGCACGCGCTCGGCGAGCGATTCCAGCTGCGCGACCGTTCCGTCCGGGTCGTCGGAACGGTGCTGGGTGCCGGGCGGCGTCATCGTCCCGACATCATGACGTCGGCCGCCGCGAGGGTGACTCCGGAGGCCTCCCAGGGGAACCGCGTGAGGTCGTTGCCGACGGCGACCACGTCGTCGAGCAGTCGTTGGATCGTCGATGCGATCGTGACCTCCCGAACCGGTTCGGCGGGCGCACCGGCGCGCAGGAGCTGACCCTCGACGCCGACGGAGAGGTCGCCGGAGACCGGATTGACACCCGAGTGCAGACCGACCAGTTCGTGCACCCAGAGCCCTTCGCCGACCTGGGCCAGCAGCTCCTCCGGCGACGTGTCGCCCGGCCGCAGCGAGATGACGTGCGGCCCGACCGACGGTGCCCCCCGGTAGCTGCCGCGCTGTGCCGAACCCGTCGATCGGGCACCGAGCGCACGAGCCGTGTAGGCGTTGTGGAGGAAGCCCCGGAGCCGTCCCTCGGTGATGAGCTCCACCTGTCGACAGGCGAGTCCCTCACCGTCGACGTCGCTCGCGGTGGGTGCCGCCGGGTCGGTGGCGTCGTCGACGAGGGTGACCAGCGGCGAGGCCACCGAGTCGCCCACGCGGTCGGCGAAGGGAGTGCGCCCCCGCAGCACGGCCTCACCCGAGAGCATCTCGGCCACCAGGCCGAGCAGTTGCGAGGTCACGTACGGGTCGAGCACCACGGTGAGACGCCGACTCCGAGCGGTGTCGGCGCCGAGGAGCCGGACCGACCGGTCGACCGCGTCGCGGGCGGCGGCAGCGGCGTCCAGGTCGTCGAACCCCCGGGCGACCGTGTACCCGAACCCGGTGGTGGTCCCCCGTGCATCGGCAGCGAGTGCGTACGCGCCGAGGTACGCCGAGCTCTCGGCTCCTGCGACACGGATCCCGGTGGTCGAGGTGATGGCCGACACCACCTGCGCGTCGGCGTAGTCCGCCGACTCGACACCCACCATTCGAGGGTCGCCGGCGCGGACCGCTGCTTCGAGGTCGATCGCGGCGGCGATCTTGTGCTCGGTGGGCACCAGGGCGAGCCGTTCGTCCACGAGGGTGAGGTCGGGTGGGACGACGCCGTCGGGTTCCGCGAGACCGGCGTGGGGATCGGGGCTCGAGAAGCGCGCGTTGTCCCGAGCAGCGGCGAGGCAGTCGGCGAGTGCCTCGTCCTCGAGCACTCCGACCCATCCCAGTCCCTGGCGTCGGTCCTCCACGACCCGGATGCCCACACCCGCGGACTCCGCCGAGACGAAGTGCTCGACGTCGCCGTCGTAGGCCCGCACCTCGGTCTCGCGTCCCCAGCTCACGACGGCCTCGATCGCCTCGCCGGGCCGGGCCTGTGCGACCACGCGATCGGCGATCCGCTGCACGTCCTCGGGGGTCACCGGGGCAGCCTGCCACAGGTCGGTCGGTTCATCGGCACAGCCACCACGTCCACGTCCTCCCGACGCCGAGCGGTGGGATCCGCAGGACCCACCTCGTACGTCAGCGACTGGCTCCGCACGCGCCTCGACCGGATGGGCAACTGAGCGTCGGGCACGGCCGAACACCGACCGGGGTCGGGTCCTCGGACCCGGCCCCGACCACGTCAGGCGGCAGTGCCACCGATCGTCAGTCCGCTCGCCACGCGCAGGGTGGGCACGCCGTCGCCCACCGGCACACCTTGGCCGTCCTTGCCGCACGTGCCCGGTGAACCCATCGCGAAGTCGTTGCCCACGGCGTCGATCGCCGCCAGCACCGCCGGCCCGTTCCCGATCAGGTTGCCCTCGCGCAGCGGTTCGGTGATGCGCCCGTCCTCGATCAGGTACGCCTCGGTCATCCCGAAGACGAAATCGCCCGTCGCCGTGTTCACCTGACCACCGCCGAGGTGGGCGATGTAGACCCCATCGGCGGTGTCGGCGACGATCTCGTCGGGGCTGCTCGAACCGCCCACCAGGTAGGTGTTGGTCATGCGCACCATCGGCAGGTGCTGGTAGCTCTGTCGACGTCCGTTCCCCGACGGCGCCCGCCCGTCGGCACGGGCCCGCAACGTGTCCCACATGTAGTCGACGAGCACGCCGTCCTGGATGAGGACGTTGCGTCGGGTGGGTCGGCCCTCGTCGTCGATCGACGCGCCGCCCCATTCACCGTCCATCGTGCCGTCGTCGACCAACGTCACCAACGACGACGCCACCTGCTCGCCCATCCGACCGGCGAACACCGAGGCGCCCTTCGCCACCAGGTCGGCCTCGAGCCCGTGGCCACAGGCCTCGTGGAACATCACTCCGCCGCCGCCCGGTCCGATCACGACGGTCCGTTCGCCGGACGGCGCCGGCCGGGCGGCCAGCTTCGACAACGCTCGGCGTGCGGCGTTGCCGGCGAGCTCGGTGACGTCGTGGTCGTCGAAGAGCTCGAACCCGACGGTTCGACCCACCGACTCCCGGCCGGTCTGCATGCCGGTGTCACCACTGGCCACGCAGGACACCGAGAACAGCGTGCGCACCTGGTCGTCGCCCGCGAGCACGCCGTCGCTGTTGGCCACGAGGATCCGCCGGTGCGAGTCGGCGTACCTCGCGGTGACCTGCGTGATCGCACCGCCCGTCGAGCGCGCGTGACCATCCGCTGCGAGCAGCAGCTCGACCTTCCGGGCCTTCGCGACCTCACCCGGTGGGATCGCCGCCGACGTTCGAGCGGTGCCGGCGGTGGGCACCAGCGCCGCAGCAACGCCGCCGGCGCCAGCACCCCGGGCGGCGGCAGCGGCGGTCCGGGCGGCCTCGAGCAGACCCAACTCGCTCAGGTCGGAGGTGTGGGCGAAGCCGGTCGACTCGCCGACCACGACCCTGATGCCCGCGCCACGGTCGCGACCCGAGCTCAGCTCCTCGACCCGGCCGTCGTCGAGCAGCGCCGACGAGGACTGCTTGTCCTCGACGAACACCTCGGCGAAGTCGCCGCCGCGGGTGAGCGCCGCAGCGATCACGCGCCCGACGACATCCTGGTCGAGCAAGGGGATTGCGTCGGTGGGCACGTGGAGTCCTTTCGGGGTCGGCACCCGGGCGGTGCCGTGACAACACCCGTGGGCGCCGGCCACTTCCCGGCACCGACGCGACCGGGCGGACGTCGGTCGACCGCTCGACGGGCTGTGACCTGCCGTCGCGATGTGCTTACTGTATCCGTCGTGCCCGTCCCCACCGGTCTGTCCGCAACGGCCCAGCTCATCGTCGAGGAGCGGGACACCGCCATCGCGTTCCATTCGGGCGAGGTCCCGGTGCTCGCGACACCCAGGATCATCGCCCTGGTCGAGGAGGCGGCGCTGCTCGCCACCCGCGACTCGCTCGAGCCGGGCTGCTCGACGGTCGGTGTCCGCGTGCAGATCGAGCACATCTCGCCGACGCCCGTCGGTGGGACGGTGACCGCCGAGGCCAACCTGGAGAAGGTCGAGGGTCGACGGCTCATCTTCCACGTCTCGGCGCGCGACGAACGGGGCCTCGTCGCAGCCGGGAAGGTCACGCGGGTGCTCGTCGACGTCGAGCAGTTCCTCGACAAGACCCGCTGACCCCCGTCGTCGCCATCACCCCGACGCTCGGGCGGGATCTACCTGTTGAGACGGGACGGCCGAGCCGTTAGCGTCGGGCAGGCGACCAGGGAACAGCGCCGACGTCAGGGCGTCGTCGGGGGGGTCCCGTTGGGGAGGGCGAGTTCCATGCGTGTCCACGCGCCATCGACCAAGGTGTTGTTGAGCATCGCGGCGATCACTGCGGTCGTCGTGGCGGCCTGCATCCCGCCGCCGACCGGAGGCAGCGGACCACCGCGCACCACCGTGCTGCCGACGCTGCCGCCGGCGCCGGAGGAGGACGAGTTCGCCCGCTACGAGCTGCTGTCGGGCCTGACGGCACCGACGACCGTTGAGTTCGCCAACGACGGACGGGTCTTCGTCGCCGAGAAGTCCGGCATCGTGAAGACCTTCGACTCGATCGACGACCCCACTCCCACGGTCGCCGCCGACCTGACCGGACCGGTGCGCAACATCGGTGACCACGGCATGCTCGGGCTCGCCGTCGATCCCCAGTGGCCCGCACGCCCGTACGTGTACGTCTTCTACACCTGGGACATCACCGGGCTCTGGGGCAGCGGCTGCGCCGCCGGGTACGCAGTGAACGGCTGCGTCACGGGCGCCAAGCTGAGCCGACTGACCATGGACCCGGTGACCGGCGTGATGAACGCACCGGAGCACGTGCTGGAGGACAGCCGCTGGTGCTTCCAGTTCTCGAGCCACGGCGTCGGCGACCTCGACTTCCTCGACGACGGGACACTGATCGCCGCAGCGGGCGAGGGCGCCGGCTGGAGCGGTACCGACTACGGCCAGCGCGGCGGGCAGCAGCCCCTGATCGGTCCGACCATCCCGGACCTCACGCCGGTCAACCCCTGTGACGATCCGCCCAACGGCATCGGCGGCCCGGTGGACCCGGAGACCTCCGAGGGCGGCGCCTTCCGCGCCCAGGACCTCCTCACGCCCGACGACCCCCTCGGCTGGAGCGGCGCGATGGTGCGTGTCGACCCGGACACGGGGACCGCACCCGCCGACAACCCGCTCGTGGGTGACGGCGACCCCGACAACGACGAGATGATCGCCCACGGGTTCCGCAACCCCTTCCGCTTCGCCGTGCGGCCGGGCACCGACGAGGTGTTCGTCGCCAACGTCGGCTTCATCACCTACGAGGAGATCGAGGTCGTCGACGTCCGCAGCGGCGTCGTGCCGAACTTCGGGTGGCCCTGCAAGGAGGGGCCCGAGCCCGAACGGCAGTACTCGCAGTTGAACAACCACATGTGCACGCTGATGAAGAGCCCCGACGTGCCCTCGGTGCTCACCGACCCGTGGTTCGCGTACGCACGACCCAACGTCGGGGCGTCGATCGCCGGCATCGAGTTCGTCCCCGACGCTGGTCGCTACCCGGAGGAGACCGTGGGCAGCGTCATGTTCGCCGACTACGTGCTCGGGCAGACCTACCTGCTCGGCGTGCAGCCGGACGGTTCGGCCGACCCCGCAGGGCCGCGCACGGTGATGCGCGGGGGCATCCCGGTCGACCTCACCGCCGGCCCCGACGGGTTCGTGTACGTGGTCGACTACCTCGAGGGCAGCGTCTCCCGGATCGTCGACCGTGCGACCAGTCCGGTCGCCCGCGTCGAGGCGAGCGCCATCGACGGGCCGCTGCCGCTCGAGGTCACCCTCGACGCCTCCTCGTCCGGTGGTCCGCCGGAGGAGGAGCTGACCTTCAAGTGGGACCTCACCGGCAACGGACTCTTCGACGATGCCACCGGACCGATCGCCTCGCTCAGCCTGACCGAGGCGGTCAACCGCACCGTGTCGGTCCGTGTGGAGGTCCCCGGCCTGGCGTCGTCGCAGGCATCGGTGACGCTCTACCCCGGCAACACCCCACCCGAGGTGGCGGTCGACGTGACCACCCCGTTGCCGTGGTCGGCGAACGACGACATCTCCTTCACGATCTCGGCCACCGACGCCGAGGACGGTCCGCTGCCGGAGTCGGCCATCTCGTGGGAGTCGCAGATCAACCACTGCTACGCACCTGACGACTGCCACATCCATCCGTACACCGGCGCGAGCGGCTCGGTCGCGGGCACGATCTCGGGGCCGTCCCACGGCTACCCGTCCTTCCTGCTGCTGATCGTCGACGCCACCGACTCCCGGGGCCAGACCACCCGGGTCGTCGAGGAACTGCACCCCGAGGCCATCGAGCTCGAGGTCACCAGCAACCCGCCGGGAGCGTTCGTCCAGGTGGGCGAGAGCTCCGGGACCACCCCGTTCACGGTGCAGGTGATCCGCAACGACACCGTGTCGCTCACGACGCCGTTCGAACAGCAGATCGACGGCGCCACCTGGTTGTTCAACGGTTGGAGCCACGGCGGTGGCCGCAACCAGGACTTCCCGGTCGGCGGGTCGGACACGTCGATCAACCTGAACCTGCGACCGGGCTGACCCGTCCCGGCGACCGATCCCGTCGGTCATCGCCGGGCCCCCACTAGGGTCGCTCGGCGATGACCGACGAGGACCACGCCGACCCTCGCGGTCCGGCACCGGCGTCGGAGAACCCGGCCCCCCAGCGCGATCCGGTCGAGGCCGAACGGGAGAGGCTGCGCGGCCTCGAACCTCCCGACGAACCCCGCGCCCGGGCTCGATGGCGTCCGGTCCTGCTGCGGCTCGCCATCAGCCTCGGGTTACTCACGGTGCTGTTCTGGCGGCTACCGGACGTGACGGTGGCCGACGTGGTCCCGGAGATCACCGGGGCGACGGTGGCGTGGCTCGCCGTCGCGGTCGGACTGATGCTCGTTGCGTACGTACTGCAGAACGTGCGGTGGTGGTCGGTGTCGCGCACCCTCGGGTTGACCTCTCCGTTCGTGCGGATGCTCTCGCACCTGCTCGCCGCCGAGTTCGTCGCGAAGGCGCTGCCGACGTCGTTCGGCGGCGACGTGGTGCGCGTCGTGCGCCAGGGGCGCGACACCGGCGACTACGCCGACGCGTTCGCCGCCACCGGGCTCGAACGGCTCACCGGCTGGCTCGTGCTGCCGCTCATCTCGGCGGTCGCGCTCGCCACGGACCCGGACCTGCTGGGCCTCGGCTCGGCCTCGACGGTGGCGGTCGCCATCAACGTGGTCACCGTGCTCGCGTTGGTCGCGATCCTCTGGACGGCGGGCCACGAGCGTGGCGCAGGCCGGTTACTCGGATCGAGCGGGTGGCGCCGCTACCTCGCAGCGGTCCACCTCGGCATCGTCGCGTTCCGCCACCGGCCGATCCGCATCGGCGAGGTGCTCGGCGCCGGGCTGGCCTTCCAGGTCATCCAGTGTGCTGCGGTGTGGTGCACCGCGCAGGCGCTCGGTCTCGAGGAGTTGTCGCTGCTCGCGGTGCTCGCCTTCTTCCCACCGACCGCGATCGCCCAGAACGTGCCGTTCGCGCTCAGCGGTCTCGGCGTGCGCGAAGCGGCCTTCGTACTCTTCTTCGGCGCGGTGGGCGTCGGCGATGCCGACGCCATCGCGCTGGGCCTCGTCGTCTACCTGGTGTTCGTCGCCGCGAGCCTCGCCGGTGCGCCGAGTTTCGCCTTCGGGCGGCGACGTGACGCCCGCCCCGACGCGGGTCGCGCAGAGACCTGACGCTGATCGGACGCAGCGGTAGCGTGGGGCACGGCCATGAAGCATGCACCCACGCCACTGTTGGACGCGATCGATCGTCCCGCCGACCTCCGTTCGCTGGACGAGGCCCAACTCGTCGAACTCGCGACCGAGATCCGCCAGTTCATCGTCGAGGCGGTCACCGCCAACGGCGGACATCTGGGCTCGAACCTCGGTGCGGTCGAGATCACCCTCGCGTTGCACCGGGTGTTCCGCTCCCCCCACGACGTCATCCTCTGGGACACCGGCCACCAGGCGTACGTCCACAAGCTGCTGACGGGTCGGCGGGACGAGTTCGGCACGCTGCGCAAAGAGGGTGGGCTCTCCGGCTACCCGTCCCGCGCCGAGTCCGATCACGACTGGATCGAGAACAGTCACGCCTCGACGGTCGTGTCGTACGCGCACGGGCTCGCCACCGCGATGCACCTGCGCGGCGAGGACGGCCGCCAGGTGGTGGGGGTGCTCGGCGACGGTGCGCTCACCGGTGGCATGGCCTACGAGGGCCTCAACAATCTCGGGCACTCCGGCCGCAAGGCCATCATCATCCTCAACGACAACGGCCGCTCGTACGCACCGACCGCGTCGAGCCTCAGCGAGAGCCTCTCGAAGCTCCGTTCCTCGAGCGCCTACCGTCGCCAGAGCGCACGGGTCGAGCGCATCATCGCCGAGATGCCGCTCGGCAACTACCTCGAGAAGGGTGTCGACGGGGCCAAGGCGGCGATCCGCGAGATGTTCGAACCACCGGCGTTCTTCGAGCAGCTCGGGGTGAAGTACCTCGGCCCGTACGACGGCCACGACCTCCACACGCTCGAGGAGGCGTTCCGCAACGCGAGCGAGGTCGACGGTCCCGTGGTGGTGCACTGCCTCACCCAGAAGGGTCGGGGCTACGCCCCAGCAGAGAACGACGCCATCAAGAACATGCACGACACGTCCGAGCTCAAGGACGGCTCGTACACCGCGGCGTTCACCGAGGCCATCCTCGCCGAGGGCGAACAACGCGACGAACTCGTGGCGATCACCGCTGCCATGCCCGACTCGACCGGGCTGCTGCCGTTCGGCGAGCGATTCCCCGGCCGCTTGTTCGACATGGGGATCGCCGAACAGCACGCGGTCACCTCGGCGGCCGGTATGGCCATGGGCGGCCTCCGGCCGGTGTTCGCGGTCTACTCGACCTTCCTCTCCCGCGCGTTCGACCAGGTCAACCTCGACGTCGGCATGCACGGCCAGCCCGTCGTGTTCGTGCTGGATCGTGCCGGCATCACCGGCGACGACGGGCCGTCGCACCACGGCGTGCTCGACATGGCGTTGCTGTCGAAGGTGCCCGACATGACGTTGTTCGCACCGTCGAACTACGCCGAGGTCGGCCAGATGCTCCACGACGCGCTCGAGTTGTGCACCGACGGGCCGAGCGCCATCAGGTTCCCGAAGACCATGCCCCCGTCGGGGACGACGACCGGATCGGGCCTCTCGGCCAGGCGGGTGCGCGCCGGTTCGCAGGTCTGCCTGATCGGTGTCGGCAAGATGCTCGGCGCCGCCGAGCGTGCGGCCGACCGCCTCGACGACCAGGGTCTCGACGTCACGGTGTGGGACCCACGGGTCGTCAAGCCCCTCGACGCCGAGATGGTGACCGACGCGGCGACGCACCGGTTGGTGGTGACCATCGAGGACGGCATCCGCGACGGTGGGATCGGCGCGGCGATCGCCGATTCGCTGTCGAAGCTGGCGCCGGTCGACGGCCCGCAGGTGAGGGTGCTGGGCGTGCCGTCGGCGTACCTCGCGCACGGCAAGGCCGACGACATCCTGGCCCGTCTCGGACTGGACGCCGACGGCGTCGTCGACGAGGTGCTGGCCTGGTCGCGGTCCTCGACCGACTCGGTCTGAGCTGGCTCAGCTGTAGAAGGGGTTCTCCCCAGCGGCGTGGTCGGTCGCGTCGATGACCTCGACCACCTCGGGGATCTGCTCCTTGATGGAACGCTGAATGCCCTCCTTGAGGGTCGCCGCGCTGGCGGAGCAGCCCTGACAACCGCCGCCCATGGTCACGTAGACCTTGTTGTCCTCGTCGACACCCACCAGCGTGGCGTACCCGCCGTGCGACGCGAGGGCCGGGTTGATCGACTGCTCGAGCAGCTGGCTGACCTTCTCGGCGATGTCACCGCTGAGCTCCAGCTCGATGCCGGCGAGCGGATCGGCCCGGTTGGGATTCCGGATGACCAGCCCACCCTGGGCCCCGGCGCGCGGCAGGTCGAGCTCGGCACCCCGGAGCTGGTCGACGGAGCCGGCCGGGATAACCACCGTGAGGTCGCCCACCGGGTACGTGACGTCGTCGGCCTCGAGCGCGGACAGCTCGTGGAAGCACAGGTCGTAGGTGTACTCGGTGCCGTTGGTCCCCGTGACCTCGACCCGCAGGCCGAGACCCTGCGGGTCGTCCTCCTGCCCGCGGATGGACATCACGGTTCCCATGGCCTCGTCACTGACGGCCATGATGACCTCGGTCGTGGTGGTGTCGGTCTCCATGCTCATGATTAACAACATGGTAGTAGGAGAAATTCGCTGAGTGGACTCCCCGCCCCACCCCGCCAGACTGGGGTGATGGAACGCCTCGCGCGCTCGTGGTCACTCGTGAAGGCGTCGTGGGGCGTCCTGCGGTCGGACAAGGAGCTGATCCTGCTCCCGGTCATCTCGGGTCTCGCCGCCGTGCTCTGCGTCGCACCCTTCTTCGGCGCTGCGCTGCTCACCAGCAACATGACCAGGTCGGCCGGCGAAGCAGCGGCCTCGATGGGCGTCGCCGGGTACGTGCTGATGTTCGTCGGCTACCTCGTGGGCGCCTACGTGACGATCTTCTTCCAGGCGGCGCTGATCCATGCCGCCGACGAGCGGCTCCGCGGCGGCGACCCGACCCTCGGCACGGCGATCGCCGGTGCGGCATCGCGCGCCGGTCGGATCCTGCCATGGGCGATCATCAGCGCCACCGTCTCGACCATCCTGCGGGGCCTGCAGGAACGCAGCGGGTTCATCGGACGACTCGTCCTGGGTCTCGTGGGGATGTCGTGGACGTTGGTCACGTTCCTCGTGCTGCCCATCCTGGTGCTCGAGGGCACCGGGGTGAAGGACGCCCTCGGCAGGTCGACCTCTGCCTTCAAGCGCACCTGGGGCGAGAACGTGGTCGGCAACGCCGGCATCGGGGTCGTCGGCAGCATCGCGGCGTTCCTCGGCCTGATCGTCGCGTTCCCCTTCGTCTGGGTCGGCATCGGTGCCGACTCGGCGCCGCTGATCATCGGCGGGATCGCACTGGCGGTCGTCTGGGTGCTCGTGGTCTCAGCGGTCAGCGCCGCGCTGAGCGGCGTGTTCCAGACCGCGCTCTACCACTACGCCATCGTCGGTGACGAGCCCCGGGGCTTCAGCCACGCCCAGATCGCAGAGGCCTTCACCACCAAGCAACGCTTCGGTCGGCGCACCTGAGGCAGCCCGCCGGAGCTCCACCCGACCTGACGGCCGGCATGCTCCACGTGTTCCGGGTGGGTGGTGCGGGGGCCCTCGGTGAGCCGTCGCCGCTCGTGGTCAGATCGACAGGCCCCGCGCTTCCACCTCTGCAGCCACCGCGAGCCACTCCTCCTCGGCAGCTGCCAGTTCGGGGTCCAGCGTCGCGAGCCGATCGGCGAGCCGGACGAGCTCACCGTGGTCACCGCCAGCGGCGACGGCCTCGAGGGCCGCCGAGACCTCGGCGTGCTGCTCCTGCATGCCGGCGAGGCGGCGTTCGGCAGCGCGCAGCTCGTGGCGCAGGGTCGAGGGGCTGCGCCCGCGCCGACCATCGGTGTCCCCACCGTCCGGGGTCGCGGCGCGCGAACCGGCTCGTCGAGGCGGCCGTGACGCGCCAGCTCCCTTGTTGCCGGCACGACCCGCGGAGCGGGCATCGCGACGTTCTGCCTCGTAGGCGGCGTACCCGCCGGGTCGGCGTGTGGCGCTCCCGCGCCCGTCGAGCACGATCACGTCGTCGACGGTGCGTTCCAGGAACGCCCGGTCGTGGCTGACCACGACCAGCGCCCCGGGCCAGTCCTCGAGGAAGTCCTCGAGCTGTCGGAGCGTGTCGAGGTCCAGATCGTTGGTCGGCTCGTCCAGCAGCAGGACGTTCGGCCGCTCCAGCAGGGTGAGCAGCAACTGGAGGCGACGACGCTCGCCACCCGAGAGCAGCCCGATGGGGGCCCACTGGGCGTCCCCGTCGAACCAGAACGCCTCCATGAGCGCCGCGTCGGACCAGTCGGCCTCGCGTTCCCCGCCCGTCACCGCGTCGCGTACCCGCTGCTGTGGATCGAGCTGGCGGCCCTGTTGGTCGTAGTAGCCGATGCGTGCCGTCGACCCGACCTCGACCCGGCCGTGCCGCGGCGGCACGCGACCGGCGACCAGGTCGAGCAGTGTCGACTTGCCGGTGCCGTTCGGTCCCACCACACCGAGGCGTTCACGAGGATCGAGCAGCAGGTCGACGTCCTCGAACAGCAGCGGTCCGTCGTCGTGGGCGTGGCCGACGCCGTGCAGCTCCACCACTCGGTCCCCCAGTCGGGGAGTCCCAACGTGCAGCGGCAGCGCTGCGGTCCGGGCAGCCTCCTGCGGCCGACCCTCGACGATGGCGGTGGCGCTCGCGAGGCGGGACTTCGACTTCGACGTGCGTGCCGGCGCCCCGCGGCGCAACCAGGCGAGTTCGGTGCGCGCCAGGTTCCGACGGCGGTCCTCGGCCTTGGCTGCGTGCTCCTCGCGTCGCGCCCGCCCTTCGAGGTAGGCGTCGTAGCCGCCCTCGTGGACGTGGCACGCACCCCGGTCGAGCTCGAGGATCCGGGTGGTGACCCGGTCGAGGAAGTGTCGGTCGTGGGTGACGAGGACCAGCCCGCCGCGGTGGGCGGCCAGGCGGTCCTCGAGCCAGGCGATGGCGTCGATGTCGAGGTGGTTGGTGGGTTCGTCGAGGATGAGCAGATCGCCGGGCGCCACCAGCGCCCGCGCGAGTGCGACCCGCTTGGCCTGCCCACCCGAGAGGTCCGCCACGGAACGATCCAGCAGGTCGCCGAGACCGAGCCGGTCCGCCACCGCCTCTGCCTCCCAGGAACGGTCAGCGGCATCATCATGGGCGACGTCGTCGGGATCCAGGCCCGTGAGCACGGCTTCGCGCACGGTGCGGGTCCCGTCACCGGGGTTCTGCTCGAGCATGGTCACCCGGACCTCGCGGCCACGCCGGACCGTGCCCGACTCGGGCGCGTCGATGCCGGCGAGGATCCGCAGCAGGGTGGACTTGCCCCCACCGTTGAGTCCCACCACACCGAGCCGGTCGCGGTCCGAGATCGTGATCGAGACGTCGTCGAACAGCAGACGGCCGGGTCGGCTCGCGGCGAGCGAGGTGGCGTCGAGCAGGATCACCCGGCCACCGTACCGTTCGGAGCGTCAGGGCTCAGAGAGCCCCGAGGCCGCGAGACGCTGGGCCAACCAGGTCTGCAGGACGTGTTCGGCCGCCGGCAGCCCCATCACGACGTGGCCGTTGAACCCGTGGAGCTCCGGGGGGTCGGCGGGCCACAGTTGGGTCGCGCCCCGGCCGTCGGGCGGCAGGCGCAACGCGCCACGATCATCGTCCGCAGCGCCCTGGGGCGGATCGAAGGTGCGGAACGGAGTGCTGATCCCGGTGACCTGCCGACCGACGAGCGGCAGGTCCAGCAGGGTGATCATGCGATCGGTGTTCACGTTCGGGACGATGCCGTCGTTCGCCCCGTACAGCAGGAAGACCGGTGGCCCGTCGCCGGCGATCCGGTCCAGCACGTTCACGTTGTCGGCGGGGTCGAGCAACATCGTCGCCGCGCCCATCAGCGCGTAGGCGTCACCGGTGTCGGCGCGCGGCACGATGCTGGCGAACAACGGCCACAGCAGCGAGTTCATGATGATGTCGGCGATGCCGGTGCCCGGCACGTGCAGGAAGGCGCCCTCGACCTCCGGAGCCACCCCCACGAAGGCGGCGCCGAGCACACCGCCCATCGACGTGCCCTGGTAGAAGATCCGGTCCGGGTCCAGCCGGACCGGCGGTGCCGGCCGCGAGAAGGGCAGCGACAGCGGCACGAACTCCTCGTTCGAGAGGTGATCGCGCACGGCGAGCAGCAGGCTCAGCTGGTCGACGGCGCCCTGCAACGGCATCGACGCGAGCCGACCGAACCTCGCCGGTGTGGTGAGATCCAGCAGGTACCCACCCTGGCCGGCCTGACGGTCACCGTGGTTGGGCACATCGATCCCGATGGTCGCGACACCCAGCTCGGCGTTCGCACGGGCGATGCCGAACATCGTCTCCTTGGCCACGACCAGGCCGTGCCCGTAGATCGACACCGGCGCCCCCTCGGGCCCTGCGGGCGTCTCGGGCAGGACGAGGAGGAACCGGACCCACGTGGGCCGCCCGCCGTTCTCGACCCGCGCGACCCCGTCGTCGTCGCGGAAGTCCGTGATGCGCACCTCGCCGGTCACCACCGCGGACGCCGGCGCACCGACGAACAGCGGGGGGTGGACACGGAGTCGACGCACAGGATGGTCATCGGCACGGACGGCGTCGCTCATCCGGTCGAGCTGGGAGGTCGCGTCGGAACTGCTGCGCACGGTGAAGCGGGTGGCGCTCAACACCGAGTCCCAGCGGTCGCCCTCGGCCGCGGCGAGCTCGCGTCGGATCCGGTCGGCCTCGGTCCGAACCGGACCGTCGAGGGTGGCGTCCAGCAGGCGCGGCGCCCGGGCCGGTGCGCCACCGCCGCGGGCGCGGACCGGGTCCGACAGCCGGGCGACGTAGGTCCGACCGTGTTCGAAGCGCAGCACGGGCCACGCCATGACGATGGTGTCGGGCGCGCCGTGTCGAGCCGCGTCCACCGGGACCGACACCCGGATCGGGACCCGCTCGCCGGTGGTGGTGTCGAACACGGCGACGACGTCGCCGCCGTCGGCGGGCACCGACCCGGGCACGACCGGTCGGTCCACCTCGAAGATCACCGGTGAGAGTGAGGCCCAGCCGTCGGCGCCCTCGAAGGCGGTGGCCGGGTCGGCGCCCGGACCGAGCCGGTCGAGCACCCGATCGGGCACCACGCCGTCGGGCAGGTGGGGACGCCGACCGGTCGCCGAGGACGGGTCATCGACGGTGAACTCGTCGCTGGGGAACGGCAGGGCACACGACCTGATCGAGCCCACCGGGCAGGGGTCGCCCTCCGGTGGTCCGGGCAACGGGCGCGGCACGGGTGTGGTCAGCGCACACCCGGCGAGGAGCGCCGTCGCGGTCAGCGCTGCGGTCATGACCCTCCGGCGCCCGCGGCGACTCGGCGTCGCTGCTGTGGCTCCCCCCATGCTGTGCCTCCCCCTTCGTACTGCGTCCCCGCCGGTCGCCCCCGACGGCTCGCCCCCGAGCGTACGTCGGCACCCACGTCGGGACCACTGCGTGGTCATCCGCGTCGGGACCACTGCGTGGTCATCCGGCCGGGTTGCGCTCCAGCCACCACCGTTCCCAGGTGTCGTACACCTCGTCGACGAGCCCCGCGGTCCAGAGCTGCTGCATCGGTTCCGCCTCGATGTGGAGGCCGTCGGAGCGCAGCGACTGATCGGCCAACCGCTCCGGTCCGAGCCACTCGCCCATGTCGAGCAGTCGGACCCGATCAGGACGGGACTCGGCCACGTCGCGCATCAGCTCGTGCAACCGCAGCATCCGGGCCGGCTCTGCCTGTCGCTCGAACCCGGGGGACCGGCCACGGGGCGCCCACTCGGCGTACGGCGGCCACAGCACGAACATGACCATCGTCGTCTCGGTCGTCAGCGAGTCGACGGCGAGCGTGAGCTCGGACCTGATGAAATCGTCGACGGCCGGGTCACCGATCGACGACCACTCGGCGCTGCCCGGCAGGCGCACGTCGGCGACCTCCCATGCCCCGGTCACGACCAGGGCGATGTCGGGTTGCAGCTCGTCGACCCGCTCCCGCCACCGGCCGGGCCAGGCGAGGCATTCGGCGGTCGGACTGCCCGCCGAGTCGACCCGGATCTGCTCGAACCGGCTCACACCGCAGCCCAGTGCGGCGTTGCCACCGATGTCGAGCAGGCGTGGTTCGGGCTCGTCGAGCATGTAGCCACCCAACCCGAGCGCGACGAGCAGGGCGACGGAGTCGCCGAACGTCGCGACCGTCGCGACCGGAGGCGCCGAGGGTGGCGCGGTGGTGGTCGTCTGGTCCGGCTCGGGCTGCGGCGGCTCGGTCGTGGTCGTCGTGGTGACCGTCGGTCGAGGTCGCTCCTCGAACTCCTCGAGCGCCGCGTCGAAGTCGATGGGCGCCTCGGACTCGTCGACCGGCAGCGGGATGAACGCCAGCAGGGCCACCGCGGCGAACCCGGCGAGCACGGCGCGGGGCGCCCACCGCGCAGATGGCCAACGTCCGTACCTGATGGGCCGCTCGAGCAGATGGAACGACAGCTCGGCGACGAGCAACGACACGACGATCACCAGGACGGCCTGCCAGAGCCGCGACCACCCGGGGAGCTCCTGGCGCACCGCCAGGAACAGGGGCCAGTGCACCAGGTAGATCGCGAAGGACCGGGTCCCCAACCAGCGCAACGGCGCCAGCGCCAGCGCCCGGCGCACCGGCCCGCTCGGCACCGCGCACGCCACGATGACGACGCAGGTCATCACCCCGTAGAGCGTGAACCCGCCTCGGTAGAGCCACTCGCTGTCCTGGGGCAACGACCACCACCAGTAGAGCTGGAGGGCAGCACACAGCCCCGCTGCGGCGAACAGCGTGACGCGCCAGCTGAGCCGGACCGCGAGCTTCCGGCGCACAGGACGGTACGAGACGATCACCGCCAGCACGCCACCGACGAGCAACTCCGCGGCTCGCGTGTCGGTACCGAAGTAGATGCGGTCCTGGGACATCGAGAACACCAGCGGCAGCACTGCGGAGACGACGACGAGTGCGCCGATCGCCAGTCCGACCCGCTCACGACGACCCTTGGTCACCCGCCAGAGCCCCAGGACCAGGAGCGGGAACACGAGGTAGAACTGTTCCTCGATCGCGAGGCTCCAGAAGTGCAGCACGGGCGACGGCTCGGCGAAGAGGTCGCCGTAGCTCGAGCCCTCGAGGATGAAGTACCAGTTCGCGACCTCGAACAACGAGCTGAGCACTCCCCCGCGCAGGTCGAGGCGCTGGTCCGGCGTGGCGACGAACAGGCCGAAGACCACCGCGACCAACGCCAGGGTGACCAGGGTGGCGGGCATGAGCCGACGGAAGCGCCGTCCCCAGAACCGCCGGAACCCGACGGTGCCGGTCCGTCGGGACTCGTCCAGCAGCAGCGTGGTGATGAGGAACCCCGACAGGGTGAAGAACGTCGAGACGCCGAGGTAGCCGCCGACCATCACCTCGAACCCGGCGTGGTACAGCACCACCGCCGCCACGGCCAACCCCCTGAGCCCGTCGAGCGCCGGGAGCTGCGGGAGTCGGGGCCCGTCGGGGCCCTCCATCTCGATGAAGTCGCGCAGCTCGTCGTCGGGTGCGGTGGTGGTGGTCGACATCGTCCGGGGTCGGGGGCGGATCGGACCGCGGTGCTCGCGGCGGGCGTCAGAGTCTCGCGCGTCGCCGGAGGAGCCCCCGGTCACGGCGGGCTGGCCCGAGCAAGACCCGGCCCGTAGCTTCGGGGCATGAGCGAGTCAGCTGTCCCCGCCGCCGCACCGTCCGACGCCGTCACCCTGACCATCGACGGCACCGTCGCCACCATCGTGGTCGACGACGGCAAGGCCAACGCCCTCGGTCACGACGTCCTCGGCGGCATCGAGCACGCCCTCGACGAGATCGAGGCGTCCGACGCGCTCGCCGTGGTGGTGGTGGGCAGACCGGGCCGCTTCAGCGCCGGGTTCGACCTGTCGGTCATGACCGCCGGCCCACAGCCGGCTCGCGATCTGCTCGGGCGCGGCGCACGGCTCGGTCTGCGCCTCTACGAGTTCCCCGTGCCGGTCGTCTTCGGTGTCACCGGCCACGCGCTCGCGATGGGCGGGATCCTGTTGTGCTGCGCCGACGTGCGCATCGGCGCACGGGGCGGCTTCAAGCTCGGGCTGCCCGAGGTGCGGATCGGCATGCCGGTGCCCGCGTTCGCGGTCGAGCTGTGCCGCGACCGCCTCGAGGCACGTTGGTTCACCCGGGCGCTCCAGCTGGCGTCACACCTGTCGCCCGAGGAAGCACTCGACGCCGGGTTCCTCGACCAGCTGGTCGAGCCCGAGGAGGTCGCTCCGCTTGCGGCGACCGTCGCCGCCGAGCTCGCCGAGTCGTTGCACCCGGGCCCCTTCCGCACGACCCGGGCCACGATGCGGGGCGCGCTGGCGTCACAGCTGCGCGAGGCGCTGGCCGAGGACCTCGCCGGGTTCTCGGTCGCGGACTGAGCCGGCACACAGCGGATCCGGCACCGGGCGTCACGGCGCCCCGCACCGGACCGCTCAGTAGTCGAACTCGCTGCGCTGATCGGCCAAGCAGGGCTGGTCGCGACAGACGTCGGTGACCTCGCCGTCGGGCTGGAAGAACGCCCGCTTCTGCTCGATCATCTCCGGCTGCCGACGCGGGTCCTCGTGCGGATCGGCGCACCGGGGGCTCTCGTCGTCATCAGCGCACTCGGCGAGGTAGCGATCGCTCATCCTCGGGGTGATGTTCCCCTCGGGTGGCGCCAACGTGCCGGAGTACCAGTAGAAGAGCGCCGACCCGGTGTGCGGGAACACCCGGATGGGGTCGAGGCCGAAGAACGGCTCCGGGGCGATCGTGGCACCCGGCGGCAGCGTGGGCTCGTAGATCGGGATGTTCAGGGTCCGGGCGATGTTGTCCGCTGTGATCGTCGCGACCTGATGGTCACCGAAGGCCACGTTGAGGATGACCTGCTTGGGCGGGGTGAGCTCGTACACACGGTCGGTCAGGTGCTGGACGTAGCCGCCCGTCTCGCCCCGGTCCCACAGCATCTGCAGCAGCCCGAAGATGAGCTGCTCGTCGAGCGGGTTGGGGTAGGCGGCCCGGAGCACGTCGGCGAACTGGTCGAAATCGATGCTGCGGTTCAGCAGCGTCGAGTAGTTCATGCCCCCGACACCGAGCACCGCCTTGGTCCAGTCGGTGGCGACCGCAGTCACCGCGCCACCCATGATGGCGCCCTGACTGTTGCCGTCGTAGTAGGCCTCGAAGGTCTCGAGCAGGTCGGCGCCGCCCTCGGTCCGGAACTCCTCGGCCGACCCCAGGCCGTCCTCGTGGAGCATCAGGCGTCCCAGGTAGAGCGTGTTGATGAGGCTCTGCTGGAGCCGATCGGGCACCGCCGGGAAGAGCGAGATGTCGCCGAGCGCCTGCACGGCGTAGCCGACGTCGCCCTCCGACAGCCCGATCCAGTCGGTGGCGCAGTAGACCGCGTTCAGTTCCGCGGCGGTGAACTGCACCTGGCTCGAGCGGGCCTCGCGGGAGGAGCCGAGGAGTCCGTGGCCGTACACGACCGGGATGGAGAAGCCGTTCTCGACACCCTCGGTGGGCACCACGCAGGTGAACGGCGCGGTGATGGTGCCATCTGCCTGCGGCCGACCGGTGGTCTCGTCGATGTCGAGACGTGATCCGGGGCCGCCGTCGCCGGTGAGGTAACTGGGCACCTCGAACGTGCCGCTCACGACCATGTCGATGCCCGGCTGGAGGTCCGCTGTTTCGGTCTCGGTGATCTCGAACTGCGGTGACCCGCCGGCGAGCCGCCCGAACGCGTCCTGACGCATGTCCAGCACCTGGCCCGCCAGGGACGCGGACGACGCAACCGTGAAGTCCCACGCCAGGTACAAGTCGGCGCGGTTCACCCCCTCGTCGGCGAGGTCGGCGAAGATCGGCTCGAGGTCCTCGCGGCGTTCCTCCACCCGATCGGAGTCCGTCGTGACGTTGTCACGCAGGACCCTGAAACCGATGGGCGCTTCGAGGCGCTCGCCGTCGGCGCCGCGCAGATTGCGCAGCGCGACCGCGAAACGGTGCGTCTCGGGCAGCGAGATCGCCGGCCGGAGGATCAGGGCCCGGTCCTCATCGTTGTCGGTGCGCTGGTCGAGTTCGGCCCAGTGCGGCACCAGGCCGCCGCTGTCGAGATCGACGATGACGGTCGCGGACTCCGACGTGAGCGACGTCGAGATGCGCCGTTCGCTCGGCAGGTTGGTCTGGTCCGCGTCCAGCCCCGGTGCGTGCACGATGATCGGCGTGTTCGGACTGAACCCGTCGTTCTGGTTCCACGCGGTGGGATCGAGGGTCTGCCCCTCGGCGTTCGGCAGCAACCCGTCGGGAAGGTCGACACGGAGTCCCGTCGGGCTGGCGGTGTCCTCGACGGTGTAGGTGTCGTTCGGGAAGGGCAGCAGGCAGGTGCGGGTGTTGAACTCGTCGCAACCGGTCGGGCTCGACTCGAGTGCTCCCTGGAGCTCGGCCTGGGCGGCCGGGTCGAGGGTCGTCGGCTCGGGAGCGTCGCCCGAGACATCGATGAGCTCCTCGGCCTCGTCCACCGGGTTCCCGGCGGCGATGTCGCCGGTGAACGCCGCCCTGCTGGCGTCCTCGTCAGCGCAGGCCAGCGCGACGAGCGCCACTGCGACGAGCAGGAGAGGGAAACGGAGTCGAGCGATCACGGCAGTCCTCGGTCTCGGCCACATGACGAACGTCGACCCTAGCCGTGGGCGCAGTTGGCGACGAAAACCCGCTCAGCGGCCGCAGTGCGGCCAGGGCCTCGTCCCCCGGGCCCGCAGCAGCAACAGCGCCCGGTAATCCTGCTCGGCCGGTGCGGCGGCCGCCGGGTCGCCCGTCCCGCCGACGCTCTGCCAGGTGCCCGTGTCGAACTGGTAGGCGCCCCGGTACCGACCCGACGGGTTGGTGATCGAGTAGTTGCCGCCGGACTCGCACTGGCGGATCTTCGCCAGGGTCTGCTGCTCCCACGGGGTCGGGTTGCCGCGGCCGGCCTGAGGCGGCGCAGGCACAGGCGCAGGCGCAGGTGCGGGTGCGAGTGCGGGTGGCGGTGGTGGTGGCGCCGGCGTCGGTGCCGGCGCGGCCACCTGTGGCGCAGTCGGACGCGGAGAGCTCGGTGTCGGGGCGGAGGTGGTGGCCGGCGAAGTGGTCGTCGTCTGCTGTGCCGCCGCACGCTGCTGCGCCGCCCGCTCGGCTGCCCGCTGCTCCTCGGCACGCCGCTCGGCCGCCTGCTGCGCCGCCGCGAGCGCGGCTTCAGCGTCGCGCTCGTGGGCCGAGGCCTGGATCAGGTCGTTCGTCGCAGCAGTGACCCGCTCGGCGAGCCGGTCGAGCCGCGCGGCAGCTTCGATCCGGCGCGGGGTGGTCGACTCACGCAGAACCCGGTAGCGCTCGGCCGCGTCGCCAGCCGCGCCGGCCTGCCCGGCCGACAGGGTCGACTGCCAAGCGAGCGCCTGAGCCTGCTCGATCGAGAGGGTCGCCCGGAAGACCTCCGACTGGCCGCCGTCGATGTAGGCCTCGATCGCGAACTCACGCACCTCCCGGCGCGCGTCGGTGAGCTCACGGGTCAGTTCGGCCTCGGCGCCGCCGAGGCGCTCGAGTTCGGCAGCCAGCTCGGCATGCTCGGCGGTCACCTGCTCGAGGTGGGCCTCCGCAGCACGACGGTCCTCGATCGCTGCGGCCACCCGCTCGCGAGCCGTGGCCGCAGCATCGGTGGGCGTCGCCTCGACCGTCGGTGCCACGGTGAACGCAACGGCGACGGCCAGAATGCCGGTCAGAGTTGCTCGACGGCGACGCGGACCGGACTTCGTCCCGGTGGCGCGGGATCGACGGACAAAATTGTCATGTCGTTCCGGTGACACAGGGATCGAGTCTGTCACGGAACCGACATGAGCGACAACGCGCCCACACGCGTCCCCCGGATCAGCCTCGCCGGCCCTTCCCCCGATCAGCCTCGCCGGCCCTTCCCCCGATCAGCCTCGCCGGCCCTTCCCCCGATCAGCCTCGCCGGCGACGGACCACGACGATCAGCCTCGCCGGCGACGGACCACGACGATCACTGCCACGAGTGCGGCGACCCCCACGAGCACGGCCGCCAGCACCGCGCGGTTCGCCGTGTTCTCCTCGGGTGCGGGAGCGATCGGCACCTCGGACCCGCCTGCCTGCAGCAATGGCTCCGGGGAACCCGCTCCGGGACCGACCCGCAGGTCGACCTCCTCGACCTCCTCGACCTCCTCGATCGGTTCGATCGGTTCGACGTCGGAGGCATCATCGATCGCGTCGGGTGGCGTCGCGTCCGTGGCGGACGGATCCAGGATCGCCTCGATGGGTGCGATGTCGTCGGCGGTGGCGGACGGCCTGGGGCGCTTCGGGTCGTAGGACGGCATCAGTGGCTCCTGTCAGGCGGGTCGATGCAACGGAGCGACAGCGTTCGCCTCGATCGCGGCGGGGACGGCTTCGACCCCTCGACGTTCGATGATGCCCAGCTGGGTCGCCAATCGGTCGAACTCGTCGGCAGCAGCGTCGGCGCCGTCACGGCGCATCGTGTGCACGGCGGTCGATCCGGCGGCGGCCTCGGCCACAGCCGCACGGAGCCGGATGGGTGGATCGCACACACGGCCGGGGTGCAGCTCCCGCAACTGCTGGTTCCAGTAGTTCGCGTCCCGGGTGCGACCGAGGCGATTGACCACGATGCCGGCCACCTCGGGCCGCCCTTCGCGTCGATCGGCGATCCGGGCGACGTTGGTCAGGATCTGGTCGACCCCGTCGGAGCTCCACGCCGCGGGCTCGGCCACGATCAGCACACGGTCCGCGGCGAACAGCGCGTTCACCGTCAACAGCCCCAACGACGGTGGGCAGTCGATGATCACCTCGTCGTAGCGGTCGGCGACCCCGTCGAGCGCCACCGCAAGTCGGTCCTGGGCGCCGATCACGTCCATGGCCAGCTGACGTTCACACATCGCCAGTCGGGGCGAACTGGGAGCCAGCGCGACCTGGCACGCACCCGGTGGCAGCTCCCAGCCCGCGGTGGTGACCACTCCGGCGAGCGAACCGGGCCGTTCGGACCCGAGCACGGTCTCGGTGGTGGTCACGGCGTCGAACACCCCGAGACCCGTGGTGGCGTTCGCCTGCGGGTCGAGGTCGACCACCAGCACCGAGCGACCGGCCGTCGCCGCCGCAGCGGCCAGACCGAGGGTGACCGTCGTCTTTCCGACCCCGCCCTTCTGGTTGACCACCGCGGTGACTGCCATGGGGTCACGCTAGCGAACCGTGCGCCGCGACGAACGCACCGCCCCCGTGCCGGCCGCCCGGTGGGGCCCTCGGCGGGGGTGGCACACTCCGGGCCGTGCCCGAGCTGCCCGAGGTCGAGACCATCCGTCGCCAGCTCCAGCCACGCCTGCGCGGTGCCCGTGTCGTCGACGCGTGGGCCTTCGGGTCAGCGAAGTTCGACGACGCGGTGCGTGCCGTGGGCGCCACGATCACCGACGTCGACCGTCGCGGCAAGTACCTGCTGATCGGGCTCGACCTTGCGGGAACGAGTCGCCCGTCGCCCGCACCCGACAGCAACCTGCCGGCCGGCGGACCCACCGCCGAACTCGTCGTGCACCTCGGCATGACCGGGCGCCTCTCGGTGACCGGCTCGACCGACGCGTCGGCCCCCCCGTCACCGGGGCGTGCGGGAGTGTCCGCCCACTGGCCGAGTGCCACGTTGCACCCACCCGCCACCGACCAGCACCTGCGGGCACGATGGTGGTTCGACGACGGACGGCAGCTCCGCTTCGACGACGTCCGACGCTTCGGCCGTGTCGCGGTCGTCCCGGTGGGCAGCTACGCGCAGCTGCCCACCCTGGCCGCCCTCGGGCCGGAGCCGTTCGACCCGGCGTTCGATCCGACGCACCTCCGTCGGGAGGTGAACCGCTCGCGCCGAGCACTCAAGACCCAGCTGCTCGGTCAACGGATCGTCGCGGGCGTCGGCAACATCTACGCCGACGAGGCACTCTGGCTGGCGGGGGTCCACCCGGCCTCGCGACGACTCACGGTCGCGGCCGCGGCCGAGGTGCACGCCGCCCTCCGACTCGTGCTGACGAAGGGGATCGAGAACGGCGGAACCACCTTGCGTGACTACCGCGACGCCAGCGGCGGCGAGGGCCACAACCAGCACCACCTCGACTGCTACGGCCGCGCCGGGGCGCCCTGCCGGCGATGTGGCACCGTCCTCGGGCATCTGGTGATCGACGCCAGGTCGACCACCTT
>SKRR01000353.1 GCA_007118345.1 Microthrixaceae bacterium | reverse complement strand
GGACGCATCGTTGCGGGCGGCCCGGCTCGGGATCTCCACCTCCCTGCGCGACGACGTGCCGTCGATCGAGGAGCACCTGGCCCGACACGACGCCGTCACCGTCGACGAGGTCGCCGCCCTCGCTGCGAAGGTGCTCGCATCCGACCCCGTGTTGTCGGTGGTGGGCCCGGCCGAGGCGGCGGACCTCGTGGCGCGCATCGACGCTCGCTGAGCCGCCTCGGCGCCGTAGTCGCCGAGCTCAGTCGGCGATCGTGTCGGCGCGCTCGACCTCGTCGCGGGTGACACCCAGCACGAAGAGGATCGCATCGAGGTAGGGCACGTTCACGGTGGTGTCGGCCGCCTCCTGGACCACCGGTTTGGCATTGAAGGCCACGCCGAGTCCGGCGGCGGCCAGCATGTCGAGGTCGTTCGCGCCGTCGCCCACCGCCACGGTCTGTGACAGGGGCACTCCTTCCGCGCGGGCGAACTCGCCCAGCAGCTGGGCCTTGCGCGCGCGGTCCACCACGGGCCCCAGGACCTCGCCGGTGAGCCGCCCGTCCGTCACCTCGAGCACGTTCGCCACCGCGTGGTCCAGGTCGAGTTCCTCGGCGAGCCCGTCGGTGATGTGGGTGAAGCCGCCCGAGACGATGCCGACCGTGTAACCCAGTCGCTTGAGCGTCCTCACGAACGTCCGCGCGCCGGGCGTGAGGCGTACCCGGGACCGGACTCGTTCGATCGCCGGCAGATCGAGCCCGGCGAGCAGCCGGACCCGTGCGCGCAGCGTCGACTCGAAGTCGGCCTCACCCGCCATCGCCGCGTCCGTCAGCCGGCGGACCTCGTCCTCGCAGCCGCACTCTGCTGCGAGCAGCTCGATCACCTCGTCCTGGATCAGTGTCGAGTCGACGTCCAGCACGACCAGGCGCTTGGCCCGCCGGCCGATCCCCTCGGGTTGCACGGCGATGTCGAGCCGGTGTGCCGCGGCGGCTTCGCCGAGGTAGCGCTGGAGCTCGATCGGATCCGCGCCGGTGACCCGGAACTCGTACGCGTGCACCGGGTACCGAGCAAGGCGGACGATGCGGTCGATGTTGGCGCCGGCGGCCGCGACGGCACCCGCCACCGCTGCCAGTTCCCCGGGCGACAGCGCGTCACCCGGTCCGTGGCCGAGCACGGTGACGGCGTCGATCGGACCCTTGCGAGTCGGTGCCGCAGGGACCTGCGCCACCTCGACACGCAGGCCCCGCTCGGACGCGAAACGGTCGACGGCTCCGGCCAGACGCTCGGCAGGTCCGCCGGCGTCGAGCACCGCGGCGAGCGTCAGGTGGCCACGAACCAACACCTGTTCGAGATCCTGGATCTGGGCGCCCACGAGCTCGAGCACCGTCATGAGGTCGGCGGTGATGCCCGGGTGGTCCGGACCGGAGACCCGGACGAGGACCGACACGTCGTCGGCGTCGCCGGCCGTCATCGCGAGCGGGGCCACACCATCGTCGGGGGACGGGTCCATGGAAGTTACGGTACGGCCTCCGGGCCGCCCCGCTCGACACCACCACCGGGGCAGGAGGACGCAGTGGCACTGGTGCAGATGGAAACCGCCGACGACGCAGTGCGCATCGTGCGGCTCGACCGTCCGGCCCGGCTCAACGCACTGTCGATCGAGCTCGCCATCGAACTCGACGAGGTCCTCGCCGCGATCGCCGAGGACAACCTGGCACGGGTCGTCGTGCTGACCGGCAACGGGCGCGGTTTCTGCTCGGGGCTCGACCTCAAGGACTACGGCGTGGTGCCCAACAGCGAGCACCTGTCGGTCCATCGTCTCGCGAGCCGCTCGATGGGTGTCTACAGCCAGTTGACCCGCCGCCTGCGCGCCATCCCCCAGCCGGTCATCGCTGCAGTGAACGGCGTGGCGTACGGGGGCGGCATGTGTCTCGCTGCAGCGGCCGATCTGCGGATCGCTGGGGAGTCGGCGGAGTTCAACGCCACGGGCATCGTCAACGGACTCACCTCGGCCGAGATGGGGATCGGCTGGATCCTGCCCAGGCTGATCGGCGCAGCGAACTCGAACGACCTCCTGCTGACGGGGCGCAGGATCGATGCTGCCGAGGCGCTGCGGGTCGGGCTGGTCTCCCGGGTCGTCGCCGACACGATGTTGCTCGACGAGGCGCTGGCGATGGCAGCGACCATGGCCCGCTACTCCCACCACGGCATCGAGGCGACCAAGCAGTCGCTGTGGGTGGAGCAGGAGATCTCGAGTCTCCACGCGGCGATCGAGTTCGAGGACCGCAACCAGCTCATGGCGGGGTTCACCGACAATCTGCCCGAGGCGATCCGTGCCTTCGACCAGGGACGCACGCCCCGGTACCTCGACGAACCGCGCCGCGACGTCTTCGGGGGTGGGGGCTGACCTCGCGTCGTACACTCGTGCAATGACGATCAGAGTCGGAGTGTTCGGAGCGGGTGGCAGGATGGGCTCGACGGTCTGCCAGGCCGTGGCCGACGATCCCGACCTGGACCTGGTCGCGGCGGTCGACCCCCACTACCGGGGCATCGACCTGCGGACCGTCACCGGTGTCGACTCCGAGCTGCGATTCTCCGGTGAGCCGGGCGCGTTCGGCCGGGTCGGCGCCGAGGTGGTGATCGACTTCTCGACCCGCGACCCGTCGATGGGAAACCTGGAGTGGTGCGCCTCCGAGGGGGTGCATGCGGTGGTCGGAACCACTGGGTTCGACGACGCCGACGTCGAACGACTGCGAGGAGCCTTCACGTCGTCCAACTGTGTCATCGCGCCGAACTTCGCCATCGGCGCAGTGCTGATGATGCACTTCGCCGCCCAGGCGGCGCCGTACTTCGACTCGGTCGAGGTCATCGAGCTGCACCACGACCAGAAGGTCGACGCTCCCTCCGGCACCGCGATGTTGACCCTCCAGAAGCTTGCCGAGGCGTCGGGTCGTTGGAGCGAGGACCCGACCGAGAACGAACTGGTGGGCGGCTCGAGGGGTGGCGAGGGTCCCGGCGGCATCCGCGTGCATTCGCTGCGCCTGCGTGGCCTGGTCGCGCACCAAGAGGTGCTGTTGGGCGCCACCGGGCAGACGTTGTCGATCCGTCATGATTCGATCGACCGGACCAGCTTCATGCCAGGAGTGGTCCTGGCCGTGAAGCAGGTGGGCGATCACCCCGGGCTGACCCTGGGGCTGGACCAGCTGCTGGGGCTCTGAGGGGCGTTCGCCCCCCCGAGGTTCAGTCGTCGCGACCGTCGCGTGGGTCGCCCAGGTCGTCGTCGAGGTGTTCCACGCCGCCGACCAGGCCCTTTCGCCCCACCACCTGGTACACGAGGTAGGCGCCCACCAACGCAACGGACCCCAGGGTGAACCAGCGCTGGTACTGCCCGACCAGCTCGAGGACGTCCTCGATTTGGTCCTGGAACGCCAACCCGATGCCCCGCATCAGCGCGATGCGCGCGAGCGTGCCGCTGATGGCGAGAGTCAGGAACCGTCGCCACGGCATGGCGGCCACACCAGCGAGCAGGCAGACGGGGTTGTTCGGGGCGATGAAGACCGCACCGTCGAGCACCCGTCGGGTGGCGCCACCCTGGGACTCGAACTGGTCGAAGGCCTGGTCCATGCCGGGAAAGACCCGGCGCGCCCAGTTGAGCGCCCTGCCGCGGTACACGAACCCGAGCAGGTAGAAGAGCGGGTCCGGCGCCATCAGCCGGACGAGCGCGACGAGGGTGTACGCAAGCCAGTCGGTCGACACCGACGTGGCGAGCAGGAACCGGTTGGAGCTGTTGAGTCCCAGCAGCCGCAACGGGTTGCGGTCGAACCAACTCACCCCCGGCCAGGAGCAGATCGACGAGTCGGACCCGGCTTCGGCGATCGCGACGGCGCACGGCCACACCGCGTTGCCGAGGTTGTTCGCCGCGATCAGCACGATGATCGCGGCACCGACGGCAGGCAGGAACCAGCGCGGTGGGGGAGCGGTCATGGTGGAGGTGTCGGTCATTCGGCAGCGGGGCCCGTCGTCCGGTCGGCGCCTAGGCTGGCGACACGCTACGGCACCACCGGAGGTGCCCGGGGACAGGGGGAACCGATGCTCGGCACGATGCAGGATCGTCCGCTCACGCTCACACACTTCTTCGAGCGGGCCGAGCGCTCGTTCGCACGCAAAGAGCTCGTGTCGGGCAGCGCCACGGGCGTCGAGCGCACGACCTACGGCGAGTGGGCCGAGCGCACCCGCCGGCTCGGTGGCGTGCTCGACGATCTGGACATCTCCGCCGACGGACGCGTCGCCACGTTCGCCTGGAACACCGCCCGCCACCTCGAGCTGTACTTCGCGGCACCGTGCTCGGGCCGGGTGCTGCACACCCTGAACATCCGTCTGTTCCCCGAACAGCTCACCTACATCGTGAACCACGCGCAGGACGAGGTGATCTTCGTCGACCGGTCCCTGCTGGGCCTCCTGGCACCGCTGCTGCCGACGTTCGAGACGGTGCGGCACATCGTCGTCATGGAGGACGGTGGCGACGTCCCGGACCCCACCGGGATCGAGCTGCTCGACCACGAGGAGCTCCTGGCCGGCGCTTCCCCGGTCGAGTTCCACGTCGAGGACGAACGTCGGGCCGCGTCGATGTGCTACACGTCCGGTACCACGGGCAACCCGAAAGGGGTCGTGTACACGCACCGTTCGACGTATCTGCACACCCTCGGTGTGCTCGGTGCCGACGCCATCGGGGTCGGTGAACGCGACACCGTCATGCCGGTGGTGCCGATGTTCCACGCCAACGCCTGGGGGCTGGCCCACGCCGGGGTCGCGTCGGGCGCGTCGCTGGTGCTGCCGGGACCGCGCATGACCCCACCTGCGCTGGCGGAGCTGATCGAGTCCGAACGGGTCACCATCGCAGCCGGCGTGCCCACGATCTGGATGGGGGTGCTGCCCGAGCTCGAGGGCCGCGACACCTCGGCGCTGCGGATGATCCCGTGTGGTGGTTCGGCGGTCCCCAAGGCCCTGTCCGAGGCCTACCGCGAACAGCTCGGTCTGCCGATCCTGCAGGCCTGGGGGATGACCGAGACCAGTCCGGTCGCGTCGGTCGCGATCACCCGCTCGTGGATGGACGACCTCGACGAGTCGGTGCTGGCCGATGTCCGTGCCACACAGGGCCCGGCGTTGCTCGGCGTCGAGCTGCGCATCGCCCACCAGGAGACCGGCGAGGAGCTCCCGTGGGACGGCGCCAGCCGAGGTGAGCTGCAGGCCGCCGGCCCCTGGATCACCGCCTCGTACCACGACGATCCGCGTTCACCGGAGTCCTTCACCGAGGACGGCTGGCTCCGCACGGGCGACGTCGCGGTCATCACCCCGGACGGCTACGTCCAGATCGTCGACCGCACCAAGGACGTCGTGAAGTCGGGTGGGGAATGGATCTCGTCGGTGGAGCTCGAGAACGAGATCATGGCCCACCCCGACGTGGCCGAAGCAGCGGTGATCGGTGTGCCCCACCCGAAGTGGTCGGAACGACCGCTCGCCTGTGTGGTCGTTCGCGAGGGCGCGTCGTTGGCCAAGGACGACGTGCTCGGGTTCCTCGACGGTCGTGTCGCGTCGTGGTGGTTGCCCGACGACGTCGTGTTCATCGACGAGGTGCCGAAGACCAGCGTCGGCAAGTTCTCGAAGAAGGACCTGCGGGACCGTTTCGGCGGCCACCAGCTGCCCACGGTGTGAGGGCCGTCGAACGAGTTCGAACTGCGCTCGAGGGTCCGTACGGGCCCGGGGTGGGAGAACGGCGACGCGGTCGGGCCGACGAGATCGGGCCCGGCTCCGACCGTGCACTGTTCGAGGGGTGTCGGGCCCGATGGCCTGAGTGCCTACCCGGTCGCCCGCTGCTGGGCCTAGGGTCCGAGGTCGATGTACTCGTTCCTGCGGCGGCCCGCATGGATCCTCTCCCACCTGCTGATCGCGCTGCTCGTCGCCGTTCTCATCGGTCTCGGGTTCTGGCAACGTGACCGCTGGTTCGAGGAACGCGAACGCCAGCAGGCGATCGAGCTGACCGGGGAGCGGGAGCCGGTGGCGTACGGTACGGCGGTCGACCCGGCGCTGGCACCGGCCGAGGTCGACCCCGAAGTGCGGTTCACCCGCGTCGAGCTGACCGGCACCTACGACACCGACGCCGAGGTCGCGGTGTTGAACCGGTCGCAGGCGGGTCGTCCGGGGGCGTGGATCCTCACGCCACTGGTGATGGACGACGGCACCGCGGCGCCGGTGGTGCGTGGCTGGATCCCCTACGACCCATTCGCCGACACGCCGCCCTTCCCCGAGGCCGCGCCACCACCGGGCGAGGTGACCGTGGTGGGGTCGCTCCAACCGACCCAGGAACGTGGATCGTTCGGGGCGACCGACGCGACCGACGGAGAGCTCGACGCCCTCAGTCGGGTCGATGTGGGCCGCTTCGCCCAGCAGTTGCCCTACGACCTGGGTCCGGCCTGGGTGCTCGTCGAGCAGCAGGCGCCGCCCCAGCCGGGGGACCTGCCGCAGTCGGTGTCGCTGGCTGGTGAGGACCCGTCACAGAACTTCTCCTACATGATGCAGTGGTGGATCTTCGCTGCCATCGCCGCGGGCGGCTACCCCTTGGTGTTGCGGGGCGTGGCTCGCCACCGACTCCGGGACCGCGAGGACGACCCGGACGCCGGTGACACGGGTGGGTCGGGACCACGGGTGCCGGGGTCGTCGCCGAGCGAGGAGCGACCGGTAGCGTCGGAGGTGTGACGCAGAGCTCCACCGACGAGTCACCGCCAGCAGTTCGTGAGCGGATCATGGCGGCCACGATCCGGGCGGTCGAACAGTGCGGCGTGCGCGGGTTCTCCCTCGAGGACGTCGCCGCCGCAGCCGGTGTCTCGCGAACGACCGTCTACCGCTACTTCCCCGACGGTCGTCAGCAGCTGGTGGAGCAGACGGCGACCTGGGAGATCGGCCGGTTCTGGCGCCGCCTAGCGGAAGCGGTGGCCGACGTTCCCGACCTCGAGGACCGACTGGTCACGGGCCTCGTGATCGGCCGCAAGCTCATGACCCGCAGCAGGGTGCTCGGATCGTTGATGGACGCCGACTTCCTCGAGCTGATCGCGGCGGTGCAGCCCTCGGAACCCCTGATCCACGGGGTGGTGCGCGACTACCTGCGTGACGAGCTCGAGCGCGAGGTCGCTCGCGGGAACGTGCGTGACGACGTGGACACCGAGTACGCCGCCGACTACCTGACCAGGATGATCCTGTCCTGGCTCGGCAGCCCTGCCGGAGTCGATCTGACCGACGAGGTCGCGACCCGCGAGGTCGTGAGGACCCAGCTGCTGGCGGGGCTCATCGCACCGTCGCAGTGACCGGCTCTGAGCCGGAGAGCGGCGGCACCGCGACGAGAGCGTGAGCACGGGTGTGACGGGAGTCATGCCCGAAGTGTTGGCGGTGAGACACTTCGGGTCTTATCGTCACATCCGATGGTTGCTATCACCGGGGGATCGACAGAGCAGTCCGTGCTCGGCGGTTGGGACGGCTTCGCGTCCCCGGCCGAGCGCCGGGTCGCAGAGGCCCTCCTCGAGTGCACGGGTCGCTGGGGCCTCGCGAAGACGACGATCGAGGACGTCGCCCGCGAAGCGGGCGTCTCCCGCGCCACGGTGTACCGACTGTTCCCCGGCGGCAAGCAGGCCATCCTCGATGCCGCTGCCCGGGCGGAGGTCCGCTCGTTGGTCGCGCTGATCAGCGACGAACTCCGCGAGGTCGACGATCTCGCCGAGTGCCTGGTGCGCACCATCCAGCTCGCGGTGACCTTCCTCGACTCCCACGAGGCGCTGACATTCCTGCGCCAGCACGAGCCCGTCGCCCTCGAGCAGGTGCTCGCCTTCGACCGTCTCGACGCGATCTTCGAGGTCGCTGCGACCGTGCTCGCCCCCATGTACGGGCGCTTCCTCGATGGCGGCACCGCCGTGACCGCAGGCGTGTGGGTCGCTCGCGTGGTGGTGTCCTATCTGTCCACGCCCACGACCGACGCCGACCTCCGTCGTCGCGCCGACGTCGAACGACTCGTCCGCACCTTCGTCCTTCCGGGGTTGGAAGCCCGGGGAGGTCAGTACTCGATCAACCTCCCCTGAGGGGAGCCGACCGATCCCGCACCGGGACCGACCAACAGGAGCAGTTCCATGTCCACCACCGGAGAGCGCAGCACCGAGGAGATGATCGGCCGGGCCGACGTCAACGACCTCGAGGCGATCCTTGCCGTCACCAACACCGAGCGCGACGAGGTCATCTCGGCGGTGGCCGACCACTCCGACGCGATCTTCACGTGGGACTACGAAAAGGGTGCTCGTCCGCCACTCGAGAAGCTCTACGAGAAGGCCAAGGTCTCGATGTGGAACGGCGAGACCGACCTGCCGTGGGAGACCGAGGTCGACCAGGAGAAGGTCGTGATCGCGAACGCCGAGGCCGGCAACGCCCAGGGTCTCGGGCTGGCGGACTTCGACGTCACCGGCACGCCGTTCGAGAAGTGGGGCGACGACGAGTGGATGCGACTCGGCATCGAGAGCCAGAACTGGACCCTCAGCCAGTTCATGCACGGCGAGCAGGGCGCGCTCATCTGCACCGCCAAGATCGTCGAGACGGTGCCGTGGATCGATGCGAAGTACTACGCGTCGACCCAGGTCATGGACGAGGCCCGCCACGTCGAGGTGTTCGCCAAGTACCTGGACACGAAGCTCAGTGGCCACTACCCGGTCAACGCCCACCTCAAGATGCTGCTGGACGACATCGTCAACGACAGCCGCTGGGACATGACCTACCTGGGCATGCAGATCATGGTCGAGGGGCTGGCCCTCGCAGCCTTCGGGTTCATGCACCAGATGACGACCGAGCCGCTGCTCAAGCAGCTGCTGCGGTACGTGATGAGCGACGAGGCCCGCCACGTCGCCTTCGGGGTGCTGTCGCTCAAGGAGTACTACGAGGGATTGACCGACGCGGAGATCTTCGAGCGTCAGCAGTTCGCCTTCGAAGCAGCGGTGCGCATGCGCGACCGGTTCCTCCAGCAGGAGGTCTGGGAGCGAATGGACGTACCGGTGAAGGAGGCCATCGAGCTGGTCATGCGGACTCCCACGCGCGAGATGTTCCAGATGATGCTCTTCTCGAAGATCGTCCCGAACTGCAAGAAGCTCGGCCTGCTCGACCGCAACGACAAGTGGCTGCGGCACCGCTTCGAGGACATCGGCGTCATCCAGTTCGAGGACTGGGTGGACACAGGGGACGAGTACGAGCAGTTCGCGCTGAGCGACGCGGAGCTCCGCAGCGCCTGATCGCACACGACCCTCCTTCGTCGGCCACGTGATCCAGCTCCGGGGCGGCCGTCGGCTGTCCCGGAGCTGCGAGTCGGCTCCGGTAACATCGCCGCGGATGGATCACCACCTGTCCGCGGCGGTACTGCACCAGTTGCGGCTGGTCGGCGCCGCCGACACGTCCGTCCTCGCGCAGCGGTGCGGAGCGCCGGTGGCAGCGGTCCGCAGGGAACTCCACCGCGCAGCGTCGGAGAACTGGGTGCACCGAACCGCGTCGACCGTCGGGACGCCGCGTTGGGCCCTTGCACCGGCGGGCCGCCGTCGCGGCGAACAGTTGCTCACCGCGGAGCTCGACGCACGTGGCGCCCGCCGCCGTGTCGAGGTGCTCCACTCGCAGTTCGTGCCGCTCAACGATGACCTGCTGGCGGTCTGCACGGACTGGCAGCTGAAGGTCTCGGGTG
>SKRR01000320.1 GCA_007118345.1 Microthrixaceae bacterium | reverse complement strand
GCACGGCGATACGGCCCGCGACCAATGGCGGGCGAGAGTCGGTGGGAGGTCGGTGCGGTCATGGACCGCAGCCTAGCCGCCGTCTCAAGGGAAAACAACAGCATTCCCGAAAACGTGTTCGTTTCTGTCTCGTGTCCAGCCGACCCGCGCCGGATCCTGCCGCGGCCGGCCCGGACCGGTGCCTCGACCGCGGTGTCGCGTCCGACGGTCCCGCCGAGTAGGTCACGACCCGTGCCACGACCGCAGCGGACTACGACCGCGACGCCCACGACGCCCACGACGCCCACGACACCGTCTCCACGACGTTAGCCCCGCCCCCTTGCACGAGTCCGACGACGAAGAGGAGATGCCGTGAGCGAACGTCACGCTCGACACCGCGACAACGATCGGTCCGACCCAGGTCATGCCGTGGTGGTCGGCGCGAGCATGGCCGGGCTGTGCGCGGCCCGGGCGCTGGCCGACACCTTCGACGAGGTCACCGTGCTCGACCGCGACCGCCCACCGGACGGGCCCGTCCCCCGTGGCGGGGTCCCCCAGGGTCGCCACATCCACGTCCTGCTGCCCGCCGGTGCGCTCGCGCTGGAGTCGTTGCTACCCGGGCTGCACGAGGACCTGGTCGCCGCCGGCGCCCGGACCGTGCCCACGGAGCGGGTCCGGGCCTGTCTGAACGGGCACCGCCTGGCCCCGGCGCACACCGGCGCCTCGGAGGTAGCCGCCAGCCGGCCGCTGGTCGAGGAACGCGTCCGGGCGCACGTCCTGGACCACCCGTCGATCGAGCTACGCGAGGGCGTCGAGGTTCGCGGGCTGGAGACGGACGACGCCAGGCGTCGCGTCGTCGGCGTCCGCATCCGCGAGCGCGCCGACGATCCGGCGCACGAGGCGACGCTGACCAGCGACCTCGTCGTCGACTGCTCCGGGCGCCGGTCTCCGACGCCCGGGTGGCTCGAGGAGCTCGGCTACGCGGCCCCGCCGCTCGAGCAGCTCGACGTGGACGTGCGCTACGCCACCCGCCACTACCGGCTGCCGTCCGACGTGCTCGGCGGGGACCGCCATCTGTTGGTGGGCCCCACCGCTGACGGGGCCGTCGGTGGTGTGCTGATGGCCATCGAGGGCGACCGGTGGGTGGTCACCCTGTTCGGCATGTGCGACACCCGGCCACCGCTCGACCCGGAAGGGTTCGAGGCCTTCGCCGCGCACCTGCCGGTCGGCGACCTCGCCGACGCCCTGCACGCCGGCGAGCCGCTGGACGAGCCGACCGGCTTCCGCTTCCCCGCCGACCGGCGACACCGCTACGAGCGGCTCGACGCCTTTCCCGCCGGCCTGCTGGTCGCCGGCGACGCGGTGTGCAGCTTCAACCCGATCTACGGCCAGGGCATGAGCGTCGCCGCCCTCGAGGCGGTGACCCTGCGCCGCCTGCTCTCCGAGCGGGGCGTGCCCGACGCGGCCCGCTGGTTCGCCGAGATCTCCCCGACCCTGGACACCGCCTGGGACCTCGCCACGACCGCCGACCTCGCCCTCGACTGCGTCGAGGGGCCACGAAGCCTGCGGACTCGAGTCCTCAACGCCTACGCCGCGCGGCTGCACGCGGCTGCGGCGCATGACCCGCACCTCAGCACCACGTTCCAGCGCGTCATGGGCCTGCTCGACCCACCCACCCAGCTGGTCCGCCCCGGATCGCTCGTTCGGGTGCTACGAGGCACGCTGCGACGTCAAGCCACACGCCGCGCAGCGCACACAGATTCGGCTTGCGGCACCTGAGGGCATAGCAGCACCTGCGCTCACGACGCGCCGTCGTCGACCGGAGAGGTCGTGGTGTCTCCACCCGTGGGCGCGTCGTGGGGCGTAACCCGTCGCATGCCGATCTGCAGGGCGAGCAGGCCGACGATGGTGGTGCCGAGCAGCACCGCGAACACCCCGGTCTCCGCGGGGCTTCCGCTGAAGTCGCCAGCGGCCCGCGCGGTGCCGAGGGCGACGAGCGCGAGGCCGAGCGTGGCGCCTTCGACGTGCAGACGCAGGCCACTCCACCGTCGTTCGACGAGGAACGCGAGCCACAACGCCCCGATGAACGCCAGGAACGCCGCGATGGTCCGAGCGGTCAAGGGCGACAGGTCCCACGGCCACACCGCGATCGCAGTGGCGGGGTGCACGAAGAACGCGAGCGCCACCACCAGCTGCACCGCGCCGGCCGCCCCCACGACGATCCGCACCGGGCGGGGCACCAGCGGGGTGCCAGAGGCGGGACGCCGCGGATCGCGACGGCGGTTCACCACCCAAACGACCGGGAGCAGCACCGGGGTGACCAGGTAGACCACGAGCCACGTCCAAAACGACACGTGCCCGTGGCTGAACAGTTCCCAGTGCAGCAGCGTCGCAGCGAGGAGCAGTACGGTCAGCACCGTTGCGGCGGGAAACACCACGGCGACGACGTGCCAGCGCGATTCGCGCACTGCCCGGAAGAACAGCACGGCGCCCGCCACGTAGCCGCCACCGACTGCGAGCG
>SKRR01000284.1 GCA_007118345.1 Microthrixaceae bacterium | reverse complement strand
GCCGACACGGGCGCGGTGGAGTACGACCTGCTGCGTGGCGACGAGTCCTACAAGTCCGACTGGGCGACCGGCCGGCGCGAGGTCGTCCGGGTGCGAGCGCCGCACGGCACAGTCGCTGCGCTGGCCCTGCGGACGGCCGCACTCCGGGCGGCTGCGCTGCGGACGGCTGCACGCAGTCGGGCGGCACGCACCGAACGCACCCCGGTCGGCGACTGAACGCGACGAGCCCCGGTCGATCAACCCCGGACCTTTGCGACGAGCTCGGCGATCTGCTCACGCGCCGAGGGGCTGAGAGCGAGCCCGAGCACGCCGCCGAGGCTCCCGGCGGCCACGATGGCCAGCATCGGGACGAACCCGGTCGTAGTCCACAACCGCACGGGCAGGGCGAACGCGGTGACGCATGCGCCGACGATGAGACCCGGCACCAGGGTCCCGGCCACCTGGACCATTTTCGCCCCCACGATCCGGTTGACCACGACCTGACGCACGAAGGTGAACACCGTCGCCACCACCAGGTGCACCACCGCGACCCACACGATGCCCTCACCGGCGACGAACCACATGGCGACGAGCATGACGGGCACCATCACGATGTTGATGCGCACCATCACGCCGGGCCGGCCGATGGCGAACAGCAGGTCGCCGGTGGCGAAGCCCAGGCCGACCACACAGCCGGTCAGCGACAGGACCTGCATGGTCATGACGGTGACATCGGCGGCCTCGCCGTACATGAGGAGGATCGCGTCGCGGGCCACGAGCGCCAGGCCGAGACCCACCGGGATCGAGAACAACGCCACGAACCGCATCGCCCGGTAGAGCGCGTCCGCCATCGCCACACGCCCCTCGGAGCGGATCCGCGCGTACATCGGGAACAGCACCGCCGACATGGCGTTCAGCTGCGCACCCATGACGAACTCCGGCAACCGGAAGGCCTGGTAGTACAGCGGGTACTCGTCGGGGCGCCGGTTGCCCACGATCACGTAGTCGCCGTTGAGCGACAGCACGCCGAGGAACCTGGTGCCAGCCATCCGCCATGCGAACGAGAACAGCTCACCGGCGATCGAGCGGTCCCAAGCGAGCGTCGGTCGGAAGTGCAGGAAGTACCACGTCATCGTGGCCCACATGAAGTAGCCGGCGATCAGCCCGATGATGACCGACCATGGGCCGAACCCGGCGAACGCCAGCCCGAGGGTGAGCACGAACCGTGTCAGGTCACGGACCACCTCGACGATGGCGCGCCGCTTGAAGTCCATCGATCGCATGAACAGCGACCAGGGGATCGCCGCACAGCCCGACAGGACCACGACGACCGCGAGCAACCGGAAGATCGTCGTGTAGCCCGGCAGGGAGAAGTGGCTGCCGATGAACGGCGCCCCCAGGAACGCCACCGTGGCCAGGACGGCGGTGATCCCGATGGTCGTCGTGAACGCGACCTGCACCCGGTGGGTGATCCCCTTCTCCTGTTCGTACACGAGCGCGGCGCCCATGCCCAGGTCGAGCGCGTTGTCGAAGTAGAAGGTCACCACCATGAGGGTGACCATCACGGCGTACTCGGTCGGGTCGAGCAGACGGGCGAGCGCCGCAGCCAGGACCAGCGCCGATGCGTACCGGGTGAAGACCCCCAGGTTCGCCCACAGGAAGCCCCGGGACGCCGCCGTACCGACCGACGGCTCGCCGGTCGGTTCGCTCGCTTCGAACTGCTCGTTCCGATCGGACGGCTCGGGCCCCGACGACCGGCTGCCCCCCGGTCCGCCCTGGTCGGCCACGGATCAGCGCCGCAGCACGATCACGCCCGCAGAGCCCCCGCCGAACGAGCGAAGCGTGTCGCCCGCCGAGCGGGCGTCGTCGAGGCTCGTCGCTCCCTCGGCGACCACCATCAGGGTGGCGTCCGCGAGTGAGAGCAGTTGCGATGCCGGGACCGGCCCGGGCAGGCGGGGTCCGTTCACCACCACGACGTAGCGGCCGGCGAGTGCGTCGAGCACCCGGTGGAAGTTCGTGCGCATCCGCAGGATGTTGCGGCTGGTGTCCACTCCGGCGGGCAGGAGCCGCACCATCCCCTCGGGGGCCTCGATGCCCCGCAACGAACCCGGCAGTCGATCGGCGCCGAGCGGCATCATCGCCGTCTCCGGGTCGAGCTGACCGGCGAGGCACTCGGCGAGACCCGCCACGTCGCCCGCCTGCGCGATGTGCGAGAGCGTCGCCTCCTCGAGATCGGCGTCGACGACCGCGACCGGTTGGCCGAAGCTCCGGGCGACGGTGCAGGCGAGGGCGAGCGTGAGGTTCGCCCGATCGGTGCCGTCACCCGCGCCGACGAGCACCAGGCGATGGATCGGTTCGTTCGGGGCGAGGCGTTCGACCGCGGTGACCACGCCGGCGACCGCGTCCTGCGGGCTCGAGTTGCGCGCACCGATCGCGGGCACCTTGGCGAGGATCGGCAGGTCGAGGGCGTCGGTCACGTCCTCGACGGACTCGACCACGGGGCGCCGCAGGTTGCGCACCACGAAGATCAGGAAGGGCACCAACCCACCGAGCAGGGCACCGAACAGCACGGCGAACCAGATGGGGAAGGTCGAGGTGCTCTGCAGCGGTCGTTGGAAGACCTCCTGGAACACGGGGCCCGTCAGGCGCTGCTCGACGGGAAGGTCCCGCTGGGCCGACTCGAACACGCTGCTCAGTGCAGGGATCACCTGCGCACTGACCGCCTCGGACACCTCGCGGTCGGGATGCGTGGCGATGATGTCCATGTACGCCGACTCGGGCGAGCGGCTCGTACTGACGATGGCCCCGATCTGGTCGATCGACTGCGGCAGCTCACCACGGCGCTGGATCTCCGCCGCGAGGCCGTCGGAGTTGACCAACGACTCGAGGGCACGTGTGAGCACCTCGTTGTCGTTCGGGTTGGCACCCGACAGCACCAGCACCGAGCGGGTCGTGTTGTAGACGGGCGGGTTGACCGCTGCGGCGACGCCGGCGATGGCGGCGACCACCAGCATCGAGACCACGACGATCACGACCTGGCTGCGAGTCAGGCGCGCCGAGCGGCGCATCTCCATCGCAGGCATCTGGCTGTCGCTGTACGGTGCGACCTCCGCGCCGGTCGTTCGCATCGGGGTCTGACGACCTCGGTTGTCCACGTTCGCTCCCATGTCGGACGCTCGGCCGACCGGGCCCCGTCCGGGACCCGCATCGTCGAGATCGGCACACCGGCCGACGACGCAGCCTACGGTCCAGAGGAACCGATCCAAAACCCCGGGCGATCGGCGCGATCGCACCGGTGCCCGACGCCACCGGTCGCCGTTTTGAGCTCCGGCCGGGCGGCACCTAGTGTTCTCTCCGCCATGGGCTCACTCATCAAGAAGCGCCGCAAGCGCATGCGGAAGAAGAAGCACAAGAAGTTGCTGCGACGCACGCGGCACCAACGTCGCGCCCGCGGCAAGTGACGCTGCGCGGCGAATGACCGCGCTGTCCGGCTGATCCTCACCGTTCGTGCGGCGGCAGGGTCCGCACCACCAGGTGCCCCGGACCGGGATGCTCCCCCTCGACGAACCAGGTCGCTCCGCTGCCCGCCAGCCGGGGACGACGCCCCGTCCTCTCGGCGAACCGGTCACGGAACGCCGCCAACTCGGGGTAGGCGGCCAGGGCTGCGGGCTCGAGGTCGTTGCCGTGATCGCCCCGCGGCCCGCCGAGTTCGTCCCACACCCGGTAGACGCGTGGGGTGGAGCAGTGCAACGGCGGGGTGCACAGCGTGAGGACCTGTGGGAGGAACGGCAGCGGCTCGACCTGCTCGCCGATCCCGGTGACCCGTGCGCGACCCCCACGGACGCAGAACGGCACGTCAGCTCCGAGGCCCACCGCCACGGCGGGGTCGAGCTCACCCGCCCACCGCAGGATCGCCGCAGCATCCGACGACCCACCACCCAGGCCTGCGCCGGGGGGCACCACCTTGTGGAGGCGCACCGCTGCGTGTCGACCGCAGGCCTGCAGCGCACGGGCCACCAGATCGTCGGGAGCCGCTGCTCGTTCGACGCCGGCGGACACCACGACGAGATCGTCACCGGGTCCCACTTCGAGGTGGTCACCCCAGTCGAGGCTCACCATCTCGGCGTCGATGAGGTGGTAGCCGTCGTCGAGGACGCCGATCACCTCCAGCGACAGGGTGAGCTTCGCCGGGGCCTCGAGGGTGACCGCCACGGGTTCGGACCCTACCGTCACTCGGCTGCTGCGCCCGCCAGCGCCGCCCAGCGGGCGACGTCGAGCTCCTCGGGTCGCGCCGTGGGATCGACCCCCGCTCGCTCGAACGCAGCGGCAGCCACCCGGTCACCCAACGTCGACCGCAGCATCTTGCGCCGCTGGCGGTACGCGCGGTCCACGAGCTCGAACACGTCCCGGGCGGCGACGTCATCCCTCGGTGGAGGGCGCCGTTCCAGCTCGACCAGCGCCGAGGTGACACGTGGACGGGGCACGAACACCTCCGGCGGCACGGTCGCGACGAGACGGGCCGACGCGTACCACGCCACCTTGATCGACGGGATGCCGACCGTTCGCCCGCCCGGACCTGCGACGAGACGTTCCGCCACCTCTCGTTGGACCATCACGAGGCCACGCCGCACCATCGGCGCCGTCGCCAGCACGGTGAGCACGATCGGAACCGCGACGTTGTAGGGGAGGTTCGCCACGAGGACCCAGTCATCGTGCCCCGCCAGCAACCGGGACCAGTCGACCGTCAACGCATCGCCCTCGACGACGCGGACCCGTTCCGACGGCGACGTACCGAGCACCTCTGCCAGCGCCGGCAGCAACGAGCCGTCCTTTTCGAGAGCGACGACCTCGGCACCGGTCGCCGCCAACCCTGCGGTCAGCGAGCCCAGTCCCGGGCCCACCTCGATCACGTGGTCGCCGACCCCGACCCGTGCGAGTGTGACGATGCGTCCGATCATCTGGGGGTCGGCGACGAAGTTCTGACCCAACGACCGGCGCGCCCCCAGGCCGTGGCGCTCCAGCAGCTCGTCGATCGCCCGCGCCCCGAGCACCTCGTCAGCTCTCCGGTGCGGGCGGGACGGTCGTGATCGATGCCTCGGGACTGCGGTCGGAGTACCGACTGCTGCGCTTCGGGTACCAGTCGGGCTGCACCTCCACCGGTCGAGGGGGGGCGACCGCCGGCTCGTCGCCGGCGGTCGTGGAGTCGACCGAGGCGTCGAGCTCGGTGGTGGTCGGCCCGCCGCCCGCGTCCTCACCGGCGCCGTCGCCACCCGACAACACCGTCTGCGCGCCGAGGACCACCACCGCGAGGACGGTGACGGCGGCAGCGAGCAGGACCCGGGGCGGGAGGTCCGACACCCTCATGTCAGACCGAGCCCGTCGAGCCCGTAGAAGGCCGCGGCGGCAGCGGACGTCGACGCGGCCACGCTGCCGATCTCCTCCCCCTTGAGTCGGGCCACCGCGGCGCCGACCAGCGCCACGAGCTCCGGCCGGTTCGGCCGGCCCCGGTGGGGCACCGGCGCGAGGAACGGCGTGTCGGTCTCGACCATGAGGTGTTCGAGCGGTGTCGCGATGACGGCGTCGCGGATGTCCTGGGCGCTCGGGAAGGTCACGATCCCGCTGATCGACACCATGGCACCACGGTCGACGCAACCGGCCGCCTCATCGGGGCCGCCGGTGAAGCAGTGGAACACCGTTCGCCGCGGCGTGCCCACGGCATCGAGCAGCTCGAAGGTCTCGTCCCACGCCGAACGGGTGTGGATGACCAGCGGCAGGTCGAGCTCGTTGGCCAGCTCGATCTGTTCGACGAACACGCGACGCTGCGCCTCGGGTGCCGAGTGGTCGTAGTGGTGGTCGAGACCGCACTCCCCCACCGCCACCGCTGCGCCGGATTCGAGCAGCCCGCGCAGGCCGTCGGTGCCGCCGTCGGCCTCGTGGGGGTGCACTCCGGCGGTCGCCCACACTCCGTCCAGTTCGTCGGCGAGGCGCATGCCGGCCGCGGAGTCGTTGACGTCGGTGCCCACGGTGATCATCGCCACCACACCGGCCGCGTGCGCCGACGCGACGAGTTCACCCGGCGTCGGGACGCCATCGGCTCGGGGACCCTCGCCGAGGTGGCGGCCGCCGAGGTCGAGGTGGCAGTGCTGGTCGACCCACGGCCCCGGGTGGAGGTCGTCGGCCTCGGCCGGTTCGATACGGTTCCTCGCCACGGTGCGGTTCGTCGGCACGGAGGCACCGTAGCGGCCGGTTCGCTCAGCGGCCGAGCACGACGATGCCGTGGGGGCCCGGCGCGTAGGTGCGCACCGCATCGGCGGCGTCGACCACATGAGCGGTGGTGGTGCGGCCATCGGAGACGGCGAGCGCCGTGGCATCGGCCCACGCCAGTGCCGCGACCGCACCGGAGGCGTCGAGGATCGAGGGTCCCAACAGCACCACCGCGACGTCGTCGTCGAGCTGGTCGAGCACGTCGAGTGGGAGTGGTTCCGAGGGGCTGGTCCCCTGCCCCGCCGACAGGAAGCGGAGCCGATCCTCCTCGTCGGCGCCCAGCCGGAGCTGGCGCGGCAGCCGGGACCGGGGCACCGCGGACATGGCGGCCTCGAGGTCGACACGACCGTCGCCCACGTCGCGCAGACCCGGTCGGTCCCTGCGTCCGAGACGCGAGACCGGACCCAGCCGTCGGCCGCGGCCGTCGATCAGCAGCACCCGTCGCCCCTCGTGAGCCAGCCGCGCCGCCAGGCCGATCGCGAGCGCGTCGACGGCGCGGTCGCCCACTGGGGACGTCACCAGGAAACGGACCGGATCGACCTCGATCGGCGCGCCGTCCCGTGCCGCGGTGAGCACGCCGTCGTACTGCCTGACCGTGATGGGTGAGCGTCGGTCCCCACCTCCGAGATGGGCCCAGACCGGCACGCCCACGAGCCGTCGCAGGTCGTCACGTGCGGTCACCCGGGGCCGGCGCTGTCCGACGAGCACGACGCCGAGCGCGGCCATGGCGGCTGCGGCGCCTCCGACGAGCGTCGACCAGACGGCGCTGTGCCCGTCCTCGCTGACGCCGACTTCGTCGTAGGCGGGCAGGTAGCGGGGGCCCGGGTCGATGCGCGTCTCGCCCGGAAGCACCGGTCGGAGCTGGTTCGTCGCTTCATCGAGCGCGAACTCCCGGACGCCGTCGTACACCGCCGCCAACGCGGGGAGCAGGTGGGGTGCCACTGCGTCGACCCGGTCACGCTCGACGTCGGAGTAGTGCAGCTCGAGGTAGAGGCCCATCCTCGGGCGGGTGACGAAGAGGTTGTCGCGCACCTCCTCGACCGACAGGTCCACCCCGGACCGCTCGCGCAGCTCCTGCGCGACGGCTCCCGACATCCCCATCGTGAGCACGCCCTGCAACGGCGTCCGCTGCACCAGCACGGGAGTGCGGACCTGCCCCTCGTCCAGTCGGGGCACGATCAGACCGGCAGTGGCGGTCCACGTGCTCGGCAGGTTCGAGGTGACCCCACCGGCGAGGAGACCGGCGAACACTGCCACCGCCACGACCACCACCCGGTGGCGGCGACTGATCCGCAGGTCCCATCGGGCGAGCTCGATGGGCTCCCACGCTTCGTCGACCGCCGACACGCCTCGCGGCCCCTCGGGTGACACGTCCCGGGGCGCGATCGCCGGCACGGCGGATCCCACCGGTGCCACCACGGGCAGCGGAGCACTCCCCGCCTGCGCCGGCAGGGCGGTGGCGTCGTGACGCCCGCCCCAGCGTCCCCCCCATCTGGCCCGCACCGAGGGGACGTGGAGCGCCGCGGAGATGCCGATCAGCGCCCAGGCGAGCTTGTTGTTGAGCAGCGGCAGGAAGAACGATCCGGTCAGGACCGGCAGCATCATCACCATCAGCATCGTCGAGAGCTCGCGGGTGTGGGTCCAGCGCGGGCGCAGGAACCCCACGATCGCCACGACGTAGATGGTCACGAACAACAGCAGGCCGATCACGCCCAGGTCGCCCCAGATCTCCAGCCACGTGTGGTGGGCGTTGACGTCGGGACGGAGCTCGTTCAGGCGCTCGCTGCCCGGTGTCACCAGCAGATGCGGAGGGATGAGCGACCGGACCTGCCCGAACCCGTAGCCCCAGAAAGGGTTGTCCTTGGCCAGCTCGGTGGCGACGTGCCAGAGGTCGAGGCGGCCGGCGCCCCGGTCGTGCAGCCCGCGCACCGCCGTGTGCGGATTCAGCAGCAGCGCGCCGGCCGCACCGATGGCGGTCAGCAAAACCGCCTGGACCGAGACCGCGACACGGCGGGCCATGCTGATGCCCGGGCGGGTGACGAGGCTGCCGACGAACGCGACCCCGGCGCCGATCATCCCCGAGCGGCTTCCGGCGCCAGCGGCACCGAAGAGCACGACCAGGAGGGCGACGGTGTAGGCCCACCGGTGCAGGTCCGTCGGAGCGTGCCGCCGGTAGTAGATCGTCAGCGGGATCATCGACGCGGCGAGGAGGCCGAACAGGTTGGCGTCGGCGCCCATCCCCACCGAACGTGTTCCCAGGAAGAGCGCGAGGATGCCGGCCGCGGCGCCGACGAGGCCACCCACCCAGTACGCCCTGAGGAACTGCTGGATCATGCGGTGGTTCTCGAGCAGCAGCGCCGTCACACAGAAGTAGGCGACACCCAGCCCGAAGACCCCGCTGTTGAACAGGAAGCCGCCCACCTCGGCCGACCAGAGGCCGCTGACGACCGCCCAGGTGGTGAGCGCCCACACGGGAGCCCAGTGCCACACCGGCACCGCGGGGGGCCGCCACCCACCCACGAGCTTCGCCACGAGCATCACCGCGATGATCGCGGCGACGATCCTGCCCATGGAGATGGGCCCCACCGCGAGCCCGTCGAAGTGGATCAGGAACGCCACGACCTCGATGAACAGGAAGTCGCGCTTCCACACCCAGATGCCGATTCCGGCGAGCACCGCCACGATCAGTGCGATCAGCACGCCCCACTGGGTGAAGATGGCGAACAGCAGCACGGGCAACAGGACGATGCCGGCGACGATGCCGGCGATGTCGCCCTTCCCCCGGGGAGCACGCGGCGGTGCGCCCGGCCGTTCGATCGTCTGCACCGTCCGCTCCCGTGGCTCGTCGATCCCGCCGACGCATGAAGGGTACCGGTCGGGCAGCACGGGGACACGTCGTGGGAGGCTGACCGGCATGAGCAGATCCACCTCACCGTGGCGCCTGGCCGACGACGCCGCCGGCGTCCTGGTCGACCGCCTCGACCACCACGACGTGGCCGTGGTGCTGGGTTCCGGGTGGGCCGGGGTCGCCGATGCGCTCGGTGAGGTGGTCGCACGGCTGCCCGTGCGCGAGCTCCCTGCCGCTGCACCCACCACGGCGCCGGGCCACCCGGGCGAGGTCCGCTCGATCGAGACTCCCGACGGTCGGCGCATCCTGGTCGTGGTCGGCCGCGTCCACCTCTACGAGGGGTACGGCGCCTCGGACGTCGTCCACTTGTGCCGCAGCGCGGTGCGCGCCGGCGTCGGCTCGGTGATCCTGACGAACGCGGCGGGGTGCCTGGACCCTGCGGCCCAGGTGGGGTCGACGGTGCTGATCCGCGATCAGCTCAACCTGACGGGCACGAATCCGATGATCGGCGATCCTCCCCCGGACGGACCCGGCGGTCGGTTCGTGGACCTGTCCGACCTCTACGACCGCGCCTGGCGCGGCCGACTGCTGACCGAGCGCACCGACCTGACCGAGGGGGTGTACGCCGGCGTGATCGGCGGCAGCTTCGAGACACCCGCCGAGATCCGGGCGATGGGGACGCTCGGTGCGGACCTCGTGGGGATGTC
>SKRR01000080.1 GCA_007118345.1 Microthrixaceae bacterium | reverse complement strand
GGGGAGCTCGCCGACCACGAACGTGTAGTCGACGGGGCCCGAGGTGACCTGCGTGCCGTTGGCGAGGGTCGCCGTGGCACGGAAGGTCAGCGTGTGCCTGCCGGCCGCCGTGAACGCCCAGCTGTAGTGCGCGTGGGTGTTGTTCGACGTGGTGATCGTCTGGGGGAACGGCTCGTCGGTCGTGTAGCGGATGACCGGCGCGCCGAACGCGCTGACGTTGTAGAGGTGAAAGGATCCGGGCCCGGTGACGGCGTCCAGGTGAACCTGCACCTGGTTGCCCTGCAGCACACCACCTGCGATGCGCTCGGTCGACAACCCCGGCCACAACAGGTTCGTGTTCTGCACCTCGGGGAGGATCCAGACCGGATCTCCGGGATCGCCGAGGAAGCTGAAGGCGGGGCTTGCCGGCACGGCCAGCTCTGAACCAGTGGGCCCGGGGCCCGGCTTGGCATGGAGGACCGTCTCGGTGGGGTCGCGGAAGACGGTGCCGGGTTCGGGGATGTTGCTGTCGTCCTTGATCTGCAGGACGACTGAGTTGCCGGCGACGGCGACCTCGAGCACGTCGGCGTGCCCGATCGACATCACGTGCTTCGGTGGTGCCGGTGCCGTGGTGGTCGTGCTCGTCGTGCTCGACGTGCTCGACGTGGTGGTGGGCGACGGGCTCTGGGGTGGCGGCGGGATGCAGGCAGCCAGCACGGCAAGCGCTGCGGTGGTTGCCAGCGCCGCTGTCATGCGGATGGTTCGGGTGGTCATGGTGCTCCTCTGGTGGCGCGGTTCGCGGGGCTGGTGGGGATCCGGTGGGACCGACCCGCACCGCGGGTCGGTCCCACCTCGGTCAGTCCGAGCCGACCGTGTACGAGAACTCCACCTCGTCGGAGGTCACCGCAACACCACCGGTCGTGATGCCCGACGCCCGCCAGGTGACCGTGTAGTCACCTGCTTCACCGAACGCCCAGTTGACGTGGGTGTGCTCACCTGCGTCGACGACGAGGGTCTGGGGCCCCGTCGCGTTCGAATCGAACAGCACGGTCGGGGCGCCGAAGGAGTCGGTCGAGTAGGCGGCGAACTGGCCCGGCCCATCGACGTCCACCATGGTGAGGGCCAGCGTGTCGCCGATGAAGACGCCGTCGTCGATCTCCTCGGTGGAGTAGCCGAGGTAGAGCAGCTCCGGGTTCTCGCTCTGCGGCAGGACCCACACCGGTGAACCGGCTGCGCCGAGGAAGCCGAAGGCCGGGTCAACGGGAACGGCGGTCAGGGCCTCGTCCTTCACCTGCAGGATCGCGCAGGCCGGATCGAGTTCGACGTGGTCGTGGTCGTGGTCGTGGTCGTGGTCGTGGTCGTGGTCGTGGTCGTGGTCGTGGTCGTGGTCGTGGTCGTGGTCGTGGTCGTGATCGTGGTCGTGGTCGTGATCGTGATCGTGATCGTGATCGTGATCGTGATCGTGATCGTGATCGCGATCGTGATCGTGATCGTGATCGTGATCGTCCTCGACCACGGCGACGAACAGCTCGAGTTCGCCGTGGTCGAACTCGACCGCCGGCGCTTCCACCTCGCCCTCCGAGAGCACCTCGGGCATGCATGGGGTGGGGTCGGGTGACGACGGCGGCGGGACGCAGGCACTGGCGACCAGCGCCACCGCTCCGGCCACAACACCGCCGAACAGGCGTGTTCTCATTGGAAATCTCCCTCGTGTTCGAGTCGGGGCACCAGATGGAGCCCGTTCGCAAACTAGGAATGATTCTTACTCTCGTCAACGGATGTGATCGACGTCACCCATTCGTGACCCGATCCGCGATGACGTCGAGGGCTTCCGGATTGGCCAAGGCCGTGGTGTTGCGGACCGGTCGACCGTTGACCCGGTCGGCCACGGCCAGCTCGGCGAGCTTGCCGGAGCGGGTCCGTGGCAGGTCGTCGACCTGCACGACCTCCGCCGGGACATGCCGGGGCGTGCACCCCGTGCGCACCTGCGTCCGGATGCGATCCACGAGCGCGTCGTCGAGCTGCACGCCCTCGCCGAGGCGCACGAGCAGGACGATGCGCACGTCGTTGTCGACCTCCCGACCGAACACCAGCGACTCGACCACCTCGGACACCAGCTCGACCTGGCGGTAGATCTCCGCGGTGCCGATGCGCACCCCGCCCGGGTTGAGGGTGGTGTCGGACCTGCCGTGGATCACCATGCCGCCGCGAGTGGTCCATGTGGCGAAGTCGCCCTGGGCCCACATGCCTTCGAGACGTTCGAAGTAGGCGGCGTGGTACCGCGGACCGACCTGACCGAGCGGCCCGTCGCCCCAGAAACCGAGCGGCATCGACGGGAACGGCGACCGGCACACCAGCTCTCCCCGCTCCCCCGCCGCTGCCGGTTCCCCGTCGTCGCGCGCCACGTCGACGGCCATCCCGAGCGCCGGCCGTTGCAGCTCACCGGCATACACCGCGCTGGTGGGGTCACCGCAGAGGAAGCAGCCGCACAGGTCGGTCCCACCCGAGATCGACGCGAGGTGCAGTCCGTCGGGACCGACGCCGG
>SKRR01000335.1 GCA_007118345.1 Microthrixaceae bacterium | reverse complement strand
GCTGGCCCGTCACGTTGAACATCGCGGTGAAGCACGCCATGGGGGTGGCGTTGAGCAGCGGCGCGCCGGGCTCCTCGTCGCTGCCCTCCCAGATGGCGCCGATCTCGATGGGTTCGACCGCCATGGTCGGCGTGACGAGCACGTCGAAGTCACGACCGAACTGGGCGGTCAGCTCTCGGGACGACCGCTGCAGCATCATCTCGGCCTGCGAGAAGGCGATCGCGGTGGTGGCGAGCGCCTGGTCGTAGTTGGCGCCGTTGTGTGGCTCCATCTGATCGGGGTCGAGCTCCTCGATGCCCGCCGCGATGGTCGACCACACGGTGAGGAACCCCGTGAGGAACTCACCGGCGTCGGGCCACGCTGGTTCGCCCTCGACCACGTCGTGGCCCAGGTCCGACAACAGCGCCGCGGCATCGAGCGCTGCCTGACGGCACTCGGTCGTGACGTCCACCCCGAGCGGGTTGGTGGTCGCGACGCGGACCCGTAGGCGGCCCGGGTCGGCGCGGACCTCGTCGGCGAAGGGTCGGGCGGGTGGCGGCGCGTTGTTCCAGGCGCCCGGATCGAACTCGGAGATGACGTCGAGGATCGCCGCGGTGTCGGCCATCGTCCGGGTCACGACACCCGAGGTCGACGCCGCGGTCATCTGCTCGACCAGCGCGGTGACGCGGTTGCGGCTGGGCTTGAGCCCGACCAGCCCGTTGCACGACGCGGGGATGCGGATCGAGCCGCCGCCGTCGGACGCGTGGGCGACCGGGGCCATCCCCGCGGCGACGGCTGCACCCGCGCCGCCCGAGGAGCCACCGGGGGTGAACGCCGGGTTCCACGGGCTGCGGGTCGCGCCCAACCGTTCCGACTCGGTGACCGAGATCGTGCCGAACTCGGGCGTGGTGGTCTTGCCCATGAGCACGAACCCACCCCGGCGGAACCGTTCGACCACCGGCTCGTCGGCCGGCTCGGGCCGCTCCGGCGTGCAGCGGGAGCCGAAGGTGGTGGCCCACCCCTGCACCCGGTTCAGGTCCTTGATCGGGATCGGCACGCCGCAGAAGGGCGGCAGCTCGTCGGCGGGCGTCGAGGCGATGAGCTCCCCCGCGGCGCCGGCGTCGGCGCGTGCTCGTTCGTCGTCGCGCAGGGAGAACGCGTTGAGCGTCGCGTCGAGGGCGTCGGTCGCGTCGAGATAGTGGTCGAGCGCCTCGATCGGGCTGAGCTCCTTGGCCCGCAGCGCGGCGGCCAGGTCGGTGGCGGAGTCGAACGGAGAGGTCATGGCCGCCGACGTTACCGACCGACGACGGCCCGCGACCCGGTATCGTGGATGCGTTCGGTGCGCCGGCTCGGCCAGACTCCCCCGCATGACCGCTGCCGTCCCGCTCCCCCGTGGATTCCGCGCCCACGTCGCCAACGTCGGCATCAAGGACGACACCGACGACCTGGTCGTGGTCGCTGCCGAGCACCCGTGCACCGCGTCGGCGGTGTTCACCCGCTCGCGTTTCGCCGGTGCGAGCGTCGAGCTGTCGCGTGCCCACGTGGCTGACGGACGACTGCAGGCGGTCGTGTGCGTCTCGAAGAATGCCAACGTCGCGACGGGCGAGGACGGTCGTCGCGACGCCGCCGAGCTGGCCGCGGGCGCAGCCCGTGTCGCCGGGTGCACTGCCAGCGATGTCCTGGTCACCTCGACCGGGGTGATCGGTCGGCGCTACCCCCTCGGCCGGTTGCGAGCGCACTTCGATTCCGCCCCGACGCCGGAGTTGACCGATGCGGCGGCGGTGGCCACCGCCATGATGACCACCGACACCCACCCCAAGGTCGTGGCCGCCACCGCGGGCGAGGCCCGGGTGGTCGGCGTCGCCAAGGGCGTCGGCATGATCGAGCCCGACATGGCCACGATGCTGGCCTTCGTGTTCACCGACGCCGAGGTGCCCGCCGCCGAGCTCGACGCGGTCTTCCGTGGCGTCGTGGCCCGGACCTTCAACAGCCTGAGCATCGACACCGACACGTCCACCTCGGACACCGCAGCCGTGCTCGCGAGCGGTCTGGCCGGCCCGGTCGACCCGACGGAGCTCGAAGCGGCGCTCGGGTCGGTGTGCACCTCGCTGACCCGCATGCTCGCGTCCGACGGCGAGGGCGCCTCGACCCTGCTGCTGGTCGACGTGGCCGGCGCACGCGATGACGACCAGGCGAAACGGGTCGCCAAGGCAGTGGTGAACTCACCGCTGGTGAAGACCGCGGTGCACGGCGCCGACCCCAACTGGGGGCGTGTGGCGATGGCCATCGGCAAGTGCAGCGACGACGTCGACATCGACCAGGAGCGCGTGCGCATCGCTTTCGGCGACACCGAGGTGTACCCCGCACCGGTCGACGAGGCAGGGCTCGCGGCGCTCGAGTCGTACCTGGCGGGTGATGAGGTGCGCATCGTGGTCGACCTGGGGATCGGCGACGGGACATGGCGGGTCTACGGCTGCGACCTGACCGACGGGTACGTGCGCATCAACGCCGACTACACGACCTGAACGACCCTGCTGCGGGAGGTTCCGTTC
>SKRR01000299.1 GCA_007118345.1 Microthrixaceae bacterium | reverse complement strand
GGGCCGCCTCGGACACCTCGACGGTGCGCTGCACGCCATCGCCTTCGCCCCTCGGCCTGCACTCGCCGGTGACTTCCTCGCAGCACCCGAGGAGGCCGTGGTCAGAGCGTTCACCACCTCGTCGTACAGCTATGCCGTGATGGCGGCCATCTTGCGCGACCTGGCGCCCGACAGCGGGGCATCACTGGTCGGGCTCGACTTCGATGCTGCGGGTGCGTGGCCGGTCTACAACTGGATGGGCGTGTGCAAGGCGGCGCTCGAGTCGGCGAGCCGGTACGTGGCTCGGGACCTCGGCCACCGCGGCATTCGTTCGAACCTCGTCGCAGCCGGCCCCCTGGCCACCCGTGCAGCGGGTGGCATCCCGGAGTTCGAACGTCTGACCGATGCGTGGGCGGCGCGGTCCCCGATGCACTGGGACGTGCACGACGCTGCGCCGGTGGCCGACGCGGTGTGCTTCCTGCTGTCGGATCTCGCACGCGCCATCACGGGCGAGATCCTCCACGTCGACGGTGGCTACCACGCCATGGCGGCGAACCTCCGCTGAGGGCTCCCCTCGCCTCGCTCAGACGTCGGTCCGCGCGTCGAGGACCGTCGCCATCGAGCTGACGATCGCGATGGTCTGTTCGAGCGCCAGCCCATCGATGCGCCGATTCGCGTCCGCGACCGGAACCGGAGTGACAGGGGCCCACCCGCGCTCGTCGTTCACCCCGATGTGCTCACCGAGGCGGCGCCGACATCGCGCCGCAACGATGCGGCGAAGGCGCGCGCCACCCGGAGCCGGGACTCGAGCTGGTCGCTGGCCGACTCCGCTCGTTCGGCGAACTCTTCGAGCCGGCGAAGCTGGAGCGAGGACGCAGTGCCGCTCACCACCGCGTGGAGAGCAGCGAGGAGCTCCGTGCTCTCCTCGAGGGAGAACCCGAGTGGCTTCATGGCCTTGACCTGCATGAGGCGGTCGATGTCGGCGTCGCTGTACTGGCGGTACCCGCCGCCCGAACGGCCGGAAGGGATCACCAGCCCGACCTCTTCGTAGTGCCGGATGGTTCGCAGCGACAGCCCCACGCGATCTGCAACGGCGCCGATCTGATGGAACCCGTCCTCGGTGCCCATCAGTGGCGCGAGGCGAGGTGGCCGGAGAGGCGGTCGTGGATCGCCGTGCTCTCGTCGTTGAGTCCGACGAGTTCTGCGGCCGTGCCGTGACGCTCGAACTTGTCGACGATCGTGTCGAGGGTGGCGACCGCGGAGCTGTCCCAGATGTGGGCGTCGCTGAGGTCGATGATCACCTTGGGGGCGTCCTCGTGGTAGTCGAACGCGTGGACCATCTCGTTGGTGGAGGCGAAGAACAACTCGCCGGTCACGTGGTAGATGCGGACCTCGTGGTCGGGGTCGACGACGTTGGTGACCTCGACGAGGTGGGCGACGCGGCGGGCGAAGAAGATCGCGGAGAGCACGACGCCGGCGAGCACGCCGAGGGCGAGGTTGTGGGTGATCACCACGATGGCGACGGTGACGACCATGACGGCGGTCTCGCTGCGGGGTCCACGACGCACCGCCGAGGGTTTGATGCTCGCCCAGTCGAAGGTGGTGACGGCGACGACGATCATCACTGCGACGAGTGCGGCCATTGGGATCGCTGCGACGACCGGTCCGAGGACCAGGATCATGATCAGGAGGAACACGCCGGCCGACAGCGTCGACAGTCGGGTGCGGCCACCGCTGCGCAGGTTGATCATGGACTGGCCGACCATGGCGCAGCCGGCCATGCCGCCGAGGAAGCCGGTGGCGACGTTCGCGATGCCCTGCCCGCGTGATTCGCGGTCCTTGTCGGAGTCGTCGTCGGTGATGTCGTCCATGAGCTGCGCGGTGAGCAGCGACTCGAGCAGCCCGACCACCGCGAGGGTGAACGAGACCGGCAGGATGATCATGAGGGTCTCGAGGGCGAAGGGCACCTCGGGGAGTGCGACCCATGGCAGTGCGGTCGGGAGGTCGCCCATGTCGCCGACGGTCGGCACGACGAGGCTGAAGATCGCGGCGCCGCCGCCCAACACGATGATCGCGACGAGCGGTGAGGGGACTGCGGTGGTGATCTTGGGGAAGAGGTAGATGATGGCGATGCCGCCGGCGACCATGCCGTAGACGATGGGGCCGCCGCCGACGAAGTGGTCGAGCTGGGCGAGGAAGATCAGGATCGCCAGGGCGTTGACGAAGCCGGTCATGACCGAGCGCGGCACGAAGCGCATGAGCTTGCCGACACCGAGTGCGCCGAAGGCGAGCTGGATGATCCCGGCCAGGATCGTGGCGGCGAAGAGGTATTCGACGCCGTGGTCGCGCACGAGCGGCACCATGACGAGGGCCATGGCGCCGGTCGCGGCGGAGATCATGCCTTTGCGGCCGCCGGCGAACGCGATGATGATCGCGATCGAGAACGAGGCGTAGAGCCCCACCTTCGGGTCGACCCCGGCGATGATCGAGAACGAGATCGCCTCGGGGATGAGCGCCAGCGCGACGACCAGACCGGCGAGGAGGTCCTTGCGGGGGTTGGCGAACCAGTCGTGGCGGAGCCGGTGCGCGAACGTGGTCGGCGCGGGGGTGGACAGCTTGGTGATCATCGAGGGCTTTCCGCTGGGTGTTCAGGGGCAGCGGTTGTCGGGGATCGAGATCCGCTGTGCGTTCATCGGGGGCCTGCACGCTCAGCCGGTCAGCTTCACAGCTGGACGTCGCGGCGTTCCCGAAGGAGCGGAGACCCTACCCTCACGTCAGGGAAGACCAGGACTCCTCGAGATGTGACATGTGCCGATGGGCGATCGGGCATGCTCATGGCATGGCGAACCACGGGGACTTCCAGGTCGGCATCTACCTCGACGGGATGATGAACGGCACCACGCCCGAGCTGACGACGAACCTGGCTCGGATCGAGGACCAGGCACGCGAGGTGCTGGCGCCCGAGGCGCTGGGCTACATCGTGCCCAGCGCCGGCGACGGTGCGACCACACGTGCCAACCGCGAGGCCTTCGACCGGTGGCGGATCGTGCCGCGCATGCTGCGAGGCGCGGTGGAGCGGGACCTGTCGTGCACCGTGCTCGGTACCCAGATGGCGGCGCCGGTGATGATCGCTCCGATCGGGGTGCAGACCCTCGCCCATCCCGATGGCGAGTTGGCGACCGCTCGTGCTGCTGCGGCGCTCGGACTCACCTACGTGCACTCCACCGCTGCGGCGCACGACTTCGAACAGGTCGCAGCAGCCTGTGGCGACGGCTCGCGTTGGTACCAGCTGTACTACCCGACCGATCCCGACGTGTGCGCGAGCTTCCTGGAACGAGCGAAGGCCAGCGGGTACGAGACCCTCGTGGTCACCCTCGACACCACGCTGCTCGGGTGGCGGCCCGCCGACCTCGACCGGGGCTACCTGCCGTTCCTCGCCAACGTCGGCGTGGCCAACTACCTGTCCGACCCGGCGTTCCGCTCCCGTCTCGAACGACCGGTGGAGGAGGACCCGGGTGCCGCCACGTTCCTGTGGGCCGGCATGTTCCCGAACCCGGGACTCAGCCTCGATGACCTTCCGTTCCTCCGTGAACGGTGGGACGGCCCGATCGTGCTCAAGGGGATCGTGCACCCCGACGACGCCCGGGCGGCGGTCGACCATGGCGTCGACGGCCTCATCGTGTCGAACCACGGGGGTCGACAGGTCGACGGGGCGGTGGGCGCGCTCGACGCGCTGCCATCGGTGGTCGACGCCGTGGGCGGACGGGCCTCGATCCTGTTCGACTCGGGGATCCGTACCGGCACCGACGTGATCAAGGCCCTGGCGCTCGGCGCTGATGCCGTGCTGCTCGGCCGTCCCTTCCTCTACGGACTGGCGCTCGCCGGGCAGGAGGGCGTCGAGCACGTGCTGCGCTGCCTGCTCGCCGAGCTGGACCTGTCGCTGTCGCTGGCGGGTCACCCCGACCCCGCGGAGCTCTCGCCAGCGGTGCTGCAGCGCTGGTGAGTCCACTGCACGTCGGTGCGGTGGATCGAGTCGGAATCGGTCCGTTCCACGGCACGGTTCGGTCCGATCGCAGAGGGGGACATCGCCGGTAGGGTCCCGATGTCGCGACCGACGTGAGGGGATGCAATGACCACCGAGAAGTCAGATCGCTACGAGCGGGGTGCAGCGAAGCTGCGCGAGGTGTATGCGGGCGACGTGGTCGACCTGCCCGAGGGCACGATGGCGTTCAACGACGTCATGGTCCGCAGCCTCTTCTCCGAGGTCTGGGACCGCGATGCGCTCGACATCCGCTCCCGCCGCCTGCTCATCATGGGTGTCATCGCCGCGAATGGTCAGGTCGACACCTGGAAGATCCAGGCACGCGCCGCGCTGCGCCGTCGGGAGCTCAGTCCTGACGAGTTGCGGGAGACGCTCGTGATGCTCGCTCCCTACGCCGGGTACCCCAACGTGGCCGGTCTGGTCGTCCCCTGCGAGGAGGTCATCTCCACCTGGGTCGCCGACGGCGAACCGGGCACCGACGACGAGGCGTGACCACAGACGCCTGATCTCCAGCGCCGGGGCATCGCCCGGCGAGCGCCACAACGCATCCGTACGGTTCGCTCGTCCGGGGCCACCGGCCTCGAGATTGCTGCGCGCGCGGGGTTGACAACCAGCGAACAATCATCGAAAGTCCTAATGGTGATAGCAGAACCTGTTCGTGATCGTCGTTCCGAACGCCGTGAGTCGGCGAAGGCCGAGATCCTCGAGGCGGCGTGGCGGATCGCCCGGGCCGAGGGGCTCGCCGCCGTCTCACTCGGTGAGATCGCCCGTGCGGTCGGGATGCGCCCCCCGTCGCTGTACAACTACTTCGACTCGAAGAACGCCATCTACGACGCCATGTTCGCCCAAGGTGCCGAGGAGTTCGTCCGGATGGAGCCCTGGGACGAACTCACCGGCGATCTCGTGCACGACCTCTCGGTCATGGTGCACGCGTTCGTCGGGTTCTGCGCAGAGGACCCGGCTCGGTACCAGCTGTTGTTCCAGCGAACGATCCCGGGGTTCGAGCCGTCCCCTGAGTCGTACGCCGTCTCCGAGGCCAGCCTCGGACGCATCGTCGTGCACCTCGAGCGGTGTGGGGTCACCGACCCGCGCTCGATCGACCTGTTCACCGCGCTGGGCACCGGCCTCGCGGACCAGCAGATCTCGAACGATCCGGGCGGCGACCGCTGGATCCGCCTCATCGACGACGCCGTCGAGATGTTCGCCAACCACCTCACCACGTCAACGGGCGGCAACGCCCGGCCCACGCCAGCGAAGGGAAACCGAGCCACATGAACACCACCACCGACGTCGGGTCCATCCCGGCCATCACCAGGGAGGAGGCGCACCGCCTCGCCGCCACCGAGTACGGACGCCTCGTGACCCAACTCCGTTCGTTGTCGGCCGATGACTGGGGCGCATCGACCGACTGTGCGTTGTGGAACGTGCGCGACATGGTTGGTCACAGCGTCGGCATGCTGTCGGACTTCACGTCGTTCCGGACGCTGCTGCGACGCATGTGGTCCGCGTCGAAGGCGTCGAAGCGGACCGGCCAGCCGATGGTCGACTCGATGACCTCCCAACAGGTGGCCGAACACGCCGCGCTGAGCACCGATGAGCTGATCGCGCTCGTCGAGTCCCGGGGACCTCGGGCAGCCCGTTGGCGGACGGGGACGCCGAAGTTGTTCCGTTCGATGAAGCTGAAGGAGGAGGTTGGTGGCGTGCCCGAGACCTGGCGCATGGGGTACCTGCTCGACACGATCCTCACCCGCGACCCGTGGATGCACCGCGTCGACATCGCACGTGCGACGGGCCGAGGCCTCGAGCTCACCCCTGATCACGATGGACGCATCGTCGCCGACGTGGTCGCGGAGTGGGCGCGCCGTCACGGCAAGCCGTTCACGCTCCTGCTCGCCGGCCCCGCCGGCGGGGAGTTCGTCGCCGGCGAGGACGGCGGGGTGATCGAGATCGATGCAGTGGAGTTCTGCCGAACCCTTTCGGGCCGTGCCACCGGCACCGGTCTGCTCGCACAGGAGGTGCCGTTCTGATGGAAACGAGGGTCACCGAGGTCGCCGACGGCGTCCACCAGCTCACCACCGTCGTGCCGGGCATGCCGGTGGCGTTCAACCAGTACCTCCTCACCGGGGGCGAACCACTGCTGTTCCACACCGGGCCGCGCCGGCTGTTCCCGGCCGTGGCCGACGCCGTGTCCCGCGTGATCGAGCCGGACTCGCTGAGGTGGGTCGGCTTCGGTCACGTCGAGTCCGACGAGTGCGGTTCGATGAACGAGTGGTTGGGGTTGGCACCTCAGTCGACGGTGGTGCAGTCCCAGATCGGCTGCATGGTCTCGATCGATGACCTCGCCGATCGGCCGCCACGACCACTCGCCGACGGTGAGACGCTCGACATCGGGGGCCACATCGTGCGGTGGATCGACACCCCCCACGTGCCGCACGCATGGGAGGCGGGGGTCATCTACGACGAGACGAACCGGACCCTCTTCTGTGGCGACCTCTTCACCCGGTACGGGGAGTACCCGGCCATGAGCGAGGACGACATCGTGGGACCCGCGGTCGAGGCGGAGGACCTTGCACCGGGATCGCTGTCGTTGCATCCGTCGAGCGGTGCGACCATCCGGCGACTGGCCGAGCTCGACGTGGCCACGCTCGCGCTGATGCACGGCCCCGCCTTCTCCGGCGACTGCCGCGGCGCGCTGCTCGAGCTCGCGGACGACTTCGATCGACGATCCGTGGACAACCGGTGAGCCGTTGCGGGCTGCCGGGTTCGGCGACATCCGCGACAACGCCGCACGTCTGAACGCCCGCGTCGACCACGTGCGTGACGGCGTGGATGGCAACTTCACCAACGCCCGCCTGCAGTCGCAATGCCCGCTGCGCATCGTGGGCCACATCGGCCTGATCGCCGACGGGGCCGTCGCTGACGGGGTCATGGATGCCCTCGGCAAGCGAGCCATCAGGTTCGACTGCTTCGCCATCTGATCGCATCACGTCCCCGCCCCCAGCCGTCCCTAGGCTCGCCACCATGGAGCGCAATCGACGAATCACACTCGCCCGACGCCCTGAGGGGCTCCCGGCCGACGACGACTTCGCCACCGATGAGGTCGACATTCCTGAGCTCGACGAGGGCGAGGCGCTGATGCGTACCACCCACTTGTCGATCGATCCGACGGTGCGGACCTGGATCTCCGAGGCGCGCAGCTACTTCCCGCCCGTGGAGATCGGCGAGGTCGTGCGCAGCCCCGGGGCCGGAGTGATCGTGGCGACCCGCTGCGACGCCTACGAGGTCGGCGACCTGGTGACTTCGCTGCCCGGATGGCAGGAGTACTCCGTGGTGCGTGACGACGTGTTCACCACCCCGGCACCGCCCGGCGTCGACGCGGTCGACCTGCTGGGCGTGCTCGGACAGAACGGCATGGCGGCCCACATCGGACTGCTCGACGTGGGGTCGGCGTCGCCCGGTGACACCGTCGTCGTCTCGGCAGCGGCCGGAGCGACGGGCTCGGTCGCGGCGCAGATCGCGAAGCTCACGGGGTGTCGCGTCGTCGGCATCGCGGGCAGCGACGAGAAGTGTGACTGGCTGGTCGACGGGCTGGGACTCGACGCGGCGATCAACCACCGCGACGAGGGGTTCGGTGACGCCCTGCGGGCAGCGACCCCGGACCGCATCGACGTGTACTTCGACAACGTCGGCGGGTGGATGCTCGACGCGGTCCTGCGACGGCTCGCGATGCACGCTCGGGTGGTGCTCTGCGGTGCCATCTCGGTGTACAACGACCCCCGCAAGCCGCCCGGTCCGTCGAACTACCTCGAGCTGATCACCCAGCGCGCACGGATGGAGGGGTTCAACACCTTCGACCACTGGGGTCGGTTCGCCGAGATCACCACCGAGCTGGCCGGGTGGGTCGCTGATGGGCGACTCGTCGGCCGCGAGACGTTCGTTCACGGCCTCGAGCGTGCGCCGGAGGCGTTGCGCATGCTGTTCGAGGGGGGCAATACCGGCAAGCTCCTCGTCGAGGTCGGGTGAGTCGGGCCCCGGCCATGGCGCGCCACGGCGTCGGTCCACCGGTCCTAGCGTGGCTCCGGTGCGACTGATCCTGGTGCGTCACGGCGACGCCTACGCAGGTCTCCACGGGACCATCGGCGGGCGACGCGGATGCGCCGGACTGACCGATCTCGGCCGCCGTCAGGCGGCGGCCCTGGGAGATCACCTCGCCGAGAGCGGCCACCTGCGCCCCGACGTCCTGGTGGCCAGCGTCATCCCGCGCGCGGTCGAGACCGCCACGATCATCGCTCCGGCCCTGGGCTTCGGCGACGGCGAGGTGGCCCAGGACTGCGACCTGTGCGAGGTCCACACCGGTGAGGCCGACGGCCTGGACTGGGCGGAGTGGTCGGCGAGGTACGGGCCGCTCGACATGGAGGCTGAGCCCGACCGGGTCTTCGCTCCGGGCGGCGACAGCTGGAACAGCTTCAACGAACGGGTGCGCGCCACGATGCAGCGTCTGGCCGTCGAACACGTCGACGGCACCGTGGTGGCCGTGTGCCACGCCGGGGTCATCCAGGCATCGGTCCGCACCGTGTTCGACATCCCCCACCCCGGCACCGGGGCCCGGCTCCAGCCCACCAACACGGGCCTCACCGAATGGGACCACGACCCGGTGATCGACCGCTGGACATTGCGGACCTTCAACGACACCCGGCACCTGGAGCGACTCGCCGGCACCTGAACGCTGCCCTGTGGGTTGCAGGTGGTTGATGGGGTTGATCGCGACCGGCGCAGGGTATCCGCCGCCCATGTCAACGGATGAGAAGTTCTCGGTCGAGTCAGCACGCGCCGCCGCCGAACGTGACGACGTGGCTGCGTGGGTCGCGGACTTCCTCAGCAGCCCGGGGAGTGACAACGCTGCACTCGCCGACGAGCTGAATTCACCGCGGCGGTGGTGGCTCGGTCCGGTCCAGCTGCCGTTCGATCAGCTCCACCGCCTGATCGGCCCGCCGGGCGACCCCGTGCTCGCGGAGCTCGACGGCGAGGACCACGGTCGCATCGAGGACATGGAGGAGTCGATCGATGACGGGTGGGACCCGCCGCCGCTGATCGTCTCGTACCGGTCCGATCTTCAGCAATTGGTGCTCGAGGACGGCAACCACCGCGTCGAGGGGCTGCGGCGCAACGGTGAGCGCAGCGGATGGTCACTCGTGTGCTTCGACGACCCCGCTGAGCGCGATGCATTCGTCGTGCCCGAGGTGGACTGAGGCCGGAACGCACGATGCCGGTGCCCGACCGGCTTCGAGCCCGGCGGGGAAGGGGTGCTCCGGTGCCAGCCGGTAGGCGATGTTCACCACCAGCGCGCCGAGTTCCTTCGCCACCCGACTCGCGAACTCGTGGGCCTGCTCGGGCTGTCCCATGACGAACCCGCCGCCGTGGAGCCAGATCAGCGCCGGGCTCGGTCGGGTCCGACCCTGTGGCTCGTAGACCAGCACGCGGGTCGAGCCGTCGTCGTCCTCGACCGACCGCTCGTCCACGTCGACGCCCTCAGCGATTGGAGTCGTGCGACCGGCGAGCAGTCCTCGTCCCAACTGCAGCGACCGATGGTCGCGCAGCGACAGCGGTGCGTACAGCAGCGGCGACCGAAGCTCGGGATGGACCTTCGACACTGCAGGCCGCCGGCGGAGGATCCCTGCACCCACCCACGCCGAGCCCACCATCGCGGCGCCGAGCAGCACCCGTCAGGTTCTCACTCGCCGCCGATCGGTGATCAGGCCGAGTCGCCGGGGTGTCGATCCGACCGAGGGGCGATCGTCGGCATCCCGGCATCGTCGCACACCGTGTCGGCACGATCCATGTCCCTGGTCGCGCGGTCGACACCGGGAGTCGCTACGGTCGCGTCACAGGCGCCTGCGGTGCATGACCACGGAACGGGAGCGATGCGAGTGCGTGGGGTGACGGCGGCGGAGCTGCTGCGCAGGTGACCGTCCTCGTTCCCGTGCTGGCGATCTCGGCGATGATCGCGCTGAACGCCCTGTACGTCGCAGCGGAGTTCGCCACCGTCGGCTCGCGGCGGTCGCGGGTTCAGGAGTCCGCCGAGTCGGGGAGCGTACCCGCGGGTGGACTGCTGGCGATCATGTCCGACCCTCGCCGGCTCGACACCTACGTCGCGGCGTGCCAGATCGGCATCACCCTCAGCAGCCTGGTTGCGGGCGCCTACGGTCAGGCGCAGCTGACCCCGCTGATCGAACCCGCCCTCGGCCCGGTGGGCGGTCGCGGTGCCGCCGTGGTCGTGGTGCTCGTCGCCATCACCGCGGTGCAGGTGGTCCTCGGTGAGCTGCTGCCGAAGACCGTCGCGCTACGGCACCCCGAGCGGCTGGCCATGGGCACGCTCCTGCCGATGCGGCTCAGCCTCTGGATGTTCCGCCCGCTGGTCGCCCTCTTCAACGGGACTGCGTTCCGTGTGCTGCGCCTGCGCACGGTCGAGGCCGAACACGCCCACACCCACGTGCACTCACCTGAGGAGCTGGCGCGCCTGTACCGCGCCAGTGCAGCGGGAGGCCTCATCGACGTCGCCGAGCGCGACATGCTCGCCGGGATCCTCAACGTCGAGGGTCGGCTCGTCCGTGAGGTCATGACGCCGCGTCCACGCCTGGTGACCGTGGAGGCCGACGCGCCGATGGCGACCTCGCTCGCCCGTGTGGCCGGTGGGCCCCACACCCGGTTCCCCGTCACCCGGGGCGACGATGTCGTCGGGGTGGTCCACCTGCGGGATCTCTACGTGCATGCCCGACTCGAGCCGGACGAGGTCGTCGGCACCATCGCCGAGCACGTGGTGGTCGTGGGCGAGGTGCTGACGGTCCCCAACCTGTGGCGCACGCTGCGCGACGAGGCGCAGCACTGCGCACTCGTCGTCAACGAGTACGGCGACATCGCGGGGCTGGTGACGCTCGAGGACGCGATCGAGGAGATCTTCGGCGAGGTCCAGGACGAGTTCGACCTCGAGGACGAACCGATCGTCCTCGGCGACGAGAGGGTCTCGGTGCGGGGCGACGTGCTGTTGTCGCAGCTGTCCGACCGGTTCGACCTGCGTCTGGAGGTCGAGGGCGTCGACACCCTCGGAGGTCTCGTCTGGCACCGGCTCGGACGTCCGCCCCTGGTCGGCGACGAGGTCGAGCTGAGCGAGGACGGGCCGGCGTTGCGGGTTGACGCGATGGACCGTCGTCGGGTGACTCGCGCCAGCTTCGAGCACCCCGGGGACGACCGATGATCTCGGGTGTGGTCGTGCCGGTGCTGGTGATCGTCGCGCTCGTCGCCGTCAACGGCCTGTTCGTCGCCGCCGAGTTCGCACTTGTGGCTGCCCGACCGGGACGACTGCAGTCGTTGGCGGACGAGGGGAACCGTGCTGCGGACTGGTTGGTGTCGGTGTTCGAGCGGACCAACGGTCGCGACGGCTACATCGCAGTGGCGCAGCTGGGCATCACCCTCGCGAGCATCGGGCTCGGCATGTACGGCGAGCCCGCCGTCGCTCGATGGCTGTACGGGCCCTTCGAGGACTGGGGCCTGTCACGGACCGCGGCGCACACCGTGGGGTTCGTGATCGCGCTCGGTGGCATCACGTACCTCCACGTGGTGTTCGGCGAGATGATCCCCAAGGCGCTCGCCCTCCAGTCCCCCGAGCGGGTCAGCCTGCGGGTGAACCCGGTGATGCGCCGCTTCACCGTCGTCTTCCGCCCGGTGGTGGTGGTGCTGAACGCGATCGCGCTCGGACTGATGCGGCTGCTGCGGATCCCCGAGCCCGACCAGCGGCTGATGCTGCACACCAGTGCCGAGCTGGCGATCGTCACCGACGAGGCCGCCGAGGTCGGAGCGCTCGGCGCCATGCAGCGTGATCTCATCCGCAACGTGTTCGAGCTCGACGAACGGACCGCAGAGGAGCTGATGACTCCCAGAGGTCGGCTCGAGACGGTCGACGTGTCGGTGTCCCATGAGCAGATCGTGGAACGGATCACGGCGTCGCCCCGGAGCCGCTACCCGGTGATCGACGGCGACCTCGACCATGTGGTCGGCGTGCTGCACATCAAAGACGTGATCCGAGCGGAGCAGCGCCGGGCGTCGACCGCGCCGGCGACGCTCGTCCGCCCGTTGCCGAGCGTCGCGGCCACCGCCAGCGCCGAGCAGGTGCTCGACCGGTTCAGGGCCGAGCGCACCCATGCGTGCCTCGTGGTCGACGAGTACGGGGGCACCATGGGGCTGGTCACGATGGACGACGTCATCGCCGACGTGATGCACGACGAGTACGCCGACCACCGGGCGAGCACGGTCCACCACGATGACGGCTCCTTCAGCCTCGATGGTGAGGTCACCCTCGCCGAGCTCCGCGACGATCACGGCGTACACGTCGAACACCGCGACGTCACCACTGTCGCGGGACTGGTCCTCGCGCACCACGGCACCATTCCCGTCGCCGGCGTGCGAGTGGTCGTCGACGGGTTCGAGATCGAGGTCGAGGGGATCGACGGCCACAAGATCACACGCGTGCGTGTCCGGCCGCCGGGAACCGGCGAGTCCGCGGACTGAGCGCCTCAGCGATACTCCGGATTCGGTCCGTCGAATCGTTCGCCGGCGTCCCATGCCGTGCGTTGGTTGCCATGGGCGGGGAACCCGCCGGCATCGCGCAGGAGTCGTGCGAGGTGCATGAGGTTCCAAGCCATGAAAGTGGTGTTGCGGTTGGTGAAGTCGTTCTCGGGGCCGCCGGAACCCTCGTCGAGGTAGGAGGGGCCGGGGCCGGCCTCGCCCAGCCAGGCGGCGTCGGCCTGCGGTGGGATGGCGAATCCGAGGTGCTGCAGCGAGTACAGCACCTTCATGGCGCAGTGCTTGGCACCGTCCTCGTTGCCGGTCACGAGGCAGCCGCCGACCCGGCCGTAGTACGCGGACTGGCCGTCGGCGTTGAGGGCGCCGGATGAGCCGTAGAGGCGCTCGATGACGCTGGTGCACACCGACGACGCGTCGCCCAACCAGATCGGCGTCATGAGGACCAGGATGTCGGCGGCCATCACCTTGTCGAGCAGGTCCGGCCAGGCGTCGGTCGCGGCGCCGTGTTCTCGCATGTCGGGGGACACCCCCGGTGGCAGGTCGTGGTCCGCGGCGCGGACCATCTCGACGGTCGCCCCGTTGGCCTCCATGATGCCGACCGCGATGCGGGCGAGACCCTCGGTGTGGGACTGCTGTGGCGACGGCTTCAGCGTGCAGTTGATGAAGACGGCCGAGAGGCCGTCGCCCACGTGGTGCCGGGAGCTGTTCCGGACGTTCGTTGCGTCGCTGGACATGGGGGTCTCCTGGTGGGGGGCGGTTCGGATGGGGACACGGGTGGGTCAGACGTGATCGGAGCCCGACGGCGTGGCGAGCGGTTCGCTCTCGTCGGTGGTCCCTGCATCTGCTGGTCGCGAGGCTGCACCTGTCGGTCGCGCGGCGTTGCGACGCCGTAGCAGCCATGCGCCCACGCCGAGGACGGCGAGTGGCGCGGCGATCCATGCGGCAGTGGTCACCGGCCGGTCCGACACCACGAGGTTCTGCAACCACTGCTGCGCGGCGAGCGCACGGTCGATGACGGGATCGCTGCCGTCGCCGCCGGCGAGCGTGCGGATCTCGAACCAACCGAACCACGCCACGTACACCCCGGCGATCACCAACAGCACTCCGGAGATGCGCGAGACGTGGGGCACGACGCGTCGCAGGCGTGCCACGAGCCCGGCCTTGGCCAGCGCCACTGCGACGGTCAACGCGGTGATGACGAGGCCCATGCCCAGGGCGTACACCACGAACACGGCGACCCCCGACGCCACGCTCTGGCCGCCCAAGGTGGTCGAGGTGACCGCGAGGAACGGGCCGATGGTGCACGACAGCGACGCCACGGCATAGGAGACACCGAAGAGGAACATCGACCGGAGACCCCCGTCGGTGCCGCCCCTGGCCATCTTGGGCAGGTGGACCGCCAGTTGCCGGCCGGCGACGAGCGCCACCCCCAGGCCGACGAGTGCGATGCCGATGACGATCGTGGCCCACGGGAGGTACTGCTCCACCTGGATCGCGAGCGGCGAGATGATCAACCCGAACAGTCCGAACACGGCGACGAACCCCACGGTGAGCACCGCACTGACCGCGAACGCCCGGGGCACGACACTGCGGCCGGACGCGCGCCCGGTGGTGTCGTCGCCGAGGAACATCGCCAGGTAGGCGGGCAGCATCGCGAACCCGCAGGGGTTCACGGTCGCGGCCATGCCGGCGGCGAGCGCGAGTGCAAAGGGGCCGGAGAGCATGTCAGCCTGCGGCGAGTGCCTGCATCCGCTCGGTCAGTCCGTCGTTGCCGAGTGTGCCGACGAACACGTCGACCTCGCCGTTCTCGTCGATGAACGCGAACGCTGGCTGTGCGGCGACACCGAACTGGGTCCAGATGCTGCCGTCGTCATCGATGACGTGGTCGAGTCCGCCGGTGCCGGTCTGCTCGACGAACTCCTCCATCGCGGCCGTGTCACCTCGTCCCGCCACACCGATAACCTCGACCGATCCCTCGAACTCCGATGCTGCCTCGACGACGTCGGGTGCTTCGGCCCGGCAGGTGGTGCACCACGGTGCCCAGAACCACAACACCGTGTTGCGTCCCTCGAGTGCGGCGGCGTCGAACTCGCCCCCGCCGAGACGGTCGGCGGTGAAGGCGGTCGCCGGGGCTCCGTCGACGGGGTCAGCAGGATCGACGACCTCGGCAGGGCTGGTGCCATCCGCAGCACTGGTGGAGGAGTCATCGTCCGCTGCGCAGGCAACCGCAACGAGCAGCACCCCCGCGAGCAGGACCATCAGACGGGAGGGGCGCAGGAACATGCCCCACGAACCCGGTCGCGGACCGCCGGTATTCCGCGGACCGCCGGTATTCCCCGCCGGTCGGCTGGTGCTCATGTCTGGCCCGAGTTGTCTGTGCAGGTTGCCAGACGACACAGCGCGTCGCGGATCGACAGCCACCACATCAGGTCGGTCCGGCACCGGGGACACTCCTCGAGGTGATCGGCCAGGGTGGGGACACGAACGACGGGTAGCGCGCCGTCGACGAACTGGTGGACCTCGATCCGGTACCTCCGGTGCCCCGTCAGCAGCATTGTCCGAGAACCGCCGCACGTCCGCTGGACATTCCGCGGAACGCGACATGACGGACTGCAGCCGGGCGGAATGAAGGTGCACGGGGAGCGGGTTCACCCACCCGCATGGACACGGACGCGCCCACATCCGAGAGCGCGGCTGCCCGTTTCGAGCGATTGGTGTTGCCGGAGATCGAGGTCCTCCTCCGGGTCGCGCAATCGATGACCCGCAACCGTCACGACGCAGAGGACCTGGTCCAGGACACGATGCTGCGTGCCTACCGGTCGATCGAACGATTCGACGGCCGGTATCCACGTGCCTGGCTGCTGACCATCATGCGCAACGCCGAGATCAATCGCCACCGGCGTCAGCGCCCCTCGTTGCTGACCGCCGCACAGCAGGCACTGCCGGACCCGACCGCCGACGGCGGCGCCACCGCCGAGTCCGACGTCGTCGACCGTACGTTCGACGAGGCGATCGACGAGGCGTTCGCTTCACTCTCGGAGGACTTCCGCCAGGTCATCGAGCTGGTCGACCTCGGCGGGCTGACCTATGCCGAGGCCGCGTCGGTCGCCGGGGTTCCGGAGGGAACGGTCATGAGTCGCCTCCATCGCGCCCGGCGACGGGTCCGGACGCGTCTCGAACGCAACGGTTTCGATGCCGGGAGATCACGATGAGCGTCTTGAGTTGGATCCGTCGTCGCCGGATGGCGATGCAGATGAGCTGCGCCGAGGTCGGCGCCGTGCTCCAGCAGTACCTCGACGACGAGCTCGACGACGAGACGGCCCCCTTGGTCGAGGCCCACCTCGAGGTGTGCCGACGCTGCGGGCTCGAGGCGGCGACCTACGCAGACCTCAAACACGCCCTCGCGCACCGCGCCGAACCGTCGGAGGAATCGTTGCGGCGACTCCGGGAGTTCGGCGAGCGGATCGTCCACGGCGACGTCCCCCACGACCACCGCTGAGCCTCCGACCAGCCAGCTGGAGGTCGTCGCGCACCGCGACGCCGCTCCTCGTCTGAGCATCACCACATCGTCCTCGTGGGAGCGGGAAGCCCGCGGCGGTGGCGGCGGGTTCGCTGTCCATGACCTCCCGCTTGCTCCTGGTTGCTGTCGGCCTCGTCGTGGTCGGTGTTGGGTGTTCCTCCGACGAGGACGTCACGGCGTCGGGTCCGGCCGGCGACGGTGACCTTCCGACGGTGCCGGTCCCGCAGGTGGAGGAGCCCCCACGTGAGGACGTCCCCTCGGCGCTCGACTCGATGGACGCCCCGGAGCTGCCGGACCCGCTCGTCGAGACGAGCGAGATCCGCTCCGGAGGCCCTCCGCCCGACGGGATCCCACCGATCGACGACCCCGTCTTCCACGAGGCGGGTGACGTGGACTTCCTCGCGGACGACGAGCCGGTGCTGGCCGTCGAGGTCGATGGGGACGCCCGTGCCTACCCGGTCCAGATCCTGATGTGGCACGAGATCGTGAACGACACCTTCGGTGACCGGCCGGTCACCATCACCTACTGCCCGTTGTGCAACACGGCGGTCGCGTTCGACCGCCGTCTCGACGATGGCCGGGTGCTGTCGTTCGGCACATCGGGAAGGCTCTTCAACTCTTCGTTGGTCATGTACGACCGACAGACCGAGTCGCTGTGGGCCCACTTCAACGGCGAGGCCCTCGCCGGGGTCTTCGCCGGCGACCGGCTCGACCGGTTGCCGGTGCAGACCATCTCGTGGCAGAGCTGGTTTGCTGACCACCCCGAAGGTCTCGTGCTGTCGCGCGACACGGGGGAGGATCGTGACTACGGGCGGAACCCCTACCAGGGCTACGACGACCCGGACTCGTTCCCGTTCCTGTTCGACGGTGAGGTCGATGACCGACTCGCTGCCAAGGAACGGCTGGTCGGCTTCGGCCTCGACATCGACCCCACTGCGGTGCTGCTCGAGCCGCTGTTGGACGCCGGGGTGCTGCACACCGAGCTCGACGGGCAGCCGGTGGTCGTGTGGGCTGAACGCGGCACGAGCTCCGCGCTCGAGACATCGAGGGTCGACGGGGGCAGGGATGTCGGCGCCACCGGTGTGTTCGCCGCCACCGTGGACGGCGAGGTGCTGGAGTTCGAACGAACCGACGACGGATTCGTCGACGACCGGACCGGATCCACCTGGAACGTCGTCGGCAGCGCCATCTCCGGGCCGCTTGAGGGAACCCAGCTCGACGCGCTCGAACACGTCGACACGTTCTGGTTCGCGTGGGCAGCCTTCTCGCCCGACACCCGCGTGCTCCCCGAGAGCTGATCGACCCCCGCGGCCGGATCAGGTGAACCGCGTGACCCAGCCCTGGATCCGGAACCTGCGCATCTGTCGGTCGAGGAACCAACCGGACAACAGGAGCAGCGCCAAGGTCCCCGCAGCCGCGATGCCCAGGGGGCCCCATGCCACCGTACCGGTGGCGAGGCCCTCCCGGACCGCCTCGAAGACGTAGGTGAGCGGGATCGAACGGGCGACCACCTCGAGCACGGTGGGCAGCGACTCGACCGGGTAGAAGAATCCCGACAACGGCATCAGCAGGACCAGAGTTCCCCACGAGAACACCTCGGCACTGTCGCCGTACTGGAGGGTCAGCGCGATCACGAACATCGTCACGGCCCAGCCGAACAGCAGCAGGATCGCAGCGCTCGGCACCAGCACCCATCCGGCGGTGTCGGGCGCCACGGCGTAGAAGCCGATCCCGACCACGGCGATGACCGCGGTCGAGACGATCGTGCGGAGCAGGCCCACCAGTCCGAGCGAACCCATGAACTCGCGCTCGGTCAGCGGCGTGGCGATCAGGTTCATCACGTTGCGGGTCCACACCTCTTCGAGCAGCCCGAGTGACCCGGCCAGGGTGAGCTGCCAGATCAGGTGGAACAACAGGATGCCCGTCACCAGGAGCTGCACCGGCGCGTCGCCCTCCCCGAACGCCACGCCGATCGATCCGAACAGCAGCCCGTCGACCAGGGGCAGCACGATGAGCAGGAACCAGTGTCCGGGGTTGCGCGACTGCACCAGGAGGTTCCGCCGGACCATCGCCCCGATCCGGCGGCGCGACGCAGCGCTCACAGCACGTCCTCGTGGCGTCGGGCGGCCTCGGCGAGGAACATCGTCTCGAGGTCGGGATGGCCGGCCTCGGCGACGACCTGTTCCGGCGGGCCGTCGGCGATGACACGACCGTCCCGGAGGAACACCACACGGGACGTCAGGCGCTCGACTTCGCGCATGTCGTGGCTGGTGAGCAGCAGGGTGGCGTCGTGGTCCTCGTTCATGCGTTCCAGCCGGTCACGGACGCGCATGGCCACATCTGGGTCGAGCGACGCGGTGGGCTCGTCGAGCACGAGCAGCTCCGGGTGGTGCAGCACCGCCTTGGCGAAGCCGACCAGGGTCGCCTGACCCGAGGAGAGGGACTCGACCCGCTGCTGCGCCAGCCGGGCGATGTCGAGCTCGGCGAGCACCTCCTCGGCATGGCGTCGGGCATGGCGGACGCCGGCGAGGGTCCCGAACAGTTCGAGTGTCTCGAGCACCGTCAGTCGATCGGGCAGTGGAAGGTAGCCCGCAGCGAACCCGACCCGTCCCATCGCCGCGCTGCGGCCGTCCGGGAGCCGCTTCCCGACCAACTCGACGGTGCCGTCGTCCGGCTCGATCGCGCCGAGGAGCATCAGCAGGGTCGTGGTCTTGCCGGCGCCGTTCGGGCCGACGATGCCGACGCGTTCCCCGCGCCGGATGGCCAGGTCGACACCGTCGACGGCCTGAGTGGCACCGAACCGCTTGCGGAGGCCGCGAGCGTCGAGCACGAGCGCAGCGGGGGCCGGTTCCATGGCCGCCAGTCTGTTCCGCCGGGACCGCTCCCGTCAGCACCATTAGCGTCGCACCTGTCGTTGGTCGCGGAGGAACTGCCATGAAGGTCGTCATCATCGGGGGACACGGAAAGGTCGCCATGCACCTCGCAGGCCTGCTCGCCGATCGGGGCGACCAGGTGACCTCGTGGGTGCGGAACCCGGACCACGTCGACGAGGTCGCCGCCACCGGTGCGACGCCGGCCGTCGTCGACGTGGAGCTCTGCGACGTCGACGAGATGGCCGGGCTGCTCGCTGGTCGCGACGCCGTGGTGTGGTCCGCCGGTGCGGGCGGCGGGGACCCGACCCGCACCGCTGCGGTCGACCGTGACGCCGCGATCCGGTCGATCGACGCAGCCGCGGCGGCCGGCGTCCGGCGGTACGTCATGGTCTCGTACTTCGGTGCCCGGCCGGACCACGGGGTCCCGGCCGACCATTCCTTCCACGCCTACGCCGAGGCGAAGGCCGCAGCGGACGAGCACCTTCGCAGCAGCGGGCTCGACTGGACGGTCCTCGGTCCGAGTGGGCTGACCGACGATCCGGGCACCGGTCGGATCGAGAGCGGTGGGGGAGTGAGCCCCGGCCAGGTGCCGCGAGCCGACGTCGCAGCGGTTGCAGCCGCGGTGCTGGCCGCCCCCGCGACGATCGGGCGGACCATCGAGTTCAACTCCGGCGACGTCCCGATCGATCGCGCGATCGCCGTCGCGACCTGATCGCAGTCCAGCGTCGCGTCGTGCGCGCCCCGCCGACGAGAAGGTGCAGATACCCCTGGGGGTTTGACGACATACCCATAGGGGTATATGGTGAACTCGTTCCCCCACAAGGAGGCGACCCGTGAAGTTCACGCAGTACTACCTGGATTGCCTGTCCCAGGCGAGCTACCTGATCGCAGACGAGACCACCGGCGTCGCAGCGGTCGTGGACCCACGCCGAGACATCCAGACCTACCTCGACGACGCCGAGGTGGACGGTCTCGACATCCGCTACGTCATCGAGACGCACTTCCACGCCGACTTCCTCTCGGGCCACCTCGAGCTCGCCGAGGCGACTGGTGCCGAGATCGTCTTCGGGCAAGCCGCCCAGGCCGAGTTCCCGATCCGTCGCGTGCGCACCGGTGAGCGGATCGCGCTGGGCGACCCCGACACGGGCGTGGTGCTCGAGTTCCGCGAGACCCCGGGCCACACGCCGGAGTCGATCAGCGTCGTCGTGTGGGAACACGGCGACGACGAGGAACCCCATGGGGTACTGACGGGTGACACGCTGTTCATCGGCGATGTGGGCCGGCCCGACCTGCTCGCCTCGGTTGGGGTGACCGCCGACGAGCTGGCCCGGAGCCTCCACGTGTCGCTCCATGAACAGCTGATGAGCTTGCCCGACGACACCAAGGTGTTCCCCGCCCACGGCGCCGGATCGGCGTGCGGCAAGAACCTGTCCACCGAGACGGTCTCGACGATCGGTGAACAACGTGGAACGAACTATGCACTGGCGCCGATGGACGTCGACGAGTTCATCCGAGTCGTGACCGAGGGACAGTCCAGTGCACCCGGGTACTTCGGCTTCAACGCCGGGCTCAACAAGGCCGACCGCGAGCTGCTCGACACCGAGCCGCCACGCGCACTGTCGCTCGACGAGGTGCTCGGTGCTCAGGCGGACGGCGCCGTGGTCATCGACACCCGTGACTCGGCGGATTTCGCCCGTGGGCACCTAGCAGGTTCGATCAACGTGGGCCTCGACGGGCGATTCGCCGAGTACGTCGGCACGGTCGTGACTCCCGGGACACCGATCGTGATCGTCGCCGACCCCGGTGGCGAGTCCGAGGCGAAGCTGCGGCTCGCCCGGATCGGATTCGACGAGATCGTCGGAGCACTCGACGGCGGCCCCGCGCAGCTGGCCGAACGACCCGAGACCGCGCAACAGGCGTCCCGTCTGAGTGTCCCCGCACTCGACGACCGCCTCGAGCACGCTGACGTCCAGCTCATCGACGTGCGCAACCCGGGTGAGACCGCCCTCGGTGTGATCCCGGGTGCGTCGGCCGTTCCGCTCGCCGAGCTCCGTGGAGTTGCGGCCGACCTCGATCTCGAGCGGCCGACCGTCGTGTACTGCGCCGGCGGGTACCGGTCGTCTGCGGGTGCGAGCCTGCTGCGATCGCTCGGAGCGACCGACGTGTCCGACCTGCTCGGCGGCTACGGCGCCTGGGCACAGGCCCACGCCGCCGCCGGCTGAGCACGCACCTCGCCGAACCCCGAGGAACCCCTCGCCCCGCCGTCCGGCAGCGCGCCGCGCGGCACGACCCGTTCAACACGACCCATAGAAGGAGCATCACCATGACCGAGACCTCCACCCGCGTCGACACCTCGACCGTCGAGCAGTGGCTCGACGACGGTTCCGCCGTCCGCCTGCTCGATGTGCGATCGGCCGCCGAGTTCGAGGGCGTGCACATCCCCGGGGCGTACAACGTGCCCCTCGACACCCTGGGCGAGCACGCCGAGGACATCCAGCGGCACGTGGACGAGCCCGTGGTGCTCGTGTGCCGGTCCGGCATGCGCGCCTCCCAGGCGGAGCAGCGACTCGCTGGAGCTGGGATGGAGAACGTCAAGGTGCTCGAGGGCGGCATGATGGCCTGGGAGCGCGCCGGCGGCCGGGTGAACCGAGGTACGGCCAAGTGGGACATCGAACGTCAGGTGCGTCTGGTCGCCGGTTCGATCGTGCTGGCAGCGATCGTGGTGAGCATCTGGGTGCCCGCAGCGAGGTTCGTCGCTGGCTTCATCGGTGCGGGGCTCACCTTCGCCGCACTGTCGAACACGTGCGCGATGGGCATGATGCTCTCGAAGCTGCCCTACAACCGCGAGTCCACCTGTGACGTCGACGCCGTCGTCGATCAGCTGACCGGCCGTGTCTGACCCGGGCGACACCGGTCGCCACCAGCCGGTGGCCGGTGCAGCCCCGGTGGCGGCGACCGGGGGGATCGCCCGGTTCATCCCGGTCCTGCAGTGGACGCGCCACTATCCGAGGCCGTTGCTGCGCGGTGACATCGTCGCCGGGCTCACCGTCGCCGTCATGCTCATCCCCCAGGGGATGGCGTACGCCAACCTGGCGGGGATGCCGCCGGTGACCGGCCTCTACGCCGCCATCGTCGCCATCGTGGCCTACGCCCTGTTCGGCACGAGCGGCTCGCTCGCGGTCGGCCCGGTCGCCATCACGTCGTTGCTGACGCTCTCCGGCCTGCAGCGCATCGTCACTCCCGACGACCCGTCCTACCCGGCCGTGGCGGCGCTGCTCGCGCTGAGCGTCGGCGCCGTGCTGATCGTCGCCGGCCTGCTGCGGCTCGGGTTCCTGGTGAACTTCCTGTCGCACCCGGTGATCAGCGGGTTCACCTCGGCGGCGGCCATCACGATCGGCCTGTCGCAGGTGAAGGACCTGCTCGGCGTCGACATCGGACGCCCCGATGGTGTCGTCGCGACGATCGAGGCGCTCTGGGGCGCCCTCGGGACGGTGAATGCCTGGACGCTGGCCATCGGTGTGATCGCCATGATCGTCCTGGCGGTCGGTCGCAGGTTGGCCCCCCGGGCCCCCGTCGCGCTGATCGTCCTCGCGCTCGCCACGCTGGTGACGTGGGCCGCGTCGCTGACCGACCGCGGGGTGGCGGTGCTGGGCGACGTGCCCTCGGGGTTGCCCTCGCCATCGGTACCCGAGGTGACGGGTTCGCTGGTGGGCGACCTCGCCCCGGTGGCCCTCACGATCGCGGTGATCGCCTACGCCGAGGGGGTCAGTGTCGCGAAGGCCATCGCACGTCGCACCCGCGAGAAGATCGACGCCAATCAGGAGCTGGTGGCGACCGGTGCCTCGAACGTCGCCGCAGGGTTCTTCGGCGGCTTCCCCGTCGCGGGTGGATTCTCGCGCACCGCCGTCAACCACTCCGCCGGTGCCCGCACCCCGCTCGCGAGCCTGATCACCGCAGGAGTCCTCGTCGTCACGGTGCTCTGGCTGACCCCCGCCCTGCAGTACCTCCCGACCGCGGTGCTCGCCGCGGTGGTGATCGTGGCGGTCGCCGGGCTGGTCGACGTCGCCGACGCAGTGGCCACCTACCGGACCCGCAAGGTCGACGTGGCTGCCCTGGCGGTGACCTTCCTTGCCACGTTGTTCATCGGGGTCGAGCCGGGTCTCGGCATCGGTCTCGCGTTCAGCCTCGTCATGTTCATCCACCGGTCGGCGAACCCCCACACCACCGAACTCGGCCGGGTGGACGGCACCGAGGAGTACCGCAACGTCGACCGGTGGCCGACCCACACCAGCGACTGCGTGGCCCTCCTGCGGGTCGACGGACCCTTGTTCTTCGCGAACACCAAGGCGCTCGAGGACCGTGTCGCGCAGCTGGTCGCCGACCGTCCACGGCTCGACACCGTGGTGATCGACGCGAGCGGCATCGGGGACCTCGACGCCAGCGGCACCCACCTCCTGCACGAACTCGACCGTGACCTCGCGGCCAGCGGGGTCACCCTTCACCTCGCGACGGTCCGCGGCCCGGTGCGTGACGTGATGCAGCGCGCGGGCATCTGGGACCACCTGAGCGGTCGGATCCACCCGTCCCTGCACACTGCGATCGTCGCGATCGACCCGGGTTGTGATCTGGTCCGTGCCGGGTCCGACGAACCGACCACGAGAGTGGTGTAGTCGCCGTGCAGCCCGAGAGCTCGGCGCTGGGCGCGGCGACGTTCGCCGTGGCGATCACCTGCATCGACGGCCGGACCCACGAGGCGCTGGTCACCTGGGCGCGGACGCAGCTGGGCGTCGACTACGTCGACCTGGTCACCCAGCCCGGCGCCGACGTCCAACTGTCGGCCTGTCCGCAGCTGATGTGTGAAGGGATCCGCGACCGACTCGATGTCTCGTTGGGGGCGCATGCGCCCCGAGCGGTCGTCATCGCGGGTCACGACGACTGTGCAGCCAACCCGGTCCCGCCTGACGAACACCGGCGCCAGATCTCCGACGCGGTCGACAGGGTGGATGGATGGCGGCCGGGGGTGCCGGTGACCGGTGTGTGGATCGACGACACCGGCCTCGTCAGCGTGGTCGCCGAGGGATCCGGATGCGGCGGTTCCGATCTCACGCCGACTGGGTAGGTCCAGACGGACACCATCCATCGACGATGAGGAGATCCGTGATGGCCACCACCACCGACGCCAGCCGCGTCACCGGGACCCAGGATGCGGAGTACAACATCATGTGGTTCACCGAGCGATGCCTGAACAACGCACTCCGGCTCGAGACCTACATCGAGGACGCCGAGCGTGCCGGTGACGAGGAGCTCGCCACCTTCTTCCGCAAGGCCCAGGCCGACAGCCGCAAGGGCGCCGATCAGGGCAAGCAGCTTCTGGCATCGCGACTCGCGGCCTGAGGGTCGGGGCGTGACGGGCAACCGCCCGTCACGCCCTCTGGTCCGTTCGATCGACAACAGGAGGAGAACATGTCGACCTGTGAGGTCTGCGGGAACGACTACGACAAGTCCTTTGAGGTGATCGCCGCTGGCGCTCGGCACGTCTTCGACAGCTTCGAGTGCGCCATCCATCGCATCGCACCCGTCTGTGAGCACTGCGACTGCAAGGTCGTGGGCCACGGAACCGAGGTGGACGGGCACTTCTTCTGCAGCGCTCACTGTGCCCGCGTGGCGACGGGGGTGAGCGAGGCGAAAGATCGCGTCGACTCCGGTCGGTGATCCGCGCCCGACCGGGCGTGACCTGACCGGAAGCACCGCCGGTAGTCTCCGCGGACGTGAACCGCGCCGACGACCCCGCTGCCACACCGAACGCCAGTCCGGCAGAGGTGGTCGCCACGCTGGGGCTCGACGACAAGGTCCGACTGTTGTCGGGACGCGGCTTCTGGACGCTCGAACCCGTGACGTCCCGAGGGATCGACGGCATCGTCGTCGCCGACGGGCCCCACGGTCTGCGCTGTCAGGTCGGCGCCGCCGACCATCTGGGCATCGCCGCCGCGGCACCTGCGACCTGTTTCCCCACCGCGTCGACCCTCGGGTCGACGTGGGACGTCGAACTGCTCGACGAGGTCGGCGTCGCACTCGGTGTCGAGGCGCGCCATCAGGGCGTCGCCGTGCTGCTGGGGCCGGGACTCAACCTGAAGCGGCACCCCGCTGGCGGTCGGAGCTTCGAGTACCTCTCGGAGGACCCCCTGCTCAGCGGGCGCCTGGCGGCCGCCATCGTCAGGGGCGTGCAGTCCCAGGGAGTCGGCACGAGCATCAAGCACTTCGCGGTGAACAACCAGGAGTCCCACCGCCTCGTCGTCGACGCGCTCGTCGACGAACGGACCCTGCGCGAGCTCTACCTCACCGGGTTCGAGATCGCGGTCCAGGAGTCCCGCCCCTGGACCGTCATGTGCGCCTACAACCTGGTGAACGGCACCTATGCGTCCGAGCACCATGAGCTGCTCACGTCGATCCTGCGGGACGAGTGGGGGTTCGCCGGTCTGGTCATGAGCGACTGGGGAGCGGTCAGCGACCGGGTGGCGGGGATCGTGGCCGGTCTCGATCTGGAGATGCCCTCGAGTCGCGGGACGCTCGACGGGGAGGTGATCGAGGCCGTGGGCGATGGCCGTCTCGACCCGGCGGCGGTCGACCGGTGCGCCGAGCGGGTCGTCGAGCTGCTCCTGCGGGGCCGGTCGAGCGGACCGCCGCCGTCGCTCGACCTCGACGAGCACCACGGCGTCGCCCGGCGTGCCGCTGCTGCCGGCACGGTGCTGCTGTCCAACGACGAGGTGCTCCCGTTGGAACCCTGCGGCACCATCGCGGTGGTGGGGGCCCTCGCCACCGAACCGCGGTACCAGGGCGCGGGGAGTTCGCAGGTCACGCCGACCCGGCTCGACCGTGCGCTCGACGTGCTCGTCGAGCGTGTCGGCGACGCCGGGGTGGTGCGCTACGCCCCCGGCTACGAGGCACGCACCGGCGCCACCACCGACGAGCTGATCGACGCCGCACTCGAGGCGGCGGTCCCCGCCGAGGTGGTCGTGCTGTTCGCCGGACTCCCCGCGGCGAAGGAGTCCGAGGGGTTCGACCGCACCACACTCGACCTGCCCGACGGGCAGCTGCGACTGATCGAAGCGCTGGCGGCGGGCACCACCCCGGTCGTCGTCGTGCTGAACAACGGAGGTGTCGTCCATCTGCCGTGGGCGGACCGGGTCGACGCGGTGCTCGAGTGCTGGCTCGGGGGCCAGGCGGGTGGCGCCGCAGCGGTCGACGTGCTGTTCGGCGACGCCGAACCCGGCGGACGACTGGCCGAGAGCATCCCGGTCCACGTCACCCAGCTCCCTGCCGACCGGAACTTCCCCGGTTCGGCCCGGCAGGTCCAGTACCGCGAGGGTTTCCACGTCGGCTACCGGTTCCACGACACCGCCGGGATTCCCGCACGGTTCGCGTTCGGTGCCGGAGGGTCCTACACCACCTTCGGGTGGAGCGACATCGACCTCGACGGTGAGGGCACCGACCTCACCGTCAGCGTGACGGTGACCAACACCGGCGACCGACCCGGCTCCGACGTGGTCCAGGTCTACGTGCGTGACGTGGAGTCCACCGTCGCCCGGCCCGACAAGGAGCTGAAGGGGTTCGCCAAGGTGCACCTCGAGCCCGGAGAGTCGCAGCCCGTCACCGTCGGTCTCGATCGACGGTCCTTCGCCGTGTGGGACGTCGGCAGGAAGGACTGGGTGGTGGAAGCTGGTCGGTTCGAGATCCTGGTCGCCCGATCGTCGGTCGAGGTCGAAGCGGTCCTTCTGCACGAAGTGGCCGATGGTGACGTGCTGACCCCGGCGCCATCGACCGCGGGGCCGGTCGCGACCGCCGAGGAGTTCACCGCCCTGCTCGGCGGATCGCTGCCGGCGGTACCGGCCCCACGGCCGTTCCACCGCAACTCCACCGTCGAGGACCTGGCCGAGACCCGGATGGGCCGACTCCTGGCATCGCGAGTGGTGGCGGAGGCGGTGCGGCGGTCAGCGGCGGAGTTCCCGGACCCCGACGACGCGACGCTCGAGATGGTCCGTTCGTCGGTGCGGGAGGGTCCGCTGCGGATGCTGGCACTGATGAGCGACGGCAAGGTGCCCATGTGGGTGATCGACACGGCCATCACCGCACTCAACCGCGAATGGACGCGTACGCTCCGCTCGGTCGGTTCAGGTGCACTGCAGGTGGTCCGACGCGCACTGTCGTGAGACCGGAGAGGCCCGCCATGGCGTCAGTACGACCCGACACCGACCGCCGACATGATCGAACGCCTGCGGCTCGTGCGGTGGGTGCGACCAAGATCTACGGGGCGGGTGCCACCGAAGTGCGGGCGATCGACGACGTGACCGTCGACTTCGCCGCCGGGGTCTTCAGCGCCATCATGGGTCCCTCCGGCTCGGGCAAGTCGACACTGTTGCACTGCATCGCCGGGCTCGACACCCTCACGTCGGGCCGGGTGTTCATCGGTGACATCGAGGTGTCGGCGCTCGGCGACAAGCAGCTGACCAGGTTGCGTCGTGATCACATCGGGTTCGTCTTCCAGTCCTTCAACCTGGTGCCGACGTTGACCGCGCGCCGCAACATCACGCTGCCGATGATCCTCGCGGGTGGGGGTGGCGACGAGCACTGGGTCGCCCAGGTCGTGGACGCGGTCGGACTCGGTGACCGCCTGGAGCACCGACCGGCCGAGCTCTCAGGTGGTCAGCAGCAGCGGGTGGCGGTCGCCAGGGCGCTCGCAAGTCGGCCCGACGTCGTGCTGGCGGACGAGCCGACCGGCAACCTCGATTCGCGCACCGGCGAGGCGATCTTCCGCCTGCTGCTGGAGCAGGTGCAGGCCACCGGCTGCGCCCTGC
>SKRR01000085.1 GCA_007118345.1 Microthrixaceae bacterium | reverse complement strand
CGCCGTGTGCCGATTCCGACGCGATGCGCACACCAGGACGTGACGATGGCAGCCAAGGGCAAGTGGGCGCAGGGCATCGAACCCCGGCACTTCCACTGGATCATCAAGGACCAGCTCGCGATCTGCGAGCGGCCGGGTGGATTCGGGACGAACCACCGCAAGGTGCGCCGACAGGAGGAGATCATCTGGATCCGCGAGCAGGACTTCGACCTGATCGTGTCGATGTCGTCGGCTCCCAACAACCTGCACAGCTACGACGAGTTGGGTCTTTCGTGGCGGCACTGGCCCCTGCCGTCGAACGAGGAGCAGTCCCGGTTCCTCGAGCAGTCCTACGGCGAGCTGCGGCGCCTCCTGTCGGAGCGCCATCGGCTGATCCTCCACGCCGATGAGCTGTCGGAGCGGCTCGTCGGGTTCCTCGCGGGGTACTTGGTGTGGAACCGGATGGTGCCCGAGCCACCCCGTGCGATCGCGATGATGGAGCACATCACCGGCCGCCAGATCGGTGCCGACGGCCGCGAGCTGGTCGGCGAGGCCGCCCGACTCGTCGAGCGGTCCTGACGGATCGCCACGTGGACCGCATCGAACTCCGTGGTCTCCGGCTGACGGCGATCGTCGGCGTGTTGCCGGAGGAGCGCGAACGGGCTCAGCCACTCCGCCTCGACCTCGACCTCGACGTCGACCTGACCGCGGCGGCGGCTTCCGACGCGCTCGACGACACCGTCGACTACGGCGCCGTGTGCGACCGGGTGGCCGCGGTGGTGGCCGGAGCGGAACCGCAGCTGCTCGAACGGCTCGCCGGGCTCGTCGCGGCGAACGTGCTCGACCTCGACGACCGGATCGCCGGGGTCGAGGTCGCCGTGCACAAGCTCCGACCCCCCGTTCCGCACCAGCTCGACAGCTCCGGTGTGCGAGTCGCACGGCAGCGTCGACGGTGAGTCGCCGAACCTTCCTCTCGCTGGGCTCGAACCTCGGCGACCGGCGGGCGCATCTGCGCTCGGCGGTCGACTCGCTGCCCGACGTGGTCGCCGTCTCACCGGTGTACGAGACCGACCCGGTTGGGGGCCCCGACCAGGGGGCGTTCCTCAACATCGTCGTCCAGCTCGAGACCGACCTCACCCCCGGGGCCCTGCTGGGGCTGTGCCACCGGATCGAGTCGGGCGCCGAACGTGTGCGTGAGGAGCGTTGGGGGCCCCGGACCCTCGACCTGGACATCATCTGGATGGACGGGGTCGAGCTGTCCACGGACCGGTTGACCATCCCCCACCCGCGATGGAAGCAGCGGCGGTTCGTCCTCGCTCCCCTGCGCGACCTCGCGCCCGAGCTGGTCTCCGAGCGTGACCTGCAGCTCGCCGACGGAGCGGTGCGCGTCGTCGAGGACCTGTGAGACCGAGGTGGCCCCGCGATCGGTGACCGTGGTGGGCAGGGGTCGGGCCGGGACGTCGTTCGCCGCCGCGTTGTCCGCAGCGGGATGGTCGGTGACCACCGTGGCCGGACGGTCCCGCCCGATCACCGTCGATCCCGGAACCGAGCTGGTGCTGCTGTGTGTGCCCGACGCCCGGGTCACCGAGGTGGCAGCGGCGCTCGAGGTGCACGACGACACCGTGGTGGCGCACTGCGCCGGCTCGCTCGGCACCGATGTGCTGGCACCGCACGCCCGGCGGGGGTCGATCCACCCGCTGGTTGCCCTCCCCGACGCCGAACGTGGCCAGCGGCGATTGCAGGGTGCCTGGTTCGCCATCTCCGGCGACCCGCTCGTCGCGACCGTGGCCGCATCGCTGGACGGTCAGGTGGTCGGGGTCGACGACGACTCGCGTCGTCGCTACCACGCAGCCGCGTGTGTGGCGGCGAACCACCTGGTCGCCCTGATGGCACAGGTCGAGCGACTCGCCCCCGACGGGGTGCCCCTCGCCGCCTATCTCGATCTGGCCCGTGGGGCGCTCGACGACGTCGCAGCGGTCGGTCCCGCCGCAGCGCTCACCGGACCCGTCGCCCGAGGTGACCTTGCCACCGTCGCCGGTCACCTCGATGCCATCGACCCCGGCGAGTGGGCGAGCTACCTCGCGCTCGCCGACGACGCCGCACGCCTGGCAGGGACCGAACCGCCCTCGGCGACCCGCAGGGCTCGGCCGTAGGCTGCCCGACGTGTTGACCGTCACGCGGATCGACGAGATGCGGCGGCTCCTCGACGTCGCGCGGGACGATGGTCGACGGGTGGGAGTGGTGCCGACGATGGGGGCGCTCCACGAGGGCCACCTCTCTCTGGTGCGACGCGCCGCGGAGGAGAACGACGAGGTCGTGCTGACCGTGTTCGTGAACCCGCTGCAGTTCGCCCCCGGCGAGGACCTGGATGCCTACCCGAGGGACCTCGAGGGAGACACCGCAGCGGCCGCGGCCTGTGGCGCCACGACCGTGTTCGCTCCCAGCGAGGCCGAGATGTACCCGCGGGGACGCGACGCGGTGTTGACCGGTGTCGCCGTCCCGGAGCTGGCGGCGGTGATGGAGGGCATCTCCCGCCGCACCCATTTCGGCGGGGTGTGCACGGT
>SKRR01000302.1 GCA_007118345.1 Microthrixaceae bacterium | reverse complement strand
CGCACAACCGCGCCAGGCAGACCTTCATCGAGGTGTTCGGTCGGACCCAGCCGGCTCCGGTACCACGCTTCTCACGGACCGCCGGGGGCGTCGAGAGGCCCGCCCCGTCGCCCGGGCAACACACCGACGAGATCCTCGCGGAACTCGGCTGCAGCGATGCCGAAGTGGCACGTTGGCGCGCCGACGACGTGATCGCCTGACGTCAACCGCTCCCGCGCGTGACGGGTTCGCCAGCGTCCAATGAAGCAGGGTCAGGGTCCCCCGCGTCCCCGTCGTCGTCGTCATCATCCTCCGACGGCGGCTCCTCGGCAGGTGGCTCCTCGGCAGGTGGCTCTTCCGGGGAGGGTTCCTCCGGCTCGTCCGGCTCTTCAGGCTCCTCCTCGGGCTCGATCTCCGGGAGCACCTCGACACACGGGCGGCCATCGGGGTCGCTCAGGCCAGGCAGGACCTCCGGGGTCCGACCAGCCTCGTCGGGTTCGGTCGGGGGGTCGGCGAAGACGTACCCGTCGGGGCACTCATCGGGCTCGGGTGCGATCTCCACGCACGGCCGGCCCTCGTCGTCGGTGAGGTCGACGAGGACGTCGGGGAAGAACCCGGTCTCGTCAGCCTCCGTCGGTGGGTCCGCGAACTCGTATCCCTCCGGACACACGTCCGGTTCGGCGTTGAGTTCCTCGAGGTCGCTGAGCGACGGTGCGACGAAGTCCTCGACCTCGAGACCATCCACCGCCTGCTGCATGTACCGCGCCCACAGCGGGGCTGCGAGACCGCCGCCGGTGGCGTTGTCGGCCTGGATGGGGGAGTTGTCGAGGTTGCCGAGCCAGACGGTGGTCGACAGCTGCGGGACGTAGCCGACGAACCACACGTCGCGGGCATCGTTGGTCGTCCCGGTCTTGCCCGCCACGGGGCGACCGATGTCTGCAGCCGTGCCACTGCCGCTGGTGACCACGGAGCGGAGCACGGAGGTGACCACGCGGCTGACGTTCAGTTCGACGTCTTGATCGAGGTCGACGTCGCTCTGGTACACCACCCGGCCGTCCGGGTCGACGACCTCGGTCACCATGTGCGGCGTCGCGTGTACGCCTTCGGCTGCGAAGGTCCCGTAGGCGCTCGCCATCTCCAGGGGGCTCGCGACATCCTGCCCCAGGGTCAACCCCGCGAGTGGACGCATCGTCGGGCCGTCCTCGCGTTCGGTCGGGAACCGCTCGTCTGCCCGGTCGCGTGGCAGGCCTGCTCGCCGGGCCGCGTCGATGACCGCTTCACGACCGACCTCCTCCTGCATCTGGACGTAGACCGTGTTGGTCGATGAGGCGGTCGCCTGGGTGACCGTCTGTTCGCCGAACGTCGAGCCGCCGAAGTTGCGGATCGGTGTCTGGGCGTCCTCGATCTCGAGCTCAGCCGGCGCCGGGAAGCGTGACTGCGGCGAGTAGCCGGCCTCGACGAACGCCTGCAGGGTGAACGCCTTGAAGGTGGAACCGGGCTGCCGGACGGATCGCACCGCGGTGTTGAACGGCTGCGTCTCCACGTCGGGTCCACCCGCCAGCGCGAGGATGCCCCCGGTCCGCGGGTCGACCGTGACGATCGCGCCGGTGTCGGTCGGGCCCTCACGCACGGCGTCGGCCAGGCTCGACTGGGCGGCTGTCTGCAGGCGCTGATCCAACTGGGTGTGGATACGCAGGCCCCGGAACAGTTGCCCGTCGGCGAAGGCCGGCAGGGCGGCCAGTTCACGGCGGACCGCGTCGAGGTAGTAGGCGTTGGGGCCCTGCGCCACGGTCTGTCGCTGGCTGACCTCCGGAAGGCCGGCGGCGAGCAGGCTGTCGTACTCCGCCTGGGTCAGGTAGCCCTCGCTGAGCATGCCCGAGAGCACGAACCGTCGGCGGTTCTCCGCACCGGCCGGGTTCTCCTGGGGGTTGAACCCCTCCGGAGCGGCGATGATCCCCGCGAGCGTTGCCGCCTGGTTGACGTCCAACTCGGCGGCTGGCCGGTCGAACGTCGTCTGGGCGGCGGCCTCGATGCCGTAGGCCCCTCGTCCCCAGTAGATCGTGTTGAGGTAGAAGGAGAGGATCTCCTGCTTGGAGTACTCGCGTTCCAACTTGATCGCGAGTGCGGCCTCCTGGACCTTGCGGGTGTAGGTCTGCTCTGGGCTCAATGCCGCGTTCTTGATGTACTGCTGGGTGATGGTCGAGCCGCCCTGGGCGACCGCGCCGGCCCGCACGTTCGTGAACAGCGCCCGCGCGACACCGCGTGCTGAGATACCGCGGTGCTCGTAGAAGCCACGGTCTTCAGCGGACAGCACGGCATGTTCGATGTGCGCGGGCAGTTCGGCGAGTTCGACGTCCTCGCGGGCAACCTCCGCGGCAAGGCCCCCGACCTCGTTGCCGTCTATGTCGTAGACCATCGATGATCGGGCATCGATGTCGTCGGGCAGCGGCACCGACTCGAAGATGATGTAGAACGCCAGCAGCCCGACCGCCGCCAGTGCGACGGCCGGGAAGACCAGCAGGATCAGCCACCACCGCTGCCACCAACGACGGTTGGCGCGACGG
>SKRR01000162.1 GCA_007118345.1 Microthrixaceae bacterium | reverse complement strand
TCGACCGGACCGAGCGCCGGGTCCTCGTCCTCAGGGTCGAGGAAGAGCGAAATGGCGTAGGTCGCAGCAGGTACGTCGGCGTCGAACTCGTCACCGAAGGCGAGCTCTACACCGAGCACGGCGCCGTCGACAGCGGGGAACACCGGCGGCACGAGGGCTGTGGCGTGCAGAGCGGTCAATCGGGCGCCATCTTCGTCGGTGCACTCGGCGTTCAGGTCGAAGACCGCCAGACCGAGATCCTCGCCACCGGTGAAGGTGGCGACAACTGCCTGGGCGGCGCCTTCAGGTGTGAAGCCCTCCGCGCTGATGACGGGGTCGGCTTCGCCGCCGCAGTCGGGGTTGTCGCCCGCCCACACGGTGACGTCGAGCGGGCCCTGCGCTCCGGGGACCTCTTCGACGTCGCCGTAGGAGAAGTTGAAGAGGGGCGTCTCACCGGCACACACGGTCACCAGCGTGTCGTCGTCGAGACCGAGATCGAGTCCGTGCACGATGTAGAGGTTCGTGCCGTCCTGAGCTTGTGCCGGCGAGGACGGCAGCACGAGTGCTGCTGCTGCGATCGCCGCAAGTGCGGCGAGTACGGTTCGTTTCTTCACGAGGTGTCTCCTGGATGGGGTTGCGGGGCACGTCGCGGAGACCCCAGATCCTCCCCGACCGGGACAGTCTGTCACGAGATGTGACGATTTCCACCCATCTTCGCAAGCGCCCTCCCGCCGGGGCGCCGTCGACACGTACGATCCAGCGGATGAGCCCCGAGTCGACCGACGTTCCGCACCCGGCGCTGCGGTTACTCGACGAGTGACGGAGCGTGGTCGTCGACGTGCCCGCCCTGGGGTGATCGAGTCGATCCGGCGGAGCTGCAACGAGCTCCGCGTGAAGCGACGGACGGGCTCAGGGCAGACCACCGCTCAGGGAAGAACCTGCTCGGCGATCGGTCGCAGCACGTCGTCGACGAGCGCTGCGTTCAGCACACCGATCACCAACAAGCTGACCGCCAGCACCGCCACGGGGCCGGTCACACCCGGGCTCGCCTCGGTGGCACCCTGCAGTGCCGGGTCGACCTCGTCGGGGTCCGACCAGATCACCTGGATGATGCGCAGCACGTACCAGAGCGTGAGCAAGCTGCTCGCCGCGATCACCGCTGCCAGGATGCCCTGGCCCTCGTCGAGGGATGCGAGCAACAGGTACCACTTCGCGAAGAAGCCGGCGGTCGGTGGGATGCCGACCATGGCCAACCCGGCGATGGTCAGCGCCGTGGCGGTGATCGGCATGCGGCGACCCAGACCCGCCATGCGCGGGATCTCCTTGAGCCCGGTGCGGTCGATGATGCCGCCGGCGATGAAGAACATGCAGCTCTTCATCACCGCGTGGCTGAGCACCTGGAAGAGCGCCGCGACGAGCGCCAGCTGCGAGGCCAGCCCGATACCGATCCCGAGGTAGCCGAGCTGGGCGATCGTCGAGTATGCGAGCAGCCGCTTGAAGTCGCGCTGGCGGATCGCCATGACCGAACCGAACAGCACCCCCGCAGCCCCGAACCAGACCAGCAGGTCCATGACGGGCACGTCGACGCTGACCCAATCGACGCCGAAGACCTCGAAGAGGATGCGGATGAGCGCGTAGGCCGCGACCTTGACCTGCACCGCGGCCAACAGGGCAGCGACCGCCGGCGGGGCGTAGCTGTGCGCCTCGGGCAGCCAGATGTGCATCGGGAAGAGCGCCATCTTCACGCCCAGCCCCACCACGATCAGAGCCAGCGCGGCGATCACGGTCTCGTTGCCCTCGAGGCCGACCAGGAGTTCGGCGACGTCGGCCATGTTGAGCGAGCCCGTCATGAAGTAGAGGAAGCCGACACCCAGTAGGTAGAGGCCGCTGCCGAGGGTGCCGAAGATCAGGTAGCGGAGGCTGGCGAAGGTCGCCCGTGGCCCGCCGAGTGACACCAGCGCGTAGCTCGCGATCGCGTAGATCTCGAGGAACACGAACAGGTGGAACAGGTCGCCGGTGACCGCGACACCCATGAGCCCGCCGAGCAACAGCAGCACGAGCGGGTACAGCGGCACCCGACGCCGGAGGTCCATCGCGAACCCCGGGCGCGGCGGGTACACCACGACGAACAGGCCGATGATCCCGACCACCACGGTCATGTAGGCCGCGAGGGGGTCGAGCACGTACTCGATGCCGATCGGCGGCGGCCAGCCACCGAGCTCGTGGATGATCGGCCCGGCGTCGAGGGTGTGGACCAGCCCGATGATCGCCATCGCCAGCGTGGCGGCCATGGCGAGGATCGCCACCAACCGGGCCAGGTTCGGGCGCCATTCGCCGGCGAGCGCGGCCAGCACGGCGCTGGTGAGCAGGACGACGGGCAGGAGCACGGGAAGGAGCTGCATCAGTCGTTCCCCTGGCCTGCATCGCCACGATCGTGATCGCTGTCACCGTCGTCGTCCGGCCGCGCCTCGACCGCTGCCGGTGGGACGCCGCCCGCCAGGCGCTCGATGAGCTCCTCCTCGTCGAGAGTGCCGTAGGCGCGGTGGATCCGCATGAGCAGCGCGAACGCCAC
>SKRR01000349.1 GCA_007118345.1 Microthrixaceae bacterium | reverse complement strand
TCCGCGCCGCCTGCGCTGCCATGGTCAAGGGTGCGGGCGTCACCGAGGCGATGCTGGGCGCGGGCTTTGAAACCAAGTCCAACTTCCACCGCGAGTTCCGGCGCATCACCGGCCAGTCCCCGGGCGCCTGGCTGGCCGCCCGGCCCCCCACGCTGGCCCCCGAGCAGCCCCACGACGGAATGCGCAGGTAACGGGTCGCGCGTCGCCCTCCGCCCGGTCAGACCAAGCCGGCGGAGGTGCCCCATGTTCGAGCTGACCCTTGCCCTTGTCGTCTTCCTCGCGCCGCTGGCCTGGAGCCCCGGCCCCGGCAACAGCGTCTTCGCCGCCATCGGCGCGCATTCGGGTTTCAGAGCCAGCCTCGCGCCATCGCTGGGCTATCACCTGGCGACCTGGGGCGTCACGCTGGCGCTCGGCTTCGGCTTCTTCGAGGTACAGGCGCGGCTGCCCGGCCTGTTCGAGGCGATCCGCTACGCCGGCGCGGCCTGGGTGCTGTGGATCGCGTGGAAGTTCTGGCGGGCGGGCGCGCAGGACACAGGCGGGGGCGCTCTGCACGCCACGGCGCTGGACGGCGCGGTGTTGCTCCTCCTCAACCCCAAGGCCTATCTGATCATCGCACTGATGTTCAGCCAGTTCCTGACGCCGGGGCAGGAGGGCGCGGCGCTCCTCGTGCTCTGGATCGCCACGGTCTTCACGCTCAACAACCTCGTGGCCTTCCTCGGCTGGACGGTGCTGGGCGACGCGCTGGGTCGGCTGTTCCGGACGCCCGTGCAGGCGCGGCGGCTGAACGCGGGCTTCGCGCTGTCGCTGGTGGCTGTGGCATTCTGGATGCTGCTGCGATGAATTCTTGGGGCCCGGGTTGACCGGCGGCGCTGGCGGACCGATGATCGCGTCTCCATCCCAGCACGGGAATTGTCGATGTCGGAGCTTGCCATGCGCTGACCGCCTCTGCCGAGGCGGCTGAGCCCCGACCGGACGGAACGCGCAGGCTTCCGTGCGGCCTGACGTGGCATGCCGACGGACGACATCATGAACATCTCGAAGGACGAACAGCGCGTGTTGCACGTGCTGGCCCGGGGCGGGCTGATCCGCCACATCCGGGGGCCGAACGGCCGGCTGTTGCAGGCCGACTGCTTCACCCATGACGGCGCGCTCCATGCGGGATGCACGTTGGAGGTGGTGACGAAGCTGCGCCGCAAGCGGCTGATTGCCTCGCATGCCTCGGGGCCCTACCGCATCTCGGCCACGGGCCGACGCATGGTGCGGGCGCAAGTCGACAATCGTGTCCGAGGGCGCATTCCCATGGGGATCATGACCGAGAGCCCCGCCGACGCTCTTGCGATCCGGCAGGGGGGTCGATGCGCCCTTTCGCGGGACCCCGCACAGCGATGGCGCCGAGGCGACCATCATCGAGGTCGTGCGGGCGACCGGGTCGCCGGGCCTGTCGCTGGTGGCCCGCGCCCAGGGCCAGCCGCTGGCGGAGGGGACAGTCGACTGGCCCCCCGCCTTCGGCACCGGCGCCCCATGACCCGCTCAACCCCGACGCGGTACCCCATCACCCCATGCAGACCGATGCCCCCAGCCCCCATGTCATCCTGTCCGGCTGCTCCGGCGGAGGGAAGTCGACGCCACTCGCGAACCTTGCGCAGCGCGGTTTCGCCACGGTGCCAGACCCCGGCCGGCGCATCTTCGCGGCGGAGATGCGCGGCGATGGATCGGCATGAGCTTGCCGTGACCTTGCGGCCTTGGCGCGGCGGGCGCTGGCCATGGCGGCGCAGGGCCGTGCCGCCTTGGCCGCCGCGTGGGTTGGCTCTACTTCGATCGCGGTCTGGTGGACGCCGCGGTGGCGCTGGAGCACGCCAAGGCCCAGCCGATACAGGAAACGCTGCGCGGCCTGCCCCCCCTTTCACCGCCGCGTGTTTCTGACCCCGCCCTGGCCCAGGAGCCACCGGACCGACACCGCGCGACGCCACGGCCTCGACGAGGCCGTTGCCGAGAAAGACCGATTGCTGTGCGCCCATGCCGGGCTGGGTTACGGACGATCATCCTGCCCCATATTCCGGTCGCAGAGCGCGCTGACGTCGTCACCTGGCATCTTGGCTGATGGCGTACGGTGGCTGTCCCGACGGCATGGTGGGCGCTATGGCCCCGGCACGCTTGAACGTCTTGTGGCCATCGGGCGGGCGGTGATCCCAGCCGCGTTCCGTGGATGACGGCATCGGCGGCGGGCGGCTGGATCGGGCCTGCCGGGATGCCTCAGCCGCCGCCATCCTGTGGTGGCGCGTTCTCCGAATCGGCATGGCAGAGAAGCACGAAGCGATGGAGTGCGGCCGCAGACTGCGCGGCGATCTCGTCAGGGGCGGGTTCGGGCAGGCTGCCGATCACCCGGCGGATCTGCCGGTCGCCGATTAGAAGGGTGACGAAAAGGTCTGCGCGGTCGGTCGGGTCGCCGGGGGGAAGCTGGCCCGTGGCCTCGGCGCGCGCGATGAGATCGGCGAGAAGGGGCAGGATCCGCGCCCGCCCACCCTCGGCGATGATCCGGCCAAGCTCGCCCGTTAG
>SKRR01000243.1 GCA_007118345.1 Microthrixaceae bacterium | reverse complement strand
CTGGAGGTCGTCCGAGACGTCTTGACCGAACCGTCAAGTACCGGCCCGAGCGTACCGCGACCCGGCCGACGCGTCCCCGCGAGCTCCGGGTCCGGGGGGTCGATGTACCCGACTCGTTTCGTCCGCAGACGTCCGGGCGCTACCGTCACGGCATGGTCCGGGGCGAGGAAGGGCCGCGGCGACCTGACCCGGGCGAGACACTTCGTCCGGAGGTCGATCGCGACAGCGACGAACGGGCCGGGACCCCGGACGCTGCTGCGCGCGCACCCGGCATCCCGGGCCACGACGTGGAGTCACAGATCGGGCGCGGCGGGTTCGCCACGGTGTGGCGTGCGCACCAGCGCTCGGTCGGACGCACGGTGGCGGTGAAGGTGCTCGACCACCGGGTGCTCGACGACGAGGCACTCGCCCGCTTCCGACTCGAGGTCGCCACACTCGCCCGACTGTCGTGGAACCCCAACACGGTGCACGTCTACGACGTGGGGTCCACCGACGACGGGCTGCCGTACGTCTCGATGGAGTGGATGGCGGGCGGGTCGCTCGCCGCGCAGGTCGCCGATTCGGGGCCGCTGCCGCCCGAGCAGGTGGTCCGGATCGGACTGGCGCTCACCGATGCGGTCGAGGCCGCACACGCGAGCGGGGTGCTGCACCGTGACGTGAAACCCGAGAACGTGCTGGTGAACCAGCGCGGCGACGCGAAGCTGGCCGACTTCGGCGTGGCCCGGCTCGCCGGCACCACCACCTCGATCGCCGGTGGCGCCTTCCGGGGCACCCTCCTGCACGCGGCACCGGAGCTGCTCGACGGCGCCGAACCCTCGTACGCATCCGACGTGTGGGGCATCGGTTCGACGCTGTACTTCCTGTGCGCCGGGCGAGCACCGTTCGCACGCGGTGGCACCGAGGGCGACTCGGTCACCGGTATCATCCGACGCACCCTGCTGGACCCACCGGCGGCGTTGCCCGACGACGTCCCCCCGGCGCTGGCGACCGTGATCCTCGAGTGTCTGGCGAAGGAGCCGGCGGATCGCCCCTCCGACACCCGGGAGCTGCAGCAGCGGTTGGCAGCGATCGACCTCGGCGACCTCACCGTGGCGCGCGCCGCTGCCACTGCGACACCGACACCGACACCGACACCGACACCGACACCGACACCGACACCGACGGACGCTCGCCGGCGGGTGCGCCGAGCGGCGGTGACCGGTGGCGTGGCCGCAGCGATCCTCGCCGTGGTGGGCTGGTCGATCGGACTCGGCGACGACCGATCCGACGACGAGACCGACGTCGTCGCCGCTGCGACCACGGCGACGGCCGACCCGCCGCCACCCGACACCAGGGTCGACCTGCCCGAGGACGGCCGGATGCCGCCGCTGCCCACACGGGCGGGAGTGAGCAAGCTCTCCGGGCGCGACGACGTCGAGGACCGCTCACCCGAACTTCATGCCGCGCTCGACCGGTTCGCCGCGACGAGCGAGCTGCCGGGGGTCGCCGACGCGGTCGGATCGACCGACATCGATCCGGCGACGCTCGACTTCACCGAGGTGCCGGCGGTGTTCGACTTCGTCGCGTCGAACGCCGAGAGCACCGCGGCGTGCCGCAGGGTGCTGCTCCCCCAGCTGCACCTCAACGGGCAGGCGGCGAGGATCTGGTCCGACGGCAACCAGATCGTGGTGGCGAACACCGCTCGGTTCGCCACCGAGCTGGACGCACGACGGTACTTCCATGCGAGCGCGCTGAATTTCGGCCTCGAGCGGGACCACTGCGACGGGTGGCCCGCCGACGGCGTGGCGACCCACCTCGACATCGAGCAGCTGCGCATCGACAGGATGGACTTCTCGGTCGACCCGGAGATCGAACCGGACCGGATCGTCGCGACCGTGACCCGCGACGCCATGCTCGGCGGTGCCGAGGTCGAGCGCAGCTACCAGTTGCTGGCGCAGCTCGACGACATCGTTGCGATCGCCATGGTCGGCACGCTCGGCGACGGTGCACGAACCTCACCCCAGGACGCCGCCGCCATGCTCGACGACCTGCTCCGTGCCCTCGCGGGCTGAGGCGGACCTCGTCGGCCGCGACGTCGCCGACGAGGGTGCGCCGGTACGCTGGCGCCCATGATCGGCGAGCCGCCGGACCGTGACGGGTCGGATCCGACCGGTGGCGAGCACGGCGCGGACGGAGCAGACGACGAGCCTGGCGCGCGCGCGGGCGGCGAGCGGGACCCGTACGCCGACCTGGTCTTCGACGAGTCGTTCATCGCCGCGGCATCGGTGAGCGAACCCGCGGCGGCGGAACGCGAGCGCGCGGCGCGCGAACGCGCCGAACGAACCGCAGCACTGCGTCGACGGCTCGAGGACGCGTCGCTGCGGCCCGACGCGGAGCCGTTCCCCGAGCACCACCGCTACGCCCCCGGCGGACTGCTCGGTGTGGGCGAACCGCCGCCGCCACGGCACCTGCGGCGGCGGTGGCGCATCCCGAAGTGGCTCACGATCGCTGCCGCGGTGCTGCTCGTGGCGGTGTTCGGCACGTACCTCTTCGACGAGTACCAGACCTTGGCGGACGG
>SKRR01000029.1 GCA_007118345.1 Microthrixaceae bacterium | reverse complement strand
CGCTCGCCGAGGTCCTCACCGGATCACTGATCGAGGGCGGGTCCGTCGGGACCTGGGCGTGGGTCACCCTCGGCGTGTGGGCGGTCGTCGCACCCGTCGCCGCTGCGGTGTCGTTCCGCTGGGAGTGAACGACCGCCGGCCGCGGTTGGTTCAGTTGTTGCGGGGGTCCCGGGGGCCGGGAGGGTCCGCCAGGCCGCTCGCAGGTGCACCGCCGGACCGAGCACCCGACCCCGACGCGACACGGTCACCCGGCACGACCGGTTCCACCACGTCGCCGGCCGACGTGACGAGCTTGCCGCGGTACCGCTTCTTCTCGCCCCGCTCGCCGAGCGTCCATCGGAAGAAGATCACCGCGATGATCACCCAGAGGTAGCTGCCGGTGACCACCTTCATCATCGCCCCGGCCAGCTGCTGGTCCTGGACCACCGACAGCCCCCACAGTCGGATCGGCTGGTCGTACGCCTCGTACAGCACCGTCTCGGCGGCGGCGAGGAACGCCATCGGGATGGTCGGGATGATCGACAGCAGGAACAGCACCAACATCTTGAACGGAGGGGTGACCTGCAGCTCGGGCAGCGGCCCGCAGATGCACATCCACACCAGGAACGAGGAGGCGATCGCCACGGTGTGGATCAGGAAGTGCACCCACCCGATCTCCGCCGCTGCGTTCACCAACATCGCCGAGTGCATCGCTGCGGTGAGCCCGAGGTTGACCAACAGCGCCGGTGCGGGCCGAGCCCAGTAGGAGAAGACCCGCTTGAAACGACCGTTGCCCAGCAACAGTCGTGCGAGCCAGGTCGGCGTGGCCAGCAGCAGCATCGGGGGGAACACGACCATCAACAGCGAGTGCTGGGCCATGTGGACCGAGTAGAGCCGCTGCTCGGCGATCTCGTGGATCGGGAAGTCCGACGCGATCCACAGGACCGCGACCGCACCCCAGAACCACACCTTCTGGCGGGTGGTGATGGGCGGCTCGCCGGCCGCCACCATCTTCGGCTGGATGACCTTGGCAGCGTAGATGCCCAGGCCCGCGACCGCAGCGACCAGCAGCCACACCTCGACGTGCGCCTGCCATTCAGGCATCGCTGCGAGCAGTGTGGGCGGGGTCACGGACGGTCTCCGGTCAGTCGGATGCTTCGACCGGCGGGGGTGCCGGCGGCGGGTCGTTGAACTCGGTGGTTCCCGAGTCGGTCCAGAAGTTCATCGAGGTCATCGCGATGAGGTACACGGCGATCGCCACGATCATCCCGAAGTAGAAGATCCGCTTGAGGATCGGCGTGTCCCACTTCAGGTGCATGAAGTACGAGGCCACGAGGAAGAACTTGATGATCATGAGGGTGATCAGCACGAACACCGCGATCGGCCGCGACCCCTCGCCGAACCACTCGTCCCACCACTCGGTGCTCACCTCGAGCGCGGTGAGCACGACGAGGATCCAGAAGATCTGGAAGTACTGCTTGTCGGTTCCGCCGTGGGTGTGTTCCTCGTGTTCGAGGTCGTCGGAACCCTTGGTCGTCGATGTCTCGGTGCTCACGAACTGCTCCTCAGGGGATCAGGTAGACGACCGTGAAGATGACCACCCACACGATGTCGACGAAGTGCCAGTACAGACCAACGACCTCGACGGCCTCGGCGTGCATCTTCCTCCGGTACGAGATGCCGACCATGGTCAACAACATGATGACGCCGATCAGCACGTGGACGCCGTGCAGACCGGTCAGGGCGTAGAAAGCGGACGTCGCCACGTTCGTGGTGAACCCGAGCCCGTCGTCGAAGTAGAAGATCGTGAACTCGTAGGCCTGCCCGGCGAGGAACATGCTGCCGAGCACCGTGGTGGCGACGAGCCACAGGCGCATCCGCACCATGTCGCCGCGCATGATCGCGTTGACCGAGAGCACCATCGTGAGCGAGCTCATCAGGAGGATGAACGACGTCATCGACGTGAAGGGGATGTCGAAGAACTGCGACGGGATGATGTCGCCGCCCTCGAGCCCCTCGATCTGCGCCGGGCGGTTCTTGTAGATGAGGTAGGTCGAGATCATGCCGCCGAAGAGCAGGCAGTCCGACGCCAGGTAGACCCACATCCCCAGCTTCTCGTTCGAGATGCCCGTCGAGGTGACGTGGATGTCGTCGGGGAACTCGAGGTCCTCGACCTCTTCGTACATCAGGTCACCCAACGGGGGCCTCCTCGGTCGTGGACGACTCGGGGCCACCGTCGTCGGTCCCGTTCGACATCCCGGTCTCGAGGTCCTCGCCCTTGGCGAGCTCGGCGACCGCAGCATCGGGCGGGCCCGCTTCGGGATCGTGGTCGTCGTGATGGTGGCCACCGGCGGGGTCGGTGGAGGGCTCCATGACCCAGCCGTAGCAGCCGGCGATGAGCAGGATCGCGCCCGGCACGGCCCACCACAGGTTGAAGATCAACCCGTAGCCGATGAGCGGCATGCTGATCGCGATCACCAGGGGCCAGTAGGACGGCGACGGCAGGTGGACGTTGGCGTTCTGACCCGTCTGTGCGACGTCGGAGGTCTTCGCGATGCGGACCAGGCGCCCGTTCTCGTCGTGGCCGTACTTGCGGTGCCAGAACTCGTCGAACTCCTCGACCACGGGTGTCTCGTCGAAGTTGTGCTCCGGGGTGGGCGACGGGACCATCCACTCGAGGCTCCGGGCGTCCCACGGGTCGGGTCCCGGATCGACCCGTTCACGCCGGTGCTTGCGATAGCTGGCGCCCATGTTCCACATGAACACGAGGACCGAGATGGCGATGATGTACGACCCGATGGTCGACACCAGGTTCCAGGTGCTGAAGCCCTGGTCGTCGAAGTAGGTGTACGTGCGCCGCATCATCCCCTGCAGGCCGAGGATGTGCTGCGGGCCGAACGTCAGGTTGAAGCCGATCAGCGTCAACCAGAAGTGCCACTTGCCGAGGCGCTCACCCAGGAAGTGGCCGAACACCTTCGGCCACCAGAAGTACATGCCCGAGAAGAGCCCGAGCAGGGCGCCACCGAAGAGCACATAGTGGAAGTGGGCGACGATGTAGTAGGTGTCGGTCTGCTGGGTGTCGGCGGGGGCGAACGCGTGGCTCACACCCGAGAGCCCACCGATGGTGAACATGCCGACCAGCGCGACCGAGAAGAGCATCGCCGTGTTGAACCGCAATCGACCGCCGTACATGGTCGCCAACCAGTTCAGGACCTTGACCCCCGTCGGCACCGCGATGAACAACGTGGCGAGGGAGAACGCGAGGATCGACATCTGTCCCATCCCCGAGGCGAACATGTGGTGTGCCCACACGCCCCAGCCCATGAAACCGATGGCGATGCCCGAACCGACCATGAACGGGTAGCCGAAGATCGGCTTGCGCGAGAACACCGGGATCACCTCGGACACGATGCCGAAGGCCGGCAGCACCATGATGTAGACCTCCGGATGGCCGAAGATCCAGAACAGGTGCTGCCAGAGGAACGGATCTCCTCCCTTGGAGGCGTCGAAGAAGGCGGCGTCGAAGATGCGGTCGAAGCTGAGCAGCAGCAGCGCCACGGTGATGACCGGAAGGGCGAACACCAGCAGCACCTGGGTGATGAACATCATCCAGGTGAACACCGGCATCTTCATCAGGGTCATGCCGGGGGCCCGCATGTTGAGCACCGTCACGGTCAGGTTGACCGCCGAGACCGTGGAACCGATGCCCATGATGATGAGGCCGATGGCGTAGAAGTCGATGCCGAAGCCGGGCGAGAACGTGACGCTCGCGTTCGGCGCGTAGTTGAACCAGCCACCGTCGGCGCCGCCGCCGAGGAACCACGAGGTGTTGAAGAAGATCGCGCCCGACAACCAGATCCACAGCGACAGCGCGTTCATCCGGGGGAACGACACGTCGCGAGCGCCGATCTGCAGCGGCAGCAGGTAGTTCGCGAAGGCCGCGGCGAGCGGCATCACGACCATGAACACCATCGTCACGCCGTGCATGGTGAAGACCTGGTTGTACAGGTCGGCCGACAGCAGCTGGCTGCCCGGCACGGCGAGCTGGGTGCGGATCATCAGCGCCTCGACGCCCGCCACCAGGAAGAAGAAGAACGACGCGACGCCGTACATGATGCCGATCTTCTTGTGGTCGACGGTGTTGACCCAGGACCGCCATCCCGTGTTCGCCCTCGGTCGGGCGAACACGCCCATGGGGTCACCGGCGGACGAGGTGCGGTCCTCGCCCGTGGTGAGCTCCAGAGGTGTCTGTTCGGTGATCGCCATCAGCTCATCACTTCCCGTTCGTGGTTCCCGTTCATTTCAGCCCTGCTGTTCACTTCAGCCCGTTCAGCACTTCAGCCCGTTCAGCACTTCAGCCCGTCGATCACTTCAGGGTCAGCAGGTACGCCGTGAGCTGCTCGATCTGTTCCTCGGTGAGGTTGTAGTTCGGCATGCCCTGGTTGTTGTCGGGGTTCATCGGCTTGATGGACTCCGGTTCCCGCAACCACTGCTTGAGGTTGTTCTCCTCGGGGGTCCCGCTCGGGATCGGCTCGGCCACCGTGCGCTGATCGCCACCACCACCGCGGGAGAGGCCCTCGTAGGCGGGGAGCAGGCCGCCCACCATGTAGGGCCGCATCATGAAGTGCGTCATGTTCGGGGCGTTGCCCGAGGCCAGCGGGATGTCGATGCTCGCCCCGTAGTCGGGATCGGGCAGATCGCTGTACTCGAAGGGCGCCGACGAGTTCGGGTCGAGCCCGTTCACCTGGTGGCAGAAGCTGCACTGGGTGACGAACAGCTCCTGTCCCGCGATCGCGAGCTCGTCGTCGGGATCCGGCTGGGCCGGCGCGGTGGTCATCGCCTCGATCCAGGTGTCGTAGTCGTCCGGTTCGTACGCGGTGACCTGCATGCGCATGACCCCGTGCGAGAGCCCGCAGTATTCGGTGCACTGCCCCTGGTAGATGCCCGGCTCGTCGGCGCGCATCACCCGCTGATGGGTGCGCCCCGGCACCGCGTCCATCTTGCCGGCCAGTGCGGGGATCCAGAAGGAGTGGATGACGTCGTTGGACTGGATCTTGAACACGATGTCGCGACCCACGGGGATCGCGGCGTCGTTGGCCGTGATGATGTCCACCACGCCGTCGCCCTCGAGGTCGTAGCGGTACTCCCACCACCACTGGTTGCCGATCACGGTGATCTCGAGCGGGTCGTCCGCGTTGTCCATCGCCAGGGTGGTCTGCACGTTGAACACGGCGAGCACGGCGAGGACCGCTGCCGGGACGATCGTCCAGCCGATCTCGAGCTTGGTGTTGCCGTGGACCTGCTCGGGCTCGTCGACGCCGTCGCGGTCGTCCTTGTGGCGCCTGAAGCGGACCACCAGCCAGACCAGGCCGACCTGGACCAGCACGAAGACCAGGCCCGCCACGAGGAAGACCGGGATGATCAGGTTCTGGATCTCCTGGGCCTTCGGGCCCTGCGGGCTCAGTGTCGTCAGTGCCCGTCCCCCGGGCAGACCGATGTCGCGCACCAGGAGCCAGCCGAAGAAGAGCACGACGACGAGGGCGATCCCCGTCCAGATCGTTGCGCTGCGCTTGTTCCGCACGTCCTACCTCTCAGTCAGCGACGAGTGACCACTCGTCGGCCCGCTCGTCGTCCGCAACGGACACCACTGCAGTCAGTGATTCCTCGTGGTGGTCGCTGTCACGGGGCCCGACCAGGCCACCAGCAATACCACCTCCGATGATCAACACCCCACCCACCAGCAGCGCTCCGACCATCATCGAGCGCTTCAGGTCGGGACGGTTGGCCAGCACCACCGCGACGGCGAAGATCGCCGAGGCGACGAAGATGATCATGAACACCGCACCGAGCTTCGAGATCGCGAGCAGGATCCGTGACATCGAGAAGATGACCAGTGCGATGCCCAACGTCGCGGCGACGGGCACCTCGATCGGGTACATGAAGCGGTCGCGAACGGCCTTGTTGACCGCCGGATCGCCGGTGGCCCGTTCCGACCACGCACGCACCGTCCACTCGACCATCACGACGACCAGGCCGCCGATGCCGATCAGGAACAACGTGGTCGACATCGACGCGCCGACGATGAGGGCGCCCATCGAGAAGGCGCCGAGGAGGGGCCAGTAGCTGAGTCCCGCCGGGGCGGTGACCCGCAGGTCGACGCCGCCGGACACCGCGCCGTTCTCGACGGTACCGCCGGAGACCTGCGCGATCGCCTCGGGCGACCCGTCGCGGAACGCCGAGGTGAACGCACCGAGCACCGCCATGACACCGGTGAAGCACATGAGGGTCGAGTAGCCGATCTGCTCGCCGACGCCACCCATCCAACCGAAGCTGATCGGGCCGACGACGGCCTCGACGATGCCGCCCTCGGTGATGACCTCGGGGAAGCCGCCCCGGGTCGCGGCCGAGGTGATGATGCCGTAGAGCAGCGCCGTCAGGTAGCCGACGACGGCCGCACCGAAGAAGTACTTGGAACCGCGGGTGATCATCGTTCAGCTCACTTCTGCACGTAGACGGCGAACCAGATGATGGCGTACAGACCGCAGGTGACGTACCAGAAGATCGCCGCTGCGCTGATGCCGTCGGGCTGGCGGCTGGAGAACTGACCGCCGAGCGCACGGAACGCCATGAGGACGAGGAACAGGAGTGCGGCGATCATCATCAGGAGATGACCGACGGTCACCGCGTAGAAGAGTGGTCCCTCGGGCTGGGTCAGTTCGACCTCGGCCATCCGGTAGAGGAACGTCGTCTGGTTGACGAAGGCGATGCCGAGCAGCGCCGTGATGCCGAGCGCCATGTAGGCGTGGTAGCGGTCGTCGCGGGTGATCGCGTACACGGCCCAGTGCATGGTCACGAGCGACATCCCCAGCGTGACGAGCTGCATGTTGGGCTGGGTGAGCGGGATCTCGTTGCCCTCGAGCCACGCGACACCGGCCGCGTCGCGTGCGGAGATGTAGGCGCCGATGAGGGTGACCAGCCCCATCGTCACCGCTGCGGTGACGAAACCGGTGCCGAACAGCAGCTCACGGCGACGCGGGAGGTGGGCCGGTGGCGCCTCGGGCAGGGCGACATCGAGCGGAATGGTCGTGTTCGCCATCAGGCGTCGTCCTCCTCGGGACCTTCACGCAGGTCGGCGAGCGGATACGGGCTCGTCACGGGCGGGACCTCGACGTCGACGTCACCTGCGATCACCGGGCCGACGGGCCACCACTCGAGGGTCATGGCGGTGTCGTCGTCGGGAGCCGGTGTGTCGTTCCCCGCCGAGGCTGCGCCGAGCACCATCGCCAGCGCCGACAGTGCGCCGAGGGCGATCAGGAGGACTGCGGCGATCGTGACGCCGAACAGCGCACCACGGACCAGGCCGGCCTCGCCCTCGCGGGCGGCGATGGACTGCACGAGGTGGATCGTGGCGAGCGTGCCGCTGCCGATGAACAACAGCACCGCTGCGCCGATGCCAGCGCCCTGCGGTGCTGCCGCGTTCCACAGTCGCGGGCTCCAGTGGGCCAGGCCGACGACACCGCCGACCGCAGCGGCACCGAGCAGGAACGAGGCCTGCGCCCACAGCAGCATCTGTGCGTCCAGCGACCAGAGGTTGCCCGAACCCGCCTGATCGACGGCCTGGACCGCGGCGGCGGCGACGCCGCCGAGGATGAGCAGGGGTGCGAGCAGTGCGCCGACGAGCGCGACCGAAGCGTTCACCTTTCCGTGACGCAGGTTCTCCCCGGCCAGTCCGATGAGGCCCAGGACCGGCACCGCGGCGGCGAGCACGAAGGCGACCCACACGATGTTCTCCGTGCCGCCGGGCGACTGCGTCCAGACGCCGAACGAGGCGACGCCGTAGGCGGCGATGAGTCCCTGCATGACGCCGTAGGTGCTGAGGCGGCGACCGGTGGCCAGCACGATCACGTCGGCGACGATGCCGAGCACGGGGATCGCCAGCAGATAGACGCTGGGTGCACGCAGGAACCAGGCGATGCCGTCGACGAATCCGACGGTGAGGCCCGCGGCGTCGGCGTCCGCGACGCGGCCGAGCCAGACGTGGGCGATGGTGGAACCGAAGGTGAGGATCCAGATCGGCGTGGCGACGAGCATCGACCAGGCGAAGAACGGCACCCGGGCGAGCCCCATGCCGAGCGGGCGGTGCGACAGCACCGTGGTGGCGACACACACCGACCCGAGGGACAGGGCGGCCATCATCACGCCCATCGAGAGGCTGCCCAGTCGGACGGCCTCGGTGTCGGTGCCGCCGATGCCGCCGTCGAGCACGGCCGAGGTGATGAACAGCACCCCACCGATGAGCCACGTCCACAACGACAGCGCGGCCGCCCGGGGGAAGGCGATCGCCGGCGAGGCGACCTGGCGCGGCACGATGAAGATCGCGAGGCCCAACAGCAATGGCATGACGCCCATGAGCACCATGGCCACCAGGGAGGTCCACCGGAGGACCTCGGTCAGCCCGAGCACCCCGTCGACGGTCATCCGGTCGAGCGAGTGGACCCCCAGGCCCAGCGCGCCGAGCGCCAGGAAGAACAGCGCGAACCCGATGTAGAGCCGTCCGATGGTGAGGTGGTCGCCCGAGCCGATGAGGCGCTCGACCGCGCTCGGCGGTGTGGGCGCCGGCGTCGTGTCGTCACGACGTTCGGTCTCGGGTCTCGTCTCCGTCAGTGCCATGTGTGGTGCCCTCGTGTGCGCCGCGACCGGGCGGCTCGGACCTGCTGTGTCGGAAGCTGCTGTAACCAGAGCTCGGTGCGGTGGTGACGTGGTCCGGGTACGGTCCCGGGACCGCGGTCCTGCCGCTGCGGATCGGACACTAGTGCGACCGTCCGCCGACCAAGAAAACGCTCAGTTCCACCACTGCCCGGTCACCACCCCTGACGCAGGAGCACGTCAGCGGCCATGGCCCCGAAGAGGACGGTGATGTAGGTGATCGAGTACGTGAAGAGCTTGATCGCGGTCTTCGGTGACTCGGTGCGGAACACCTGCACCGACATGGCGGTGAAGACCGCGCCGAGCACCGCCGCGGCGATCCAGTAGAGCCATCCGAGCTCGGCCGCCGCGCCGAAGGCGAACGACAGCAGCACGACCACCACCGTGTAGGCGAGGATCTTGCGGGTGGTCTCGCGGTGGGACGCCACCACGGGCAGCATCGGCACGTCGGCCGCTGCGTAGTCGTCCTTGTACTTGATCGCCAGGGCCCAGAAGTGTGGCGGGGTCCAGAAGAACATCAGTGCGAACAACAGCACCGGCGCCGCCGAGAAGGTTGCGCCGACCGAGTCGGTCACCGACGACCAGCCGATGAGCACCGGGATCGCACCGGCAGCGCCGCCGATCACGATGTTCTGACTCGAGCTGCGCTTGAGCCAGAGGGTGTACACGAACACGTAGAAAAGGCAGGCCGAGAGCCCGAGCATGGCCGAGAGCGGGTTGACGACGGTCCACAGCCAGACGAACGCCGCCGTCTCGATGGCGACAGCGAACGTGAGTGCTGCCCGGGGCGTGACCGCACCGGTGACCAGCGGCCGGCCCTTGGTGCGTTCCATCAGGGCGTCGATGTCGCGGTCGACGTACATGTTGACCGCGTTGGCACCGCCGGCGGCGAGCGCCCCGCCGATGATGGTGGCCACGATGAGCCACAGCGACGGCAGGCCGCCCTCGGCGACCACCATGGCGGGAACGGTCGTGACCAGCAGCAGCTCGATGATCCGCGGCTTGGTCAACGCGACGTACGCGCCGACACGGGAGCCGATCGAGAGCGGAGGATGCAACGCCGGCGCGACCATGACGCCCCCAACGTAGGGGTCGCGCCCGTCGCGCTGCCAACACGGCGGGGCGTGACGCCCGGCTCGTCGGTGTACCCCGACTGCGGTCCCCGGTGCCCCTCGGACCTACGCTGTGGGTGCCATGCACTCCCCCACCCCGACCTCCTCATCGGGCGGCGCGCCGGACGAGCGCCACGAGCGGTTCACCAT
>SKRR01000002.1 GCA_007118345.1 Microthrixaceae bacterium | reverse complement strand
GAGGAGCTCGCCGCCAACTTCGACGGCGACATCGGCACCACCGTGTGCGACTTCGCGGTCCGGTCTCCGGGCCGGGTGATCGGGATGCTCGGTCACATGCACGAGATCGGATCGAGCTACCGCCTCACCCTCAACCCCGAGACCGACGACGAGCAGCTCCTGTTGGACATCCCCGTGTGGAACTTCGACTGGCAACTCGCGTACAAGCCCGTCGAGACGCTCGAGATCGATCTCGGGGACACCCTCCGGGTCGAGTGCTCCTGGGACCGGCGGCTGCGACACGAGACCGAGTGGCGCTACATCGTCTTCGCCGAGGGGACCGAGGACGAGATGTGCTTCTCGACGTTGACGATCGTGCCGAGATCCGAGGACGGATGACCACCGCCGCCACCGACGGCGAGCGCGTCGACGATCAGCACCGCTCGTTCGACGAGCGCGTCGACCGGGTGCTCGACGCGCTCGAGGCGCGTTGTGCGAGCAGCGGCATCCGTGCGGTCGTGATCAGTGACCTGGCGCGTGAGCTGCACATGAGCACCAAGACCATCTACCGGACCTTCGACTCGAAGGACGCGATGGTGCTGGCCATGGTTCGCCGCTGGACCGAACGCGCGCTCGCCAACCGGACCGATCAGGCCGTGGTCGAGCGGGCGCCGGAGGAGCAGGTTCGCTCGGTGGTCCACGAACTCGTGCGGTGGCGCACCCGGTTCTCCGACGACTTCTGGCGCGAGCTGCGCGCCGACCACCCCGACGCGTGGGAGCTGTACCGCGAGCTGGCCTCGTCGGCGCAGCGAGGCGTGCACGACTGGCTCGCCCGCTCCGTGCGACCGGGGATCGACCCCGAGTTCGCCCGGGAGCTGCTGGGGGCGGTGGTCCGGCGGGCGCTGCGGCCCGACGTGCGGGGTCCGGTCGGGCTCGACCCCGGTGAGGCCATCGACGCCGCGGTCGACCTCTGGGTCCACGGCGCCGTCGGCGACTCGCCCGTTCAGTCCTCGTAGGTCCAGTCGGGTCGCTTGCGCCAGTACCGCTCGTCGTAGGTGGCCACCCCGTCGGCCAGGTCGACCAGCAGGGGGAACGGCCGGTCGTCGCGAACCGGTGGCAGTCGCCCCTCGACGCGCGCAGCGAACTCCTCGGGGAACGTGCGCAGGAAGCTGGCGACGAGCTGTTGCTCCTGGGTGGCCAGGTAGCAGCGGGCGCCGTCGGTGACGCGTTCGAGCCACCCTGCGATCCGGTGCAGGTCGGCGTCCTCGCCGTCGCCGGTCACGATCCGTTCCAGTGCTTCGGTGATGGCCGATGCGCCGAGCTTGCACGGGGAGCACTGGCCGCACGACTCCACCGACAGGAAGCGGGAACAGCGGTACGCCGTGTCGACCATGGACGCGGTGTCGTCGAGAACGATGAATCCGGCCGAGCCGAGCCCGCTGCCGATCGCCGAGAGGTGCTCGTAGGTCACGGGCGTGTCGAGCAGCGAACCGGGGATGACGGCGTTGGCCACCCCGGAGAGCACCGCCTGCACCGTCCGGCCCGGCGCGAGCCCGCTGCCCACGGCATCGATCACGTCCCTCAGCGAGGTGCCGAGCTCGACCTCACCCACGTCGGGTGCCACCACGTCGCCCACGACGGTCGTCACGATCGTGCCGGGTGAGGACTCGGTCCCCATGGACCGGAACCAGTCGGTTCCACCGGCGAGCACGTGCGGCACGTTCGACAGGGTCTCGACGTTGTTGACCAGTGTGGGGTTCGCTGCCTCACCGCCGCCGAGGTCGCCACGTGGCCCGGCGCCGGTGGACTCCCAGCCCTGCTGGGGCGCAGTGGCGAACAGGCCGTGCTCGTAGGGCGGGAAGCGGCGGGGGAGCGGCGGGTTGCCCTCGATCACCTCGAGCATCGCCTTCTCCTCGCCGAAGAGGTACTCGCCCGGGCCGCCCACGATGGTGACCGTGAGGTCGCCGCACAGTCCGGCCTCCTGGAACTCCTGTACTGCGCGGCGAACGTTCGCCGTCTCGCGCTCGAACGATGCCTTGATGGCGATGTAGGCGGCCTCGGCCCCGATCGCCTCGGCGGCGATGACGAGGCCCTCGACGAACTGGTAGGGGTTGGCGCGCAGCAGCGCACGATCCTTGAAGGTCCCCGGTTCGCCCTCGGCCGCGTTCGCGACCACGTAGCGCCGGCCCGAGTCCTGTGCGGCGATGCCCGCCCACTTGCGACCGGTGGGGAACCCGGCGCCGCCGCGCCCGCGCAGGCCCGACGCCGAGAGCTCGTCGATGGTGGCGTCGGGGCCGAGTCGTTGCGCCCGTTCGAGCCCCCGACCGCCGACCTCGGTCGCGAGGTACTGCTCGAGCGACGCGATGGGTTCGGCGGGGAGGAGGAACGGTGTCATCCGGACATGGTCTCAGACCAGCTGCTCGACCGCTTCACGTTCGTCGGCGACCTCCGACGGCTCACGCTGCTCGTGGGCGTGGAGCACCGCGACGTCGCCCCGACGTGCCCGACGGTCGGCCCAGAGCTTCAGGCACGAGGGCTGCACGAGCACCGCGGCGAGGAAGGAGTAGACGATGGTGATCGCGACGATCAGACCGAACTGCTGCATCGGTGTCAGCGAGGCGAGCATCAGCACACCGAAGCCGGCTGCGGTCGTGGCGGCGGACCCGGCCATGGCGCCGCCGGTGTGGGTGACCGTCGTGTGGATGGCCTCGTCGACGGTGTCGTGTCGGCGGCGGTCCTCGAGGAACCGGTGGGTGACGTGGATGCCGAACGGCACGCCGATGCCGATCGCCAGACTCGCCACCATCGCCGTCATGACGTTGAAGCTGATGTTCAGCAGCCACATCGTGCCGAGCACCCAGCTGACCACGGCGATCGACGGGATCATGGTGATGAGCCCGAGGATGGGGGTCCGCTCCTTGACGCCGTAGTAGGTGACGAGCAGCAACAGCGCAGCGACGAGGGTGATGACGATGCCCTGGGTCTGACTGTCGGTGAGCGCGTCGAGTGACTCCTCGAGCACCAGCGGTTCGGAGGTGACCGACGTGGCCACGCCGAGTTGTTCGAGCGGTGCCAGCTGCGGTGCCACCTGCGCGGCCAGGTCTCGTGCGCCCTCCTGGCCGGCGTTGGTCGAGATGCCCATCACCCCCGCCGTCTCGGCGTCGTTCACCACCTGGGCGGTCAGGACCGGTTCGTACTCCCGGGCGAGTTCGAACAGCGCGTCCAGGTCGGCGTCGGGGGCGAAACGGCCCGCCGTGTAGCCGAGTCCGGCCGCGGCCTCGGCCACCGCCGGTTCCTCAGCGGCGAGCTGCGCGATCAGCCCCGCCGGCGAGAGCACCTGTGCGGTGTCGCCCGAGACACGGATGCCCTCGGTGCCGGCGAGGGCGTCCGCCACGTCCAGCTGGGCGTTGGCCACGGCGGGATCGGAGAGGTCGCCGTCGAGCACCACGTACGTCATCTCGGTCAGGTCGCCGGAGAACAACGATTCGATCCGGTCCAGGGTCGCCTCGATCGGTGAGTCCTCGGGGATGAAGTCGTCCTGGCTGAAGGTGGTGCCCACCTGGGTGGCGGCGACGGTGGCGGCGACGCTGATCACCAGCGCGACGCCGAGGGCGACTGCAGGGACCCGGCGTGCGATCACCGATGTCCTCCCGATGAGGTCCGACAGCGCGCTCCCCGGCCGTCGGGGCCGTTCGGCCCGGCCCTTCGCCAGACGGCGGCCGTCGAGGACGTGCCGTGCGGCGGGGACCAACGAGGTCATCACGATGAACGAACCCAGCACGCCGACCGCGGTGAGGATGCCGAAGTCGGCGATCGGACCCATCGGAGAGAAGACGTTGGTGAGGAACCCGACCATCGTGGTGACCGTCGCGAGCGACAGCGCGCCGCCGACGGTCAGCACCGCCATGCGGGACGAACCCGCGGGGGACTGACCGTGGGACTGCTCCTCGCGGTACCTCGAGGTCAGGTGGATCGCGTAGTCGATCCCGAGCCCCACCAGGAGCACCGGGATGATCATCGCCATCTGTGAGAACGGGCCGATCAGCCCCGCGTAGCCCGGGCCGAGCAGCACCCCGAACCCCATCATCCACGTGATCGAGATGATCAGACCGACCAGTCCGATCGCCACGTCGCTCACCGTGCGGTACTGAAACATCAGGATCCCGACGATGAGCAGCATCGACAGCAGCAGCAGGCGTGGCATCTCTCGCTCGGACTCGGTCTGCAGCGCATCGCCGAGCACCGCTGCGTTGAACGGCTCGAGGTCGAGTCCGGCCGCGTCCAGACCCTCGACCTGTTCGGCGAGCGCGAGCGAGGCGTCCACGAACGCGTCCTCGCCGAGGCTGGGCGGGAAGGTCACCACGACGAGGCCGGCGCGGGCGCTCAACGCCTCGGGGTCGGCGTCGTTGGAGACCAGTGAGTCGGCACCGCGTCGGAGCACCGTGGTCGTGATCAGCGCCAGCTGCTCGTCGTCGGCGTCGTCGATCCCACCGAGCCCAGCTGTGGTCAACCCCTGACCCACGGCGGTTCCGATCGAGGAGACCTCGACGGTCGCGCCGTTCAGTTCAGGCAGCGACGCTGCGGCGGACCCGAGTGCTTCGGCGAGTTCGGTGGTGGCCACCAGACCGTCTCGTGCCAGTACGTTCCCATCGGCGCCGGCATCGGCGATGACCTGGAGGCTGGCGCCGCCGGCGGAGAACTCCTCCTGGATCCGATCGAGGCTCGCAGCGAGCTCGCTGTCGGTCGCGAACGCAGTCAGTTCGGTGTCGGTCGACTGGTTCCCGACGACCGCGCCGAGGGCGACGGTCACGACGAGCAGCACCACGAGCACGGTCTTCGGGCGGCGACCGCTCTGGTGCGCGAGCGCGGACAGCAGCGAGTGCATTCAGGACTCCGGGGTGTTCGGCCGGTCGGGGGGACCGGCATCCGGAGGGTAACACCGGGTGTCCTGGTGGCACACTGCGCCATCCGGCACACCTGAACGAGTACGCTGTCCGCATGCCCTCCGTCGCCGACCTGCGTGCCCGCAACGTCGCACGCAACCGAGCTGACGCTGCGAGGATCGCCCTCGCGTTGTTCGAGGAGGAGGGCTACGACACCGTGGGCATCGACGAGATCGCCGCAGCTGCGGGCATCTCGCGTCGGACGTTCTTTCGCTACTTCGAGTCCAAGGAGGGCGTCGTGCTGCCGTTCGAGGACGAGCGACTCGAGGTCCTGCGCCAGACGCTCGCCACCCGGGCCGAGCACGAGTCCCCGCTGACCGCGGTCCGTCGCGCGATCCAGACCATCGGCGCGAGCGTCGACGACGCAGAGCGCGCCGCAGCGCTCACCCGGATGCGCATCGTCGAGGCGAACCCCTCGGTGCACGCCCGGAGCCTGGAGCTGCTCTCGCAGTGGGAGATCGCGGTCCGCGAGGTGATCGCCGAAGCCCTCGGCGAGGACCCCGAGACCTCGATGACCGCAAGGGTCACGTCGGCAGCGGCGATCGCTGCCTTCCGATCGGCCGCCGAGGTCTGGCTCGCCAGGGGTGGCACGGGTGAACTCACGCCGCTGATCGACGAGGCGTTCGAGGTGCTCACCGCAGGTCTTGCGTTCTCGGCGACCTGAGCTGTCGCCCGCGAGGGGTCGGGACCCCGACCCCTCGCGGGACTCGGAACGCCGGCTCAGCTGTCAGTGTCGTCGTCGGGCTCGGTGGTGGTCGTGGTCCCGTCGCTGGTGTCGAGTGCGTCGCGGATCGCTTCCTCGTCGATGTCGACGATGTCCTCGTCGGCGGGCAGCTCGATGTCGACGTCGAGACCGAAGTCGAAGTAGTCGAAGGTCACGAGGACAACACCCTCGGGGTCGGCCTCGACCGACCCGGCATCGCCGTCGACGCCGTCGTCCACATCGTCCTCGTCGACACGGACCTGGTCGAGGTCGAGCTCGTACTGCACCCGCCGGATCAGGTCGTCCTCATCGACCCACACCCACATCTCGAGCTCACGGGCGCCGGTCCGCTCGACGAGATCCTGCAGCGCGTCACTCACCTCGTCGCTCGCGTCCTCGGCGCTCGCCTCGAGGTCGATCACCAGCCGGTAACGGTCGGTGTCCTCTCCGTCGACCTGTTCGCTACCGTCCTGCTGTGCCGAGGTCACGTTCCCCTCGAGCGCCCGCAGGTTGTCGGCCGGGTCCTGGAAGGGCAGCCCAGCGGGCCCACCGAGTCCGACATCGTCACCCAGCAGTTCATCGAGGTCGGTGCGCACCCAGTCGTCGCCCTCGGTCGCAGGGAGCTGGATGTACGCGGTCGACCCGTCCATGATCACGTCGAGGTCACCCTCGGGGCCGACGAACGTGAGGCGGCGCTGGTCGGCGTCGAAGTCGACCTCACCCTCGATCTCGACGTCCAGGGTCTGGGAGGCATCCTCAGCACCGTCTGTGTCGGTGTCGGTGTCGGTGTCGGTGTCGGTGTTCCCGTCGTCCTGGCCGGCGGTGATCCGGAAGGCGGCCGTGCCCTCCTCGATCGTCGCCTGTGCGGCGTCGACGACGCGGTCGAGCGCATCCTCGTCGACGCCCGCGTCGTCAGCGGTCGTCGTCGTTGCGTCGGCCTCCGTGGTCGTCGTCGTGTCGTCGGTGGTGTCGTCGTCGTCGGCGCACGCTGCAAGGCCGAGTGACATCATCACTGCTGCGATGAGTGGGACCAGTGGTCGTCGTTGCATGGTTCAATCTCCTGGTTGATGGTGATGGATCTATTGGTCCAGCTCTTCGAACCGCCCGGCGAGCACGAGCGTCCCGTCCTCGATGTCGGCGGTCTCGAGCACCGGCCGCCCGGGCTGGTCGGAGATGTCGAGTTCGACGTCCCCGCGGAACACGACGCCGAGTGGGACGTTCGGTTCGAAGAGCAGGCGATCGGAGTGGACGACCAGATCGGCGCTGAGGACGGCGACAGGGGTCTGCAGCTGCACCGTGTCGTCGGTGATCGCGAGGCTTGCCAACATGCTCGGGACCGACGTCAGCGCCCAAGTGATGTCGCCCGAGATGCTGGCGGTGAAGCTGCCGTCGCGCGACGGTGGCAGCCCGTCGGGCGGGTTCTGCAGGTCACCGATCCCGAGGTCGATGTCGTGGAGCGTCACGTCGAGGCGATCGAGCGTTCCGCCCTCCTCGAGCGGGACGTCCGTGGCGGTGACCTCGGCGCGCTCGATGGTCCCGACCAGCAGTCTCAGTGCCACCGGCCACCCGTGCAGGGTCACCTCGGTCGGAGCGTCGAGCTCTTCGCTGACGCGTTCCGCAGCTCGTTCCCCCGCCATCGAGGTCACGACGCGATCGCCGATCAGCAGCACGGCGCCGATGAGGAGGAGGACGACCACGATGATCGTCAGTGTCTTCACGCCGGTCTCCTGATCGGGGCACCGGCCCGGCCCCGGGCGTCTTGCATGGCGGGGTACATACCCTCGCTTGGGCTGGATGGAAACATCCGGCCCGGCAGCGGTGGCCGGGAGCGCGGACGCTATGGGGGTCAGGAGCGGTGCCGACCCCTGCGGGGCCGGCACCGCTCCTGCATGCCGTTCGTCCCGGGCGGCGTGCGCCCAGAGCAGCGTTCAACTGCCGGGGCCGGTATCAGCGCCCCCACCGAGGTCGTTCTCGTCCTCGGTCGTGGCTGCACCGCCGGTCGTCCCGTCACCGTTGGTCTCGTCGGTGGTCTCGGTGCCGTTGGTCGTGCCGGTCCCGTTCGTGGCGTCGTCCCCATCGGTGAGCGTTCCCGCACCGTCGGTGTCGGGGCCGCTCGTCGCGACCGGGGTCAGCCCGAGGTCGCCCCTCAGGGTCTGCGTGTCGGCGTCGACCACGTCGTCGCCTTCGGGGACCTCGATCGTGACGTCCTCGCCCAGGTCGGAGAACTCCATGGTCACGGTGAGCATGCCGTCGGTGCCGGTCGTGGCGGTGCCTGCTCGTCCCGCGCCAGCGGTGCGGTCCGCGTCGTCATCGGTGCGGGTGTCTGTGCCTCCGTCACCCAAGTGGGCATCGCCCATCCCGTTGTCGGTGTCGGTTCCCGGATCGGTGTCGGTGTCGGTGTCGGTGTCGGTGGTCCCGGTGGGGTCGGTCCCGTTCTCCGACTCGACCTCCATCTCGACCCCGGCGATGGTGTCGCCGTCCTCGTCCAGCCAGACGACCAACTCCAGGTCGCCGGCGTCGGCTCGGTCGAGGAGCACCTGGAGTGCCGGATCATCCACTGTTGCACCGTCTGCGTCCACGGTCACCGTGTAGCGGTCGGAGTCGGTCGCATCGAGCTGCTCCGTTCCGCCCTCGTGCGCGTCGGTAACGTCCTCTTCGAGGAGGCGGAGGACGGCGACCGGGTCAAGAAGGGCGGCCGCTGCCCGAGCCTCGTCGTCGATGAGCTCTTCGACGTCGACCTCTGCGTACTCGTCCTCGGCGGCAGGGCGTTGGACGTAGGCGGTCGTACCGTCCACGATCACCTCCACACCGTCGTTGGTGCCGCCGTTGGTCCTCGAGACCGTCATCCGGCGCAGCTCGTCGTCGAAATCGACATCGCCGTCGACATCGAGGGGCTCGACCACCACGCCGGTGTCACCGGGGTCCGTCTCGGTGCGCCGGTCGCCACCGGGTCCGCCGTCGGTGCCGGTGTCCGTGTCGGTGTCGCCCCGGGCCGGGGTCCCGTTCACGCCGGTGTCGACGGTGATGGTGTACGCGGCGGTCCCGTCATCGAGCGTCGCCGAGGCCGCGTCCGATATCCGGTCAGCGGCGTCGTCGGTATCCGGTGTCGGGTCAGGCGTGGTGGCTTCGTCGTCGTCGGCGCACGCCACCAGAGGGAGTGCAACGAGCGCGGTGGCCGCAGCTGCGGCGAAGAATCGGTGTCGCATGTCGCCCTTTCGGGGTTCGAGGTTCCTGATCGCAGCGTCGTGGCGCCAGCAATCGGTTCCTCTACCCGCCCGATCGGATCGCAGACCTACGACTGCTCGCCGGGTCGGCCCCGGACTCACCCCGGTGCGAGGTAGTCCTCGAGACGGCCGATCCGGAAACCCTCGGCCCGAGCACGGGCAACGACGTCGTCCAGATCGGCGATGAGGGTGTCCCGGTAGTGCATCAGGATGATGTCGCCCGGCTTCAGCTGACCTTCCTGCATGGTCAGTTGCCCGATGTTGGTCGAGCCGGTCCAGTGGACCACTGCCTGGTAGCCGCACTCGGCGGCGACGCGTCGAACGGTGTCGTTGGAGTTCCCGTACGGGGGCCGGAACAGCATCGGTCGCACACCGAAGCGCTCGGTGAAGGTCGCCGCGGGCTCACACACCTCGCGTCGGATGGTGGCCTCGCTCACCCGATTCAGGTCCGGGTGGTTGATGGTGTGGGTCTGGATGCTCCCACCGAGAGCCATCGTCGCCGTCCAGTAGTCCGGATCGGCCTTCGCGTAGGGCTCGGTGATGAACGACGTGAACGGCACGCCGAGCTGTTCGAAGTGGTCGAGGTACGCCGGGTCGCGGACGTGGCCGTCGTCGATGGTGATGAAGATCACCGGGTCGGTCGTGTCGACCCGGTGGACGAGTGGCGCCCGACCGTCGGAGATGTCAGCGGTCGGCACCACCGTCGGCGAGGGAGCGAGCAGGTCGTTGAGAGGCGCCGTGCTCGACGTGGTGGTCGCCTCGACGTCCCGGGAGGTCGAGGCGCCGGCCACGTCGGTCCCGTCCGCGACGACGTCAGAGGCTGGATCGAAGGGTGCCCACACCGTCGCGAACGCGCTCAAGCTGAGTGCGGCGACTCCGACAGTCACCGCGGCGTACCGGCGGTGACGGCGTCGCGCTGCACGTCGGACGATCAGATGTTGGGCGCCTGCTCGCCGGAAGTCGCTCATCTCCGGGCGGAAGTTAGCTGCCGCCCCTTCCCTGCACCGATTCGATCGCCATCGGGTCGCCCACCGAGCCGGTTGGCGACTCACGCTCGACAGCGGCGGCTGGACCCACTGGACCACGTCGAGCGGGCGGACGTTCGTCGGCCAGTCACCAGGGGTTGACATGACGGGACCGGTCGAGGCGCTCATCGCACAACAGGTCGAACTGCTCGCGCTCGTCGCCGACCGCCCCGAGGATCAACTGTCGCTGCCGTCGCGCTGTCCGGGATGGTCGGCAGCTGACGTGCTGCTGCACCTCGCCCAGACCAACGAGATGGCGGTCGCGAGTGTGAATGGCCGACTTTCCGAGTTCGTCGCCTCGGTGACTGCGTCCATCGCGCCCGGCGACGACGTCGACGGGTTGGCCGGCGCGCTGGTCGATGCGAAGCGCAGCACTCCCGGCGTGGCCCGTGACCGGTACCTCACCAGCGCCCGGGCGCAGGCGACGGCGTTCGTCTCGTGTGACCTCTCCGCCCGCGTCCAGTGGGTCGCCGGTGAGATGGCGGCTCGGACCCTGGCGACCACGCGGCTCTCGGAGACCTGGATCCACACCCTCGACGTCGCCGCTGCCTTCGGTATCGAGGTTCCGCCGACGGACCGGCTCGGGCACGTCGCCCGCATGGTCTGGCGGAAGCGCCCGTATCGGCAGGGTCGGCTCGAACCGGGGGTCTCGCCGTCGAATCTCGGCGCACTGGTGGGGTACGAGATCGGCATGGCGCGCCAGATGTCGACCTCGGAGTGGATCGCCTTCGTCAGCGAGGGGACACGGACGATGAAGCTGGCGGCCACAAGGAGAAAAGCTGGCGACCACAAGGAGGACGGACGGCCCCACGTGGCGCCGGTGTGGTTCGTCGTGGAGGACGGACGCTTCGTCTTCATCACCGGCGCCGAGTCGGTGAAGGGACGGAACCTGCGCCGGACCGGACGCGCCACGCTCGTCGTCGACGATGAGGACGCCCCCTTCTCCTTCGTGATGGCCGAGGGTCAGGTGGACCTCGAGAACGATCCTCACGCGATGCTGCCCCTGGCGACATGCATCGCCCGCCGCTACATGGGTCCGGAACTGGCCGACGAGTACGGACGTCGCAACGCCGCCGAGGGCGAGGTGCTGGTCTCGATGAAACCGACGAACGTGGTGGCGCTCGCCGAGATCTCGGACTGACCCAGGACGATGCGAGGGTGGCGTGCGCGCCGCCGGCGGCATTGGACGCGTCGAGCGCAACATCCGGGTACACCCTCTCGGTCGAGCCGTCCGCCGCCATCTTGATCACGCCGACGGGACACTGCTGCGCTCATGCCCGACGGATGGCGATCTCAGGTGTCAACGAACAGGCGCTCCATGGAGTCGTCCACCGCCAGCCCCGCGGACCGGAGCAGACGGCCGCCACCGGCCGCTGCGACGAGCACGACGGCGGTGGCACCGACGAGCGCCAGACCTCGCTCGATGTGTCCAGTTGTCATTGCCATGATCTCCTCCGGGATCGCTGGTGACCCGCAGCGATCCGGTACCCGCTGCTTGCTGCGTGAAACCGATTGCTGCCTGTGGCTCGCAGTCGGCGGACGCTGTTCGGAGAGCAGCGAGCGGACTGCGACCGAGGCGTGCGCTGACCGGACCGCAGCGCGACGGCGTCGATCCATCGGTCCACGATCGATCGTGTGGTGTCCGCCAGCGGAGCGAATCTCCACCGTCTTCCCGGCCGGTCGACACTGCCCCGCAGACTGGGGACGTGTTCCCCGATCTCCGGCGAACACGTCCCCTGAAATCGGGAGTCCTGCTACGGCTTGAGGCGTTTCCTGCGTCCGGCCCTGAGGATCGAGAGAGAGTCCGGCCCGGAGCCGGCCGTTTCGGGGCACCGGGAAAGGTGACTGGAATAGTGGTCATGTCGGAATCTCGGTCCCTGGCCAACGTCAAGTCCAAGTTCTCCGAGATGGTCGACCGCGTCGAGCACACGCACGATCGGATCATCGTCACCCGTAATGGGCGGCCGGCGGCTGTGCTGATCAGCCCCGACGAACTCGCATCGCTCGAAGACACCCTGGAGCTACTCTCCGACCCAACGGCGATGGATGAGCTCGCCGCTTCGCGACGCGCCTACGAGGCTGGCGACGTTCTGACCGGTGACGAGCTGCGAGAGCGCTACCTGAAGCGGTGCCCCGGGCCGAGTCGTTCCAGCTGCGGGTCACCGGTCCAGCGGATCGCCAGCTCCGTCGACTACCGGAGAGCACAGCGGCCGCGATCGCGGAGTTCATGCTCGGGGCGCTCTTGGAGAACCCCCATCGCGTGGGCGGACTCCTCCAACGTGAGTTGGCAGGGCTGCGGCCGGCCCGCCGAGGCGCGTACCGCGTGGTGTACGAGATCGACGAGGCCGAACTACTCGTGGTCGTTCACCGCATCGACCATCGAGCGACGGTCTACCGGCCCCGATGATCGAAATCGGGGGAAGAGCTCCCCGATCTCGGGAAACACTCCTCCCGAAATCAGGGGAACACCCCCTTCGTTCGTTCGTCGGTGTCGGTGGAGCTGGGGGGAATCGAACCCCCGTCCGTCAGGTGGTCACTGAACCCGATACGACCATTCCTGCACTGCGGCCTCGACGGCTACCGCACCGGCAGGTCGGCGGACCCCACGAGGAGGTCACCGCCGGGTCTTTCCCCGACGTCAGTGTTCTTTCACACGGTCAGCGGTCTTTCCCTGCGGTCCACCCCCACTTCTGTTGCCGGGCTGTGGGGATCCGGCCCCGTGCGCCATCGCTGGTCACGGTTTTGCTCTTCTACCTACTGAAAAAGATCAGGCGGCGAGAGCGAACTGCTCATTTTTGGCGGTTCATTGGTTGCCCCCGTTTAACGAGTCTGAGACAACTCGGGTCGCAAGCGCAGCTTCCAGGTCCCAACGTCGAAACCAGTCAGCCCCAAGTGCACCGATGATTGTACCCGAACGGTTCGACGCCGCCGGTGGGAATCCTCAGCGTCGACCGTTGATCGACGGGCCGAGCCACTCCTGCCACAGCCACCGACGATCCTCCACGTGATGGTCGGTGAAGGCGGCGTGCTTCTCCGCGGTCGGCTCACCGGCGGCGTTCGCACCGACGCACACACGGTCGGTCGGCTCGACCACGAACGACCCGGGCACCGCGGCGGCGGCCTCGCGCAGCACGTCGTTGTACCAGTTGGCGTAGTCGCCCCTACGTGTGGCATTCACGCCATGGGGGCAGACCCACGCCACGAACGCGGTCCGGGTGCCGGCACCTGCGGCAACGTTCGCGCGATGGATCAGCTGGTCGAGGAGCACCGCCCGCAGCTCGGCCGAGCGGGAACCCAGGACCCGTCCGTCGGGGTGCTGCCAGGCGATGTGCTCCCACCCTCCTGAGAAGAAGACCATCCAGTCGGGCGACGCGCTCAGCCCGACCTGCTCGGCCTCGAGCTGGCGTGAGCAGTCGAACGAACCCGCCCCCTCACCCCCGTCGTCGATCGGGAGGTAGCCGACGCCGGCGAGCACCCCGCACCCGATGATCGCCCGCATGTCGACCGACGCGACGAAGTCCGGCAGCTCCGCCGGGCTCGGCGATGGGTACGCGGCGGCGAACCCGAGCGAGTCGCCCGCGACCATCAGCCGCATGGGCGGCAGCGGCGCAGTCGTGGGTGGCGGCGGAGAGGGTGGTGGCGGAGGGGGAGCGACCGCGGTCACGCCGGCCACCTCGACGTCGACCGGCGGCGCCGCGGTGGTCGTGGTGGCGGGTGCCTCGGTGGTCGTCGGTGCCGTCGTGGTCGTCGCCGGCGCCGTGGGTGGGGGTGCCAGCGCCATCTCGATCGACTCGGTGGCGCTCACCTCCTCGTGCACCGGGCGCACTGCAGCGCCGTTGAGCAACACCAGGCTGGCGATGACCACGGTGGTTCCCGCCATCCATGCCGATCGGCGGGGCAGCAGCTCCGCGGCCCAGCCCGATCCGGTGCGCAAGGGCTGTTCGACCAGCTTCAGCGAGGCCCACGCAGCGACCAGCGAGAGCGGCACGGAGATCGCCGCGATCGTCACCCGGGGCGCCTCCGGCAGGCGCATCTCGGCGAACACCTGGATGGGCCACGACCACAGGTAGATGCCGTACGAGCGCACCCCGACCCAGCTGAGCACCGGGTGCGACAGCCATTCCGACAGCGGACCGGGTCGGCTCGCCGTGATCACCAGCACCGTGCAGGCAGCAGCCGCGATGATCAACCCGCCGGTGTAGGTGAACCGTTCGTCGATGCGCAGCACCACGCTCATGCCGACGAGCGTGAAGGTGGCGCCGACCGCCAGCCAGTTCAACAAGGGGCTCGCACACAGCGACCTGGCTGCTTTGCCCGATGGCCGGTCGTGCATGACCGCGCCGAGCGCACAACCGAGCAGCAGCGTGGCGGCTCGGGTGTCGGTGCCCAGATAGATCCGGTTCAGGTCGGCACCCGCCACCGCGAGGTACCCGGCCCAGGTCGCCGACAGCACGGCCAGCGACCCGGCCATGACGGCGACCGTCGCGGCTGCGGTGCGTCCTGTGCGCCGGGCGACCCACACCGCCCCCAGCAACAGCAGCGGCCACACCAGGTAGAACTGCTCCTCGATCGAGAGGGTCCACGCATGCCGCAGGGGCGACGGGTCGGTCGCCCAGTAGGACTGCCCCTCGAGGATCTGGTGCCAGTTCGCCCACCACGTCATGGTGGCGAACGCGCCGAGGGTGATCCCCGGCATCGTCGAGAACGCGACGAGCACGGCGACGACCACGAGGGTCACCGCGGGGACCAGTCGCCGGACCCGCTTGCCCCACCACTGACGCAACGAACTGAACGTTCCCGGGGTGTTCGCGAGCAGCAGCGACGTGATCAGGTAGCCCGACAGGACGAAGAAGAGGTCGACGCCCCAGAAGAAGCCCTGTGCCCAACCGAACCCCAGGTGGTAGGCGATGATGAGCGCGACGGCGATCGCACGGAGCCCGTCGAGCCCGTGCAGGTACGTGCGCCGAGGCGCCCCCTCCGTCACCGTCTGCATCGCTGCACAGCGTGGCAGGCCACCACGCCGCTGAAAAGGGTGCCACGGTAGGCAAAGGTCACTGTCCGGTCAGCGTCCGCGACGGGCGTTCGCGATGTCGCGCGCTGCCTCTCGTTCGGAGTCCCGTCGCGCGATGTCCTGGCGCTTGTCGACCACGTTCTTGCCCTTGCCGACGGCGAGCGTCAGCTTGACCTTGCCGTCCGAGAGGTAGAGCCGGGTCGGTACGAGGGTGAGCCGCTCGGTCTGCAGCCTGTGGCGCAGTCGGTCGATCTGGTGACGGTGGAGCAACAGCTTGCGGTCGCGGGTGGGGTCGTGCCCGGTGTGGGCCTGGGCATGGGAGTAGGGCGCAACGTGCATGCCGTGCAGCCAGACCTCGCCGTCGCGGATCGAGGCCCAGGCCTCGGTGAGCTGCACGTTCGACTCGCGCAGCGACTTGACCTCGCTGCCGGTCAGGACGATCCCGCACTCGATGTCGTCGGAGAGCACGTAGCGGTGGCGGGCCTGTCGGTTCGTGGCGAGGACCTTCTGGCCGGACTCCTTCATGCGGCGGGGAACGCTACCGCGTGCCGGTGACACGGTGCTGCTGGTGGGACGGTACGGTTCGCCCGTGCTCCACCTCACCGCCGAGCTGCGTGACCAGATGCTCGCCCACGCCCACCGGGGTCTGCCGCTCGAGGCGTGCGGCCTGTTCGCGGGCGACGCCGACGGAACGGTGCACCGGTTCTACCCGACCGACAACGAGGCGCACAGCTCGAAGCTCTACACCGTGCCGGCCCGCGACTTCCTGCGGTCGGAACGCGACGCAGAGGACAGGGGCTGGCAGTTGCTCGGCGTGATGCATTCCCACACCCACACCGACGCCTACCCGTCGCCGACCGACGTCGCCCAGGCCCCTGATCCGGAGTGGCACTACGTGATCGTGTCACTGCGCGACGACCAGCCGTCGTTGCGCAGCTACCGGATCGTGGGCGGCGAGATCACCGAGGAGCGTGTTGCGGTCGGCTCGCAGCGGTGAGCCTTGCTCAGCGCAGCACCCACTGTGCGTCGGACACGAGGCACATCCCGCCCAGCGTCTGCAGCAGCGGTCGCAGCGTCGACACCACCTCGTCGGCGCGCTCTGGCGGGACCGCGACCAGCACGAAGGTGTTGTCGAAGGTCGAGAACGGGTCACCTCCGCGAGTGCCCTGCTCGCCCTGTCCGTAGATCCCGGGGATCACGGTGCGGTGGGGCAGCCCGAGCGAGTCGAGCGCGTTCAGGAACCTGCCTGCAGCACTCGACTCCACCACCAGTTCGAACCTCTTCACATCCTGCACGGCGCCTCCTCGGCTCAGCCGCCCACCTGCTGGGCGATGGCGTAGTAGAGCGGAATGCCCACCACGATGTTGAACGGGAACGTCACGGCCAGGGCCATGGTGAAGTAGCGCGAGGGGCGTGCCTCGGGGATCGCGTAGCGCACCACCGCAGGCACCACGATGTAGGACCCACTGGCGGCGAGCACGGCCAGCATGGTGAGGTCGCCGACCGGGAGCCCGACGATGCTGCCGAGCGTCAGGGCCATCGCCGCGCCGATCAGGGGCATCACGATGCCGAACCCGATCAGGAACGGCCCGACATCGCGCACCTCGCGCAGCTGGCGTGCCACCAGCAGGCCCATCTCGAGCAGGAAGAACGCCAGCAGGCCCTTGAACACGTCGCCGATGAAGGGCGCCATCGCCTCTCCACCCGCAGGTCCCGACACCGCCCCGATGACGAGCGAGCCGATCAACAGCAGGTGTGCCCCGTCGGTGAACGCCTCGTGGAGGATCGCCTTCATGGGCAGCGGCGCTGCAGGAGCGGCGGGGGCTGGTTCCCCAACCGGTCCGCCCGGCCCGCCGGCGGTGCCACCAACCGGTTGCGCGCCACCGGCGGGGGCTGCGACGAGTGAGTCAGCAGCGGTGTCGACGGAACGCTGGCGTGCCCGAGCCCAGGTCGCGAGCAGCACGGCCATGATGATCGCCGGCGACTCCATCAGGACCAGCGCCACGGTCAGGTACCCCCCGGGCGCGTCGCCGCGACCGGTCACGAACTGTGATGCGGCGATGAAGGTGACCGCGCTGACCGATCCGTAGGTCGCCGCAATGGCTGCGGCGTCGAAGTGGTTGACCCGTCGCCGCAACACGAGGAAGCCGATCGCCGGGATCGTCAACGCGAGGAACAGCGCGATCAGCACCACCCGGACGGCGTTGCCGGTGAGACCCGCGTCGCCGAGCGCCTGGCCCCCCTTGAACCCGATCGCCATCAGCAGGTACAGCGACAGGAACTTCGCGATCGGTGCGGGGATCTCCAGGTTCGAGCGCACGGCGCCCACGAACAGTCCGAGGAAGAAGAACAGGATCGCGGGATCGGTGAGGTTGCTGAGGATGCTGGTGTCCACCGGGCCTCCTGAAGGGTGCGTGGCGTGGTTAGGAAACCATAGTCACGAGATAGGACTCATGAACAGTAATCCGTAAATATGGATCCGACACTTCCCTCGCTGGCGGGAGTGCGACGAGCCCGACGGGACAGCATCGAGCTGGCGCTGAAGCGACTCGCGGGAACTCGCGACGGGCCCGAGTGGTTCCCGACGTCAGAATTCCCTACCATTCAGGTCAGGTTTATGGCGATCCTCCCCTCGGTCCTCGACATGATCGGCAACACCCCGATCGTGGACGTGAGCCAGCTGAGCCCCAATCCACAGGTGCGCCTCCTCGCGAAGATGGAGGGGCAGAACCCCGCGGGCTCGGTGAAGGACCGCATCGCGCTGTCGATGATCACCGAGGCCGAGGAGGACGGCACCATCACACCCGGCTGCACGATCATCGAGCCGTCGTCGGGCAACACCGGCATCGCCATGGCGATGATCTGCCGGATCAGGGGGTACCACCTCAAGATCGTGCTGCCCGGCAACGTGTCGATCGAACGCCGCCAACTGCTCGAGGTGTACGGCGCCGAGATCATCGACTCACCGGGGGAGGAGGGCTCCAACGGTGCGGTCCGCCGTGCGCTCGAGCTGGCCGACGCCAATCCCGACTGGGTGTTCCTCTACCAGTACGGCAACGAGGCGAACCCCAAGGCGCACTACCGGACCACCGGACCGGAGATCTGGCGCGACGTGCCCGGCATCACGCACTTCGTGGCGGGCCTCGGCACCTCGGGCACGCTGTTGGGCGTCGGGTCATACCTGAAGGAACAGAACCCCGAGGTGAAGATCCTCGCGGTCGAGCCACCCTCCGGGGAGCAGGTCGAGGGGTTGCGGAGCCTCGACGACGGCTACATCCCGCCGGTGTTCGAGAAGTGGGGCGGCTTCGACCTGCTCGACGGCAAGTCGATCGTGCGGCCCCGCGAATCGCTCGAGTACACCCGGGCCCTGGCCGATGCCGGCATCTTCTCGGGCATCTCGGCGGGCGCGGCACTGGCCGGCGCGGTCAAGGTCGCACGGCGCATCGAGTCGGGCACGATCGTGTTCGTCGTGTGCGACTACGGCTGGAAGTACCTCTCGACCGGCGCGTGGACCCTCGACCTCGACGAAGCGACGGCGAACGCCGAGAAGGTGATCTACTTCTGAGCGTGCGGACCACGCGCAGCGAGCCGGGCGACGACCGGCCGATCGGCATGTTCGACTCGGGGTTCGGTGGCCTCACCGTGGCGCGAGCGCTGATCGACCTGCTGCCTGGGGAGGACCTGATCTACCTGGGTGACACGGGTCGGTATCCCTACGGCCCGCGTGAGCTTCCCGAGGTGGCGTGGTTCGCCCACCAGATCACCGAGGAGCTGGTCGAGCGCCACAACGTGAAGCTCGTCGTGGTGGCGTGCAACACCGCTGCCGCTGCGGCGCTCGACTCGCTGCGCGAACGCTTCGACGTGCCGATCATCGGGGTGATCGAGCCCGGTGTCCGCGCGTTGGTGCAGGCCACCTCCACCGGTCGTGCGGGGGTGATCGGCACCGTCGGCACGATCAACTCGGGTGCGTACCGAGCGGCGGTCGCCGCGGCGTCACCCGACACCGAGTTGGTGTCCCTCGCCTGTCCCGGGTTCGTCGAGTTCGTCGAACGTGGCGAGTTCGACACCGAGCAGGTCCACGTGCTCGCCACGGCGTTGCTCGCACCGGCCCGCGAGGCGAAGGTGGACGCGCTGCTGTTGGGGTGCACCCACTACCCGTACCTGGCCCGCACGATCTCCGACGTCATGGGCCGCGACGTGGTGCTGGTCTCCTCGGCCGACGAGACCGCGTTCGAGGTACGGCGGCTCATGTACGACAGCGACATCGTGCATCCGCGCCGCGGGGATCGGCGCGGCACGTCGACCTTCATCACGACCGGCGACGTGAACTGGTTCGAGGAGCTGGGCCGTCGGCTGCTCGGCCCGGAGCTGTTGCGAGCAGAGCAGCTGCACTGGGAATCCGAGCCACCTCAGTAGGGTGACGGGGTGAACCTCACAGTGACGGTCCTGGGCAGCTCCGGCGTGTTCGCCGATGTCGACACCGCCTGTTCAGGATTCCTGGTCCGTGCGGGTGGCACCAACGTGATGATGGATGCCGGTGGCGGAACCCTCGCCAACCTGCAGCGCCATCTGTCGCCCGTCGACCTCGACGCCGTGGTGCTGAGCCACTCCCACCCGGACCACTGGCTCGACGTCCCGGTGCTGCGCAACGCACTCAAGTACGTGCTCGACTCGCCGGCGGCGATCGACCTGTACGGCACCGACGAGACGTTGACCTTGGCCGAGGCGCTCTGCTCCGACGGCCTCGAGCCCACCTTCACCCCGCATGTGATCGAGGACGGCGCGGAGTTCTCGGTCGGCCCGATCCGGTGGCGCTGCTCGCGCACCGACCATCCGGTCGAGACGATGGGACTGCGTGCCGAGTTCGACGGTCGTTCGGTCGGCTACAGCGCCGACACCGGGCCGAGGTGGTCGGTGGGGGAGCTGGGCACGCTGGACCTGGCGATCATCGAGGCGACTTACCTGGCTCGCGACGAGCCGGCAGATCCGGTGCACCTGTCGGCACGTCAGGCCGGAGCGCTGGCCCGAGCCGGCGGGGCCCGACGACTCGCGCTGACCCATCTGTTGCCGGGCAGCTCGGTCGACGAGGCGGTGGCCGAGGCGTCCGACGCCTATGGTTCGCCGGTCGAAGTGGCTGCGATGCACCACACCTTCACGATCTGAGGTTCCCCCATGCCCCGTCCCGACGGCCGCGCCAACGACGAGCTGCGCCCCCACTCCTTCGAACGCGACTTCACCGCGTACGCCCAGGGATCGGTGCTCGTCACCTTCGGCGACACCAAGGTGCTGTGCACCGCGATGCTCGACGAGGACGTGCCCCGCTGGATGCGCAACAGCGGCAAGGGCTGGGTGACCGCCGAGTACTCGATGCTGCCCGGTTCGTCCCCTGAGCGGATCCGACGCGAGACCAAGGGCCCCAAGGGGCGCACCCAGGAGATCCAGCGACTCATCGGCCGGGCCCTGCGGTCCGTGGTCGACATGAAGGCCCTCGGCGAGCGGCAGATCCTCCTCGACTGCGACGTGCTGCAGGCCGACGGTGGTACCCGGACCGCTGCGATCTCGGGCGCCTACCTGGCGCTGCACGACTGCCTGACCCGGATGGTGCAGGCCGAGCTGATCTCGGCGGTGCCGTTGCTCGACGAGCTCGCCGCGATCTCGGTCGGCGTCATCGACGGTGAAGCGCGACTGGACCTGCCGTACTCCGAGGACGTCAACGCCGAGACCGACATGAACGTCGTGATGACCGGCAAGGGGCTCTTCGTCGAGGTGCAGGGCACCGCGGAGGGCGCTCCCTTCAGCCGGGGTGAGCTCGACGAGCTGCTCGGCCTCGCTGAGGGTGGCATCCGCTCGATCCACGAACTGCAGCGCGAGTACGTCTCGGTGGCGCCCCCGCCCCGTCCCATCGGCCGCTGAGCGGACCGTGGAGGTGCCGGCGCGGATCGTGCTCGCCTCGGCGAACCCGAAGAAGGTGGCCGAGCTGGCCGCGATCCTCGCTGACCTCGACGTGCGCACCGCAGCCGGTGACCCGGTCGAGCTGGTGCCACGACCGGAGGAGGTGCCCGAGGTGGTCGAGGACGCGCCGGACTTCGTCGGTAACGCGCGCCTGAAGGCCGTTGCGTTGGCCGACGCGACCGGCGAGGTGGCGCTCGCGGACGACTCGGGTCTGGTGGTCGACGCACTCGGGGGTGCGCCGGGGGTGCGGTCGGCGCGGTACGCCGGTGAGGACGCGAGCGATGCCGACAACGTCGAACGGCTGCTCGCCGAGCTGTCCGGGGTCGCCGACCGTTCGGCGAGATTCGTGTGCGTCCTGGTGGTGCGGGCCCCCGGCGGCGACGAGCTGGTCGTCGACGGCAGGGTCGAGGGCCGCATCGCCATGTCGCCGGTGGGCGATGCCGGGTTCGGTTACGACCCGGTGTTCGAGCCCGCCGAGGGCGATGGCCGCACCTTCGCCGAGATGGACGCAGCAGAGAAGTCAGCCATCTCGCACCGCGGACGGGCCCTTCGTTCGCTCGTCGCCGCCCTGGCCGGCTGACCCGCCGGGCTGGGTCCGTACCCGGCTGCTCCGGCGCCCGTGGAACGAGGAAGGGCCCCGGCGCGAGCCGGGGCCCTTCGCAACGGCGTTGCCGCTGTCAGCCGCTCGGCCTCACGGTCCGAAGTTCGGATCGGGGACCAACTGGCCGACGTTGAGGTGCACGCCGTAGAAGTTGTTCGCCGGAACCACGACCTCGCACGTGGTGCCCCCGGCATCACAGGCCACCTTGTGGGCGAACCTTCCCGGTGCGGGGTTGCCGCGGGGTGCGGTGGCGTAGCCCTGGACCTTCAGGTTCTCCGCCACGTCCTCGAACTGCCAGGGACCGGCCAGATCGACGGTGATGGTGACCTTGCCGTCCACAGGGGCCGAGAAGCTCACCTGCCCCGCATCGAGGGTGCGGCCGGCGAACAGCGTCGTGGTCTTGGCCGTGTCCCCGTACTGCACGTAGGTGGCCCAGTTGCCCCGGTTCGTGTAGCGGAGCTGACCGGGCACGGCACCGTTGGCCGCCCACGCGGTCTCGCCCTCGAACGTCACGCACTGGACGTTCACCTTGACCCGCGCGCTGGCATCCTCGCCGGTCTCGCGGATCGTCGCAGTGTTGTCGTAGCGGTAGCTGCCGCACTCGTCGAAGTCCGCGAACCGGAACACGTGCGACGAGGTGAACTGTCCGCTGTGCGGCGCGGTGACCTGACCGAGCTCCTCGCAGCCGGCGAGGTCGCTGCAGTCATCGACGGTGACGGTCTCGTTGCGCTCGACGTCGGGGTCGCCCCACACGATCGGCACGGGAACCGAGGAGTAGCCGGGATCCGTGTTCCGCTCCGTGAAGGCCGTCGCCACGTTGTCGCCGGTGATCTTCGAGTCGACGTGCTCGTCGTAGGTGCACCTCAGTGTCGAACCGACCGCCAAGGTGTGCGGGAAGGTCACCGGGCAGTCCACGTCGACCGGTGTGCCGGCGAGGAGATCCTCGACCCCGGTGATCACCGCGTCGAGGTTGCCGGTGTTCTCGATGTCGATGTCGCCGGCGACGCGATGCTTGCTGTCCACGTGGCCCTCGTAGGGCACGTCCACGGTCCAGGTCACCGTCTCGTCACCAGTGCCGTCGGCGAACAGCCAGACCTTCGGGCATTCCGCGTGGGGATCCGGCCAGCCGTCACCGCACGGCAGGACGTACCCGAGCTCGCTCTCGGCGCCCTTGGAGATGCCCCAGTCGTGGTCCCGCTCGTAGGAGGTGTCCACCGTCTTGGCGACGGTGAGGTGCTCCTGGGCGGTGTTGGGGCAGTAGTCGGAGATGACCAGTCCGCCACCAGCACCCGGCTGACCACCGAAGAGTTCGATGCCGGCGGTCAGGCCGTCCAGCTCCGCGTACGGGGTGTAGAAGTGCCAGATGTTGGCGGTCAGCGGTTCACCCGGCGAGTAGCTCCCGGAGCCGGTGCCGCCGAGCGTCAACAGCGCATCGGTCGATGCGCCCTTGGTGCTGAACACCCAGTGGATCCATCCACTGCCGTCATCAGGACGGTCGCCCTCCCCGGCGAGACCGCACTTCAGCGAGTCGCTGCCCCGCCCGTCCCAGTTCTCCGAATAGGTCGGACCGGAACTCGCCCCGGTCACTGCCGGAACTCCGACCCCGACGAGCAGCATCGCCGCCACCGCCAGAGTCGCCATCATGCGCTTGCGCATTTCCCTCTCCCTCTCCTGATGATCGCGTTCCGCCTTGGAACAGCGTTCGCGTCGGCAGGCGACGCCACCGCTCGGTGACTCGTGCTGAGACATCGAGCCGCGACGGAACCCGCCGGAGCGTCCCTACTTCAGGCGCCGTAGTGACCGACAGGGACCGGTTTCGCCACTGGCTCCGCCGAGCGTCAGGCGACCAACTGGGCGCCCGGCATCAATGCCATCCTCATCCTCCTACAGCACCCCGACGCACCATACGGAGCGCTACGAGTCGACGCAAGGAAAATGCTTCGATGCGGGGTCGCGGCCCGCCGCTGCGAAAGCGCGGACGACGCCTCTAGCCTTGTGTCCGTGACGACGGCCCGTGCTGCGACCTCTCGACTGCCGACGCTGCTGGAGCGGCTGAGCCGCCTGTCCACCGCCCGTGGGTTCGACGCGTACCGCGACGTCGATTGGGGCGACCCCGAGCTCGCGATCGACCCGACCGACCCGCGCCTGGTGCTGGTCGACGACGATCCGCTCGCCACCACCGCCTGGTACCGGAGCCTGGACGAGGTCGAGCAGGCACGGATCGGCCTGCTGCGGGTGGCGGCGAGCTTCCGGACCGGCTGGCACTTCGAGAACCTGCTGCAGCAAGGCCTGCTGCACCGGGCCCTCCACCTGCCCAACGAGGGGCCCGAGTTCCGCTACATCCACCACGAGCTCATCGAGGAGTCCCAGCACACCCTCATGTTCGAGGAGTTCGTGCGCCGCACCGGACTGCGGGTGCGGGGGATGCCGGGCTGGCTGCGCCGGTTCACCGAGACGTTGATCCGCCTGCTCAGCAGGCATTCGCCGGTGGTGTTCTTCGCCATGGTGCTCGGCGGTGAGGAACCCCTCGACCTGCTCCAGCGCAGGGCGTTGGCCTCCGGTCGGGTCCACCCGCTCGTCGAGCGCATCATGGGCATCCACGTGGCCGAGGAGGCCCGCCACATCTCCTTCGCTCGTGCCGCGATCGAGCACGAGGCCGAACGCCTCCATCCGGCGCGTCGCCGCACCGTGGCGTTCTTCACCCCGTTGGTGCTCGGCATCATGGTGCGACTCATGCTGCGACCCACCCACGACCTCGTCGAGGGCGGGGTGCCCAGGGAGGTGGTGCGCGAGCTGTACCGCTCCGAGCCGGGGCGCCGGCACCTCGTGGACGCGGTGGCACGCATCCGGGCGCTGATGGTCGACCTGGATCTGGTGACCCCGAGCGCACGGTTCATGTGGCGCCGGTTCGGTCTGTGGGACTGAGCCCGGACCGCTGAGCGTTCACCAACCGCGCAGGTCGACGGGCCAGGTGTCGAGCAGCTCGCCGCCGCGCACCACGTGGAGCACCTCGTGGTAGGCGACGGTCGGGTCGACATGCGCCGGCACCATGCGCAGCCGGGTGCCCACGGCGGGCAGCGAACCGTCGTCCGCGGCGAGGAACGTCGTGTGCTCGTCGGAGCAGAAGAACACCTCGTGGTCGTCGATCGACGGGTTGCCGTGGTCCATGCCGAAGGCCTTCAGGCCCGCATCGGCAACGGCCCACCCCTTCGAGGGCGACGTGGACACCACCGTGGTGAGCACGGTGAGTGCCTGCCGGAAGGGCAGTCCGAGCTGGTCGTAGTGGGAGTCCATCAGCAGGTAGGAGCCGGCCTGCACCTCGTCGACCCAGTCGTGGAGGTCGTAGGTGCCCGTCGCGCCCGCCGACGTGAGCCCACCCCCGACCGCGTCGTGGGCCTCGCGCAGCAGCGCCATCGACCGGGCGACCTCGGCAGTCCGCGCGGCCCGGTCGGGGTTGCCGACGACGTGTCCCTCGTAGCCCATCACGCCGCGCACGCGCCGTCCTGCGGCCCGGGCCCGGTCGGCGATCTCTCCCGCCTCCGACGGCAGGCACCCGCAGCGGGGAAGTCCCACGTCGACGTCGACGAGCACCTCGGCGCCCGCTGCGGCAGCGACGGCGACCGTCTCGGGGGAGTCGACCGCCACGGTGATCCGGCCGTCGTCGCGGGCCACGAGTCCAGCGAGTCGGTCGCCGTCGAGGGTCTCGTTGGCGAGCAGCAGATCGTCGCCGAGGTCGGCGTCGAGCAGTCCCTCGACCTCGCGCAGCGTCGCGCAGCAGAAGGACCGATGACCCCCACGGGCCGCCACGTGCCGGGCGAGCGCGCTCGACTTGAACGCCTTGACGTGCGGTCGGAGCGCTGCGCCGGGTCGGGCGGCGGCCATGACGTCGATGTTGTGGTCGAGCGCGTCGGCGTCGACGAGCAGTGCGGGTGTCGGCAGGTCGGTGACGCTCACCCGCCGGACGGTACCCGGTCGAGATCAGGCGGGCTGGCAGACGGGGCAGCACCAGATCGGTCGACCACCCATCGGGATCACCTCCAGCTCGGTGCCGCACCGCCGGCAGTGATCGCGGTGGTACACGTAGAGACGGTCCTCGGAGCGCATCCGTGAGCGGGGTCGTCCGATCTCGTCGGGGTCGGTGGTGACGATCCGTCCCATGCGCACCCCGAGGCGCAGCTGTTCGACGGTGGTCGACCACAGCTGGTCGAACTCCTCCTCGGAGAGCGACCGTGCGGGCCGGGTCGGGTGGATCCCGCAGAGGAAGAGGATCTCGGCGCGGTACACGTTGCCGATCCCGGCGATGACCGACTGGTCGAGCAGGTACGCCCCGACGGGGCGGCCCGACCGGACGAACCGTTCACGGGTGGCGTCCACGTCCGCGTCGCGGCGCAACGGGTCGGCACCCAGTCGAGCGACGATCGCCACCTGTTCGTCGACGGTGACGAGTTCGCAGCGGGTCGGACCCGACAGGTCCCACGTGGCGGCGTCGCCCTCGAGCCGAAGTCGCACGGCGCCGACCGGGTCGGGGGGAGGTGACGGCCGCCGGCGGAACTTGCCGATCAGTCCCAGGTGCACGTGCAGCACGTCGCCGGTCCCGACGTCGCAGAAGAGGTACTTGCCCCACGCCTCGGCCGCCACGAGCGGGTGGCCGTCGAGGCGGTCGGCGCCCTCGGCGAACCGGCCCTGGGGGGAGGTCGCTCGCACCGGTGCGCCGCCGAGCGTGCGCTGCAGGTCGCGGGCGAGCCGGTGGATGGTGTGGCCCTCTGGCATCGCCGGGCAGTCTGTCGCGGGTCGCCGTGCGCAACTCAGTCGAACACGACCGTCCGGTTGCCCCACGGCAGGATGCGGTGCTCCAGTTCCGCGCGCAGCGCACGTGCCAGCACGACCACCTCGAGGTCGCGGCCCTTGCGGGTGAGCTCCTCGACCCCGTCGCGGTGGCTCACGTGGGCGACGTCCTGGGCGATGATCGGCCCCTCGTCGAGGTCGGCGGTCACGTAGTGGGCGGTGGCGCCGATGACCTTCACGCCGCGTTCGTGGGCCTGGCGGTAGGGCTGTGCGCCGATGAAGGCGGGCAGGAACGAGTGGTGGATGTTGATGACCCGCTTCGACCACCGGTCCACGAACTCCGGTGACAGCACGCGCATGTACCGGGCCAGCACCACCAGGTCGATGTCGTGATCGGCGAGCAGGTGCTGCATCGCCCGGTCCTGCGCGACCGGGTCGTCGCCCACGGGGACGTGGTGGAACGGCACGCCGAAGAACCCGCACAGCTCGGCGTGGTCGTCGTGGTTCGACGCGACGAGGCAGAGCTCGGCGTCGAGCTCGTCGCCCCGCCAGCGCGACAACAGGTCGATCAGACAGTGCGGCGCCCGTGACGCCAGCACGGCGAGGCGCGGCCGTTCGTCGGAGAACCGGATCGTGACATCCATCGAGAAGTGGCGGGCCACCGGCGCGAACACGTCGGCCAGTTCCTCGCGAGGGAACGCGAACCCGTCGAGCTCGAACTCGACGCGCTGGAAGAAGATGCCGTCGACGGTGTCGGTGTGCTGCTCGGCGTGCACGATGTTGCCGCCGTTGCGCCACACGAAGTCTGCGACGTTCGCGACCACACCCGGTCGGTCGGGACACGACAGCAGCAGCACGGCGGTGGGGCCCACGTCGGGCAACGCTATCGGCGGTCTCGCTGACGCGGTCGGTCGCAGTCCGCATACGCTCGTCGGCACGACACCCGGGGGGTTCGGCACATGGCACACGAACTGGTGATCAGCGGCGGGACGGTCGTCGACGGCACGGGGACGCCTGCCCGGCGGGCCGACGTGGCGGTCGACGGCGACCGCATCACCGCCGTCGGTGAGGTCGACGCGAGTGGTGCGGGCCGGGTCATCGACGCCGAGGGCCGCATCGTCACGCCCGGCTTCGTCGACCTGCACTCGCACCTGGACGCGCAGGTGGGCTGGGACCCGACCATGTCGTCGTCGTGCTGGCACGGGGTCACCTCGGTGGTCATGGGCAACTGCGGCATGACCTTCGCCCCGGTCCGCCCCGGCCAGGCCGAGGTGCTCGCCACCGCGATGGAGTCGGTCGAGGACATCCCCGCCGACTGCATCCTCGACGGGCTCGATTGGGGCTGGGAGCACTACGGCGAGTACCTCGACGCCGTCGACGCGCTGCCGAAGGGCATCAACGCCGGCGGCTACGTCGGCGACGTCGCGGTGCGGCTCTACGTCGCAGGCGATGCGGCGTGCGAACCGGACTTCGTCGCCTCCTCCGAGCAGCTCGAGGCGATGTCCGCCGAAGTGGCCGCCGCGCTCGGTGCCGGGGCGTTCGGGTACTCGATCTCCCGCAGCCTGTTCCACCGGGTGCCCGACGGTCGCAACGTGCCCGGCACCTGGTCGGACCCTTCGGAGTTCTTCGTGATCGCAGCGCCGCTCGGTCGCCTCGACCGGGGCGTGCTCGAGAGCGCCCCCCGCTACAACCTCGAGAACCAGCCCGGTGACCGGGTCGACGAGGAGCTCAGCTGGATGGCGGAGCTGTCGGCGGCGCTGGCCCGGCCGTTCAGCTTCAACCTCCAGCAGATCGGATCGCTGGGCGACCACTACCGCCGGGTCATGGAGCTGTCGGCGACCGCCAACGACCGTGGCGCCCAGCTGCGCCCCCAGATCACACCTCGCAGCGTCGGGGTGCTGTTCAGCTTCGCGGCGAACACCGTGCTGGACGGGCTGGCCGCGTTCGCTCCGCTGAAGGAGCTGGACCTGGCGGGTCGGTTGGCCGCGATCCGTGACCCGCTGGTGCGGACCCGGTTGATCGAGGAGGGCAGTGCCCAGTCCGACGCTCCGTACGAGTCGATGTACGTGATGCGCGCGGACGAGCCGGTCACCTACGCCTACGGCGAGGAGGACTCGCTCGCTGCCTTGGCGCGGCGGCGCGGCGTCAGCTGGGTCGAGGCGTACCTCGACGAGGTCGTCCGTTCCGACGGGCGGGTGATCGTCAACTGGCCGGTCATGAACCAGCAGGAGTCAGCCATCGAGGAGATGGTCACCTCGGACGTGACGATCCTCGGCCTGGCCGACGCCGGGGCGCACGCGACCCAGATCATGGACGCCTCGCAGCCGACGTGGCTGTTGTCGCACTGGGTGCGAGACCGGGGGGTGCTCGGCCTGGAGGACGCGGTTCGTCGGTTGACCTCGGACACCGCCGGGTTCATCGGCTACCGCGACCGCGGCGTCGTGACGCCCGGCGCGTTCGCTGACCTCAACGTGATCGACCTCGACGAACTCGCGCTGGAGCTGCCCGAGATCGTGCACGACTTCCCGGGCGACGCTCCCCGTTTCGTGCAGCGGGCGCGGGGGATCGAGCACACGATCGTCAACGGGCAGCCGTTCATGGACCACGGCGAGCACACCGGAGCGCTCAGCGGACGCCTGCTGCGCTCCACGGACTGAGCGGGACGGACGTGGTGCGGACGGGGGGACTCGAACCCCCATGCCCTTTCGGGCACTGGGACCTAAACCCAGCGCGTCTGCCAGTTCCGCCACGTCCGCATCGGGGCGAGCGTAGCGGCGCGGGGAACACCCGGCGCCGCGTTAGCCTCTCCCCCCTATGACGACGTTCGACGACCTCGCACTCCCGGCTCCCGGTGCCGCCGCGCTCGCCCCCTCGGCGAACCAGACCTCGACGGGCATGGAGCCCTCGGCCGACATCTACGCCCGGCTGCTCAAGAACCGGATCGTGTTCCTCGGTTCCGAGGTGAACGATCAGGTGGCCAACTTCATCACGGCCCAGATGCTCTACCTCGAGGCCGAGGACGCCGAGGCCGACATCTGGCTCTACATCAACTCACCCGGTGGCTCGGTCACCGCCGGCATGGCGATCTACGACACGATGCAGTTCGTCAGCCCCGACGTGGGGACCATCTGCATGGGTCTCGGCGCCTCGATGGGACAGTTCCTGCTCTGTGCGGGCGCCCCCGGCAAGCGCTACGCCCTGCCGCACGCCCGGATCATGATGCACCAGCCCTCGGCGGGCATGCAGGGCCAGGCGGCCGACATCGCGATCCAGGCCGAGCAGCTCAAGTACATCAAGTCGCTGCTCGCCGAGCGGATCGCCGAGCACACTGGTCAGACGACCGAACAGGTCAACAAGGACTCGGACCGCGACCGCTGGTTCACCGCGGACGACGCCAGGGAGTACGGCATCATCGACGACGTCATCCAGCGTCGCCGTGAGATGCCCGACGAGGACTGATCCGGTCGGCCCCGTCTGGGGGTCGCTCAGCCGGCGAAGACGTGGACGGTGTAGTACCGCCCGTTCACGACCGCAACGCCGACGCCGTAGCTGGAGTAGCGACGGTCGAGCATTGTCGAGCGGTGCCCTGTCGAGGCCATGAACAGCGAGTGCATCTCGCCGACCGAGCGGGCCCAGCCCACGTTCTCACCCACGTAGCGCCACCCGGTGCCGATGCCCTGTCGCAGGTTCGAATGGCTCACACGGCCCTGTCGGGCCATGTGGTCGGCCCAGTCCTGGGCCTTGTCGATCAGAGTGGGGTTGAGGTGCAGCTCGGGGATGCCTCGCGCCCGGCGCTCGTTGTTGATGAGCTGCGCGGTTTCCGCGGACTCGGGGTTCTTGGTGCAGCCCGAAGCGATCAGGCTGAAGGCGACGACGATGGCGACGGCGATCGTCGAACGGCGGCGGGTGCGAAGGGTCATGCCCAGGTCCTCCTGTGGGGATGACACGATCGGAGGTCCGCGGCGTTGCGACTCGTCGTGCCGGGAACGCAGCGCCAGCCGACGTCCCGATGGTTACGGTTGCGTGACAAACTCATGACTACCACACCCATCGGCGGATACCGGACACTCATGAGGGTTTCGTGACCGAAACGCCCCCCGAATCACCCCTGGGGGCGACTTCACCCCTGTGGGCGGTTGAGCTCGAGGCCGCATTCCCGACGCGCCCAGCGGGTCACGCGATCGGAGCGCTCGTCCATTCGTGACAACTCCGAGTTGAGCTGCTCACGTCGACGGGTCAGGTCGCCCGCCGTCAGGTCCGCCGCCCGCTGCTCCTCGCCGACCAGTTCGACCAGGTCGACCACTGCAGCGCCGATCGCGGTCAGGTCGGCACGGATCTCCGGCGGGGCGTCCTCGGCGAGGTCGACCAGTCGTCGCGCCTCGTTCGTCGCCACGTCGAGATCGCCGCGCTCGATCGCATCGGAGAGCTCACCCAGGTCGGCGACCTCGGCGAGCGGAGTGCAGAACGCCGGGGTGCCGTCGCTGCACGACGACGTGACGGCGGCGAGCACCACGATCGGGGCGGCGAATCGATGCCAGCGCACCAGGCGATGCCGTTCCCGGCGCCCGCTCAGGACCGTGCGGCCTCGGCCAGGGCACGGATCTCGCTCACAGCGTGTTCCAGGCCGTCGGGATCGCGGTAGAGGGCGCTGCCGGCCACGAGCACGTCGGCGCCGGCCGCTGCCGCCCCCGCGACGGTCGCCGGGCCGATGCCACCATCCACCTCGAGGTCGATGTCGCGACCGGTGAACTCGATCATCTTCGCGACCTCGGTGATCTTCGGCTCCATCGTCTCGATGTAGGCCTGGCCGCCGAAACCCGGGTTGACGGTCATGACCAGCACCAGGTCGACCAGGTCCATCACGTGGGCGATCGCTGCAGCGGGCGTCGCGGGGTTCAGCGCGACCGCCGGACTGGCCCCCAACTCACGGATGTTGGCCAGCGTGCGGTGCAGGTGGGTGCAGGCTTCGGCGTGCACGATCAGGATCTCGCAGCCTGCATCGACGTACTGGTGGGCGAGGTCATCGGGGTTCACCACCATCAGATGCGCCTCGAACGGCACTTCGACGTGGTGGCGGCAGGCCTTGATCACGTCGGGGCCGAAGGTGAGGTTCGGCACGAACACGCCGTCCATCACGTCCCACTGGATCCGGTCGACGCCGGCCTTCTCGAGTGCGACGCACTCCTCTCCCAGCCGGGAGAAGTCGGCGGGCAGCACCGAGGGTGCGATCTGGACGTCGCGGGAGCTCATCGCGGTGAGGTTACCGGCCCTACGGTTGGGCCTGTGTCCGCCGCCGAGTCCTCCGTGCCCCAGATCGAGCTCGTCGCCGAGCGGCTCGTCGCGGGAGGAGCCTGCCTGGCCAGGGAGCCGTCGGGACGAGTCGTGCTCGTCGACGGCGCCCTGCCCGGCGAACGCGTCCGGGTCGCGCTCACCCAGCAGAAGAAGACGTTGGCCAAAGGTGACGTGTTCGAGGTGGTGGAGGCATCACCGCAGCGGGTCGCGCCGCCCTGCCCGGCGCTCGCCGCCGGCTGTGGCGGCTGCGATCTGCAGCATGCGACCCACGACCTGCAACGCGCCGCGAAGGCCGGCATCGTCGCCGATGCCCTGGCGCGCATCGGTCGGCTGCGCGACGTGGCGATCGACGCGGGCGAGTACCTCGACCCGTGGGCACATCGCACGGTGCTGCGGTGCGGGGTCGACGCCGATGGGCGTGCCGGGTTGCGGCATCGCCGCAGCAACGACGTGCTCGCCCTGGACGCCTGCCCCGTGGCGCACCCGCTCGTCGACGAGGTGCTCGCCGGGTCGCACTTCCCTGGAGCCGAGGAGGTGACGGTCCGCGTGGGGGCACGCACCGGTGAGCGGCTGGTGGTCGTCGCCCCGAGTGCCGGAGCCGTGCAGGTGCCCGACGGCGTGCAGGTCGTGGGGGCCGATCGACTCGACGGCACCGATCCCCACCCCGGTGCGGCGGTCCACGAGGTGGTCGCACGCTGCCGCTTCCGGATCTCGGGCGGCTCGTTCTTCCAGTCGCGCCCGGACGGCGCCGAGGCGCTCGTGCGCGCCGTGCGCCGCGCGCTCGGCACGGTGGACCCAGCCACCGCACGCGTCGCGGACCTGTACGGGGGAGTGGGCCTGTTCACCGTGGCGCTCGGGGTCCGCAGGGGGGTGCTGGTCGAACGCGCCGCATCGTCGGCAGCGGATGCCCGTCACAACCTCGCCGGACGTGAGGTCGTCGTGGTGGCCGACTCGGTGGAGGCGTGGGCGCAGGACCGCGCCCACGCGTTCGACGCGGTCGTCGCCGACCCGGCCCGCGCAGGTCTCGGCGCCACCGGAGTGGCTGCGGTGGCCCGTACGGGAGCGGGCCGGGTGGCCCTGGTCAGCTGTGACCCCGCGGCACTCGCACGCGACGCCCGGGGCCTCGTCGATGCGGGCTACCGGGTCGTGGGCGTCGAACTCGTCGACCTGTTCCCCCAGACCCACCACGTCGAGGCCGTGACCGCCTTCGAGTTGGACGGACCGTGATCCCGCGAGCCGTGCTCGCCTGCCTGTTGGTCCTGGTGGTCCCGCTCGCGGCCTGCGGCGGGTCGGTGGACGAGGCGCAGGGCCCCGCCGGGCAGCTGCCGGCGGTCGAACCCGACCCACGCTGTGAGGCCGCACCGCCCGAGGAGCTCGACCTCGAGGTGGTCCGCACCCTTCCGCACGCGCAGGACGCCTTCACCCAGGGGCTCGAGGTGGTCGATGGTGAGCTCTTCAAGAGCACCGGCCGGGTGGGGGAGTCGTCGGTGCGGGTGGTCGATCTCGACGACGGCTCCGAGCTGCGACGCGTCGAGGTGCCCGACGTGTTCGGCGAGGGCCTGACCGCCGACGAGCGGGGTCGCATCTGGCAGCTGACCTGGACCGAGGGGATCGCGTTCGTGCGGGATCCGCAGACCCTCGAGGAGCTGGAGCGGTTCGAGTACGACGGTGAGGGCTGGGGCCTTGCTGCCCTCGAGGACGGCAGGTTGGTCATGTCCGACGGTTCGGACCGGCTCACCGTGCGCGACCCCGGGGACTTCTCGGTGCTCGAGATCTGGGAGGTCGGTCGCGACGCCGGTCCGGCGGACCGACTCAACGAACTGGAGTGGGATGGCGAGCATCTCTGGGCCAACCGGTACCTCACCGACGAGCTGGTCCGCATCGATGTCGACTGCCGCGTGGTCGACGCCGTGGTCGACCTGTCCGAGTTGCGCGCCGAGGCGGCTTCGCTCGCCGGTGGCGCAGCGATCGACGTCACCAACGGCGTCGCCCACCTGCCCGGCACCGACCGCTACCTGCTCACCGGCAAGCTGTGGCCGGTCATGTTCGAGGTGCGACTTCCCGAACGCTAGCGTCGTGACCCATGCCACTGCGGATCGACCGGGCGGTCGCCCGACTTCGTTCCGTCGATCTCGACCCGCCGCGTGTCGCGTTCGTGGCGCTCACCGTGTTGCCGGCGCTGACGCTGGCCGTGCTCGGATGGTCGCGGCGTTGGACCCATGACGACGGGTTCATCAACTACCGGATCGTCACGATGCTGCGGAGCGGACACGGCCCGGTGTTCAACATCGGTGAACGCGTCGAGGCCTACACGAGTCCGCTCTGGGTGGGGGTGCTCAGCGTCGGCGACCTGCTGACGCCGCTGCAGCTCGAATGGATCGGCGTCACGTTCGGCATCGCCATCGGTGCGGCGGGAATGGTGGCGCTGGTGCTCGGATCGCGACGGCTGACCGGGACCAGCGGCGACCGGTGGTGGCTGCCATTCGGGGTGCTGGTGCTGCTCGCCGTGCCGCCGATGTGGGATTTCACGACCAGCGGCCTGGAGAACAGCCTCACGCTGTGCTGGCTCGGGCTCGTCGTGGTGGTCCTCGGTCGTTGGTCGACCGGGGCCCGGCCGCCGACCACCGCCGAGGCGGTGCTCGTGGGGTTGGGGCCGCTCGTGCGGCCCGAGGCGGCGATCTACACGGTGCTGGTGCTCGCACTGCTGCTCGGTGCCCGCTGGTCCCGGGAGAACTGGCGGATCCGGCTGCGCGTCCTCGGCGCCGCGCTCGCGATCCCCGTGGCCTACCAGCTCTTCCGGATGGCGTACTTCGCCGCGGTGGTGCCCAACACCGCCCTCGCCAAGAGCGCGCAGGGGCAGCGCTGGACGGATGGCTGGCGCTACCTGGACGATCTGGTGGGGACCTACCTGTTGGTCATGCCCTTGGTGCTGACGGCCGTCGGGCTGCTCGCCTGCGGCAACCGCCTCCATGGCCAGCGACGACTGGCGCTGGCGGTGCTGCCGGTCGGCGCAGTCCTGCACACCGTCTACGTCGTGCGGTCGGGCGGCGACTACATGCACGCACGGCTGCTGCTCGCCCCGTTGGTCGCCTTCGTCGCCCCGTGCGCCGTGGTGCCGCTGCGAGCCCTGCGTGGCCCCGCGCTCGCCGGGCCGCTCGTGGCGGTGCTCGTGCTGTGGGCGGGGGTGTCGGGCGTCGCCCTGCGCACCGACGGTCTCCGAGAGGGGGAACACACCTGGATCGTCGACCAGCGGTCCAGCCAGGTCGACAGCATCGACGTCGCCCACCCGGTGACGGCGGAGCAGCAGGGGTGGGGCCGGGACTCGGACCTGGTGGCCTTCGTCGAGGGCGACCAGATCTTCCTCGACCGCGAACCCCTCGGCGTGCCGCCGGCACCGGGTGTGCGCACACCGCTGCTCGCCACCCACGGTCTCGGGCTGCCGTCGGTCTCGGTGTCGCCGTCGGTGCACGTGTTCGACCGCTTGGGGCTCGCCGATGCGCTGACGTCTCGCTTCGAGGTACCGCGTCGCGGTCTGATCGGTCATGAGAAGCCCATTCCCGGTGCGTGGCTGAACGCCCGCCTCAGCGACGAACTCGCGTCGCCCGACCTGTTCGTGGTCGGGCCCGGTGGTCCGGGCGTGCGCCCGCTCCATGAGTCCACCCCTGCGAGCTGGTCGGCCGACGTGGCCGCCGCTCGTCGGGCACTCGAGTGCGAGCCGCTGCGACGTCTCGACGCAGCGACCACCGAGCCGCTCACCCCCGGCCGTGCAGTGCGCAACCTGGTCGAGGCGCCGGGTCTCACCCGTCTCACCATCCCTGCGGACCCGACGGTGGCGATCACCGAGCTGTGCTGACGCGAACGGGCCCGGCCCTCCTCGTGGGAGTGACCGGGCCCTCGGTGTGCGCCCCCTGGGACTTGAACCCAGAACCTGCGGATTAAGAGTCCGATGCTCTGCCAATTGAGCTAGAGGCGCAGCGACCGCCCACGAGCGGGGCGGAGCGACGAGTGTAGCGAGCAACCGGCGCCCGACGGAATCCCGGTCGCCGGTGACGCTGCGCGGTCCGCAGGGACGTCTCGGCCCGGTGGGACGGCCGGAGCCGACCCACCGAGCCATCAGGGTGACCGAGGGGACTTGAACCCCCGACCTCCAGGGCCACAACCTGGCGCTCTAACCGGGCTGAGCTACGGCCACCACGTGAGGTGGAGAGCATAGACGGTCCCACCCCTGCGTCCCGAACCCGGTGCGGCCGGTACGGTGGGCCTCCTGCCCCCGTAGCTCAGCTGGACAGAGCACCGGACTTCTAATCCGATGGTCGCAGGTTCGAATCCTGCCGGGGGCGCGAACACGGCGGTCGAGGCGCAGGAGCGATGGGAACGATCCGCATCCAGTCGGACGCAACCGGTGAGGGCGAACCGTTCGAAGTGGTCGGTTCCGACGTCGTGCTGCCCGGCTCCGAACAGCTGGCCCCCGCAGTGTTCGGCCTGCTGTCGGTGCTGTCGCTGGTCGCGGTCGCGGTGGTGCTCCTGGTTCGCCGGCGCCGTGTCCGGCGCGGTGTCCGGCGTCCGCCGGTGGTCCTCGCGGTGACGGCGGCGGCGCTCACCGCCGCCGTGCTCGCCACCGTGGTGACCTGGCCACCCGCGTTCACGACCCCCGAGTTCCCCCCGACCGGGCCCCTGTTCCCCGAAGAGGGCTTCTTCGGTCGTCCGATCGACGACCTCGACGTCGCACCCGACAGCGAGCGCTGGACCACAGCACTGGGTGATCTGCCACTCAGCGCGAACTTCGGTGGACCCGCCCGTGGTGTCATCTGGGGCATTCCGTTCAACCCCGTCGACGAGGACACCCCCACGACCAGGGTCCGGTACCGGGCACCGTGGAGCACCTACGAGGGACCGGTGCCGATCGCGGACCCCGCCTACATCGAGTCCATGCCCACCTACGGGTTCGACAACCACTACGTGGCGCTCGACCGGGACCGGCGGCTGATGTGGGAGCTGCTCGGCACCGTGGTCTGGTTCGGGCGGTGGGAAGCCGGGTCCGGCGCGATCTGGGACCTCGACTCGCTCGACTACGGCGAGTACTCGACCACCGCATCGGGCCTGCCGCTGCTCCCGGGTGTGGTCACCTACGACGAGGTCGCCGCCGGTTCGGTCGACCACGTCATCTGGGCGGCATCGCCCGAGATCTCCTCGACCCGTCACGTGTGGCCCGCTCGTGCCACCGACGGGCTGTCCGACGACCCCGACGCGCCCCCGATGGGCACCTGGCTCCGGCTCCGTGAGGATGCGGACCTGTCGGGGCTGGGGCCTCAGGCGCAGGTGGTCGCCGAGGCGATGCAGCGCCATGGCATCCTCCTGATGGACACCTCGGGGCAGGCCTTCGCCATCCGGGGCACCCCCGACGGTCGCTTCGACCGCGACGACCTCGGTGATCTGCGACGTTTCACCGCAGCGGACTTCGAGGCGGTCGATCACGAGTGGCTCATGGTCGACCCGGACTCCATGGCGGCCGCCCCGGTTGCACCATGATGTGCCGATGGCGACCGATGCGTTGATCCTGCTGCCGCCGTCCGAGGGCAAGGCGGCTGGCGGTGCCGGACCCCCCTGGTCGCCGGGCACGATGGCGGTGGACCTGGATTCCCGGCGGGCCCAGGTCCAGCGGGCGCTCCGAGGCGCGATGCGGGCGAACGCCACTCGGCGTGGTGCGCTGCTGGGGGTCAAGGGCGAGGCGCTCGCCGCGGCGACCGCTGCGAACCGGGTGATCGACGCCGCTCCGACGCTCCCGGCGATCGAGCGGTACACCGGAGTGCTCTACGACGAACTCGACGCCGGCACGCTTGCAGCGGCGGCCCGCCGTCGGTTGGATGCCCGGGTGCTGATCTTCTCCGGGCTCTGGGGGGTCGTGGCACCAACGGATCCGATCCCCGACTACAAGCTCAAGATGGGCGCGTCGCTGGGCCGACTCGGCCGTCTCTCCACGTGGTGGCGTCCGGCGATCGACGAGGCGGTGGAAGGGCGCGTCGGTGCCGCCGGGCTGGTCTGGAACCTGTTGCCGAACGAGCACGACGCTGCCTGGACCGCCCCGCCGGGTGCCGCGGTGTGCACCGTGCGCTTCGCTGACCGTCGTGACGACGGCAGCCTGGTCACGGTCTCGCACTGGAACAAGCTGCTCAAGGGGGCACTCGTGCGCCACCTGGTCACCGAGGAGGTGCCGTGCCCCGGCGACCTGGCCGACTGGGAGCACCCGCTCGACTACCGGTTCGACCCCGACGAGTCGACGGTCCGGGAGGGTCACCACTCGATCACGTTGGTCCGTGGGGGCTGAAGACCGACTCAGCGCCGACGACCCTTTCGACCCTTCGGGGCAGGGGTACGGTCGGTAGCGTGTTGACCACGTCGGAACATCCGGCGAAAGGGAGCGACCATGCGACAGGGATCGATCCGACTGGGCAAGGTCCTCGGTGTCCCGTTGTCGATGGATCTCGGCGTCGTGGTCATCGGGGGGCTGCTCACCTGGGGTCTCGCGGCGATCATCCTTCCCAACGGAGCCCCCGGCCTCGTCAGCTCGGTGTACTGGACCGTCGGCATCGTCGGTGCGCTGCTGTTCCTCGGAAGCCTGCTGGCCCACGAACTCGCCCACGCAGTGGTCGCTCGTCGCAACGAGGTGGAGGTCGAGGGCATCACGCTCTGGCTCTTCGGCGGGTTCGCCCAGTTCGGCAACGAGCCACGCACCCCGGGGGCCGAGTTCCGCATCACCGCCGCCGGACCGGCCACCAGCCTCGGTCTCGGAGCGGTGTTCCTCGCCATGGCGTTCGGGCTGGCGCAGCTCGGTGTGCCGGTCGTCTACACGACGATGCTCGCGTGGCTCGGCATCATCAACGGATTCCTCGGGGTGTTCAACCTCATCCCGGGCGCGCCGCTCGACGGGGGTCGGATCCTCGCCGCGGCGCTGTGGCGGATCCGTGGCGACCGGGTCTCGGGCCGCATCGGTGCCGCGTCGGTCGGCAAGTTCGTCGGTGGCGGGCTCATCGGCCTCGGGCTGTTCGAGCTGGTGGTCCTGCAGGGTTTCACCGGCCTGTGGACGATCCTGATCGGCTGGTTCCTCTTCAACGCCGCCCGCATGGAGCACACGCACTTCGTCGGTCGGCGTGCCCTCGGGGCGCTGACCGTGGGCGAGGCGATGGGCCCGATGCCCGAGACCGTGACCACCTGGACCTCCGTCGCCGACCTCGTCGAGGGCGCGCTGCGGCGCACGTCGCGGCCGACCGTCGCAGTGGTCGACTGGCAGGGGCGGGTCGTCGGTGTGGTCGGCATGGATGCCGTGCGGCGCCTCCCTGCGGAGCAGTGGCCGACCACCGACGTGGTTGACATCGCCACCAGCGGTGATGCCATCGCGGTGGCTTCTCCGTACGAGCAGCTCACCGATGCGCTCGAGCGCGTCGGATCAGCCGGAGGCGCCCATGTGGTCGTCGAGCACGACGGGCGGTCGATCGGGTTCATCGGGCCCGACGAGGTACGTCGTGCCATCGAGTTGGGCCGGTTGCGAGGCCCGCGTCCATCGACGGTGATGCCGCCACCCCCTCCGGGTTCGGTTCCGAACCAGCGGTGGGACCCGCCCCTCCACACCAGCTGAGCGCCCGCCGGGCGGGAATGGCGACGAGCGGTGACGGGTTCCAACCTCTGATACGTCAATCAGTGACCATGCAGAGGAATCGGAGGCACCCATGCCCGCCGTCACCGCCGACACGCTCACACTTCCCCGTCTCGTCGCCCCGCTCGACGTCGCACGTCCCCGGACCGTGGCCTCGGTGACCACCGCTCCGGCGGGCTTCGAGGGCGAGGGGTTCCCGGTGCGTCGGGCATTCGCCGGGGTGCCGCACTCGGTGCTCGACCCGTTCATCCACATGGACCAGATGGGCGAGATCCACTACCAGCCGGGTGAGCCGCGAGGCACCTCGTGGCACCCGCACCGCGGTTTCGAGACCGTGACCTACCTGCTCGAAGGACGATTCGCCCATCAGGACTCCCACGGAGGTGGTGGCCTCATCACCGACGGGGCCACCCAGTGGATGACCGCCGGCAGCGGCATCCTGCACATCGAGACGCCCCCCAAGGAGCTCGTCATCTCGGGCGGCACCTTCCACGGCGTGCAGCTGTGGGTGAACCTGCCGTCGAGGGACAAGATGATCGCCCCGGCCTACCAGCACCTCGACGGCGACCTCGTCACGCTGCTGGCCTCGCCCGACGGCGGAGCACTCGTCCGTCTGATCGCCGGCGAGCTCGACCGCCATCGCGGTCCGGGGTCGACCCACACGCCGATCACCTTCGTCCACGCCACCGTGCAGCCCGGTGCACGCCTCGAGCTGCCCTGGGCGGCCGACCACAACGCGCTCGTCTACGTGCTCTCGGGGTCCGGCAGTGTCGGCGACGACGCGGCGCCGGTGCACACCGGTCAACTCGCCGTGCTCACCGACGGCGATCTCGTCAGGGTCGACGGTGGGGACCGCATCGACGGTGACGCCGCCGTCGACGACGGGTCAGCCACGCTCGACGTGCTGGTGCTCGGTGGACGCCCCATCGGCGAACCGGTGGCCCAACACGGTCCGTTCGTCATGAACAGCCGGGCCGAACTCGTCGCCGCGGTCGAGGACTTCCAGACCGGCCGGTTCGGCAGGGTTCCTCCTGGTGCGCTGCAGCCCTACCGGGTGCCCGGCTGAGTCCGGCCCTTGGTGCGACTGCAGCCTCGCAGCGCACGAGCGGTACGGTGTCGCATGCTCCTCGCCGAGCTCGAGACGTTCCTGTCACGACCGATCGCACCGACCCGGCGAGTGGCGCTCGGGCAGCTCGAGCTGCCCTGCGACCCGGCGCCGGGGTTCGGCGGCGTGCTGCTCGGCGGTGTCGCTGCCCGGTTCGGCGCAGATCTCGACGAGGACTTCCACGACGAGGTCCGTCACCTGATGACCGACCTGGAGCACGGCCGCCGCATCGTGCAGCCGCGCTTGCGGCACCGGCTCCAGCAGGACCGGATCGGCCTCCAACGCAGCGTCCACCGACTCGTCGGTCACGGGGAGTCCCTGCAGTTCGAGTTCGACCCCGAGCACGGCACCCCCGCCCAGCACGTCCTGTGCGCGGTGTACGCGGCCGGGCGGGTGCCGGCATCGGCGCGCCCCGCGGTCATGGACGCCGTTCGGAAGGGCTTCGCGTGGCGGGGTGGGTCCGACACGGCGCTCATCTCCGCGCTCGCCGGCCACGGCGGAATGGCACACGCCGGCGCGGTCGCCGATCCGGTCTCCTGGGCGCTCGAGTTGCTGGAGCTCCGTGGCGTGGCGACGTTGCCGTCGCGTCGTGAGATCCAGCGCGCCTACCGCAGCCGCCTGCGCGACGCGCACCCGGACCACGGCGCCGCCGACGACGGCGCCGCCGACCGGATCTCGCAGCTCGGTGAGGCGCGACGCATCCTGTTGGGGTGAGACCGAACGACGTCGACGCGGTCGCGCTCTGGCCGGGGGCCGGCAGCGACCGGGACCACGCATCGCTGCTGGCGATCGAGGCAGCGCTGGCACCGTTGCCGGTGCTGCGCTTCGATTTCCCGTACCGGCGTGAAGGTCGGCGGCCGCCCGACCGCGCGGTGAAGCTGGTCGCCTCGTTGCGGGCCGATGTGGCGGGCCTCTGCGAGGAGCTCGGCACCGAACCCGGTCGCGTCGTGCTGGGTGGGCGGTCCATGGGCGGGCGCATGTGCTCGATGGCGGTCGCCGGGGCGACCGGGGCGACCAAGCAGGGGGCACCGCCCGACGAGCCGCCGCTGCCGGCAGCCGGGTTGGTGCTGTTGGGTTACCCCCTGCATCCACCCCGCAGGCCCGACCGTCTGCGCACCGAGCACCTGCCGCGTGTCACCGTACCGACGTTGTTCGTCTCGGGCGACCGTGACCCCTTCGGAACACCCGAGGAGCTCGCCGACGCGCAGGCGCTCGTCGCAGGACCCGTCACCCCGGTCACCGTCGAGGGAGCACGCCACGAGCTCGCGGGCGCCGACGAGCGCATCGTCGAGGAACTGCGGAGCTGGCTCGGACGCTGAGGCTCAGCGGTCGGGCTGGTCGGGGTCCGGTCGGTTGATCTCCTCGAGCTCGCGGCCGCGTGTCTCGGGGATCGCGAGTGCGAGCACCGCCGCTGCAACGGGAGCAATCGCGAGCAGCAGGAAGGCGGTGCCGTAGCCGAGGGACTCGACGAGCGTTCCGGCCCCGAGCAGGCCGACCACCGAACCGACCACGGCGATCGTGGTGAGCGCCCCCCGGACTCCGCCGCGGCGTCCCGTGGGGAACAATTCGGGAGCGATCACGCCCATCGCCGGCACCGCCAACGTCCCGAGGACCCCGGCGAGCAACTTGGCGATCCACATGGGCGCGCCGCTGGTCATGAAGAACACCGCGGTGAACCCGGCGAGGGCCAGGAACCCGGGGATGATCGCGGCCCGTCGACCCCGCACGTCGGCCAGTCGGCCACCGAGCAGCACCCCGAGCCCCGCCGGGGTGCCCGTCGCGATCGTGAAGACCGCGATGAGTAGGCCGGTGTAGCCCAGCTCCGCCCGGAGGTAGTCGTTCTGGAGCTGCGACGAGGGCGCCACGAACACGTTGAAGAGGAACATGATGACGGCGATCAGCAGGAAGCGGCTCCCGCGCACACGTTGGGACTCGGTCACCACGGTCACGTCGGTCCCGCCGGGGGTCCGCTCCGTGTGCACCTCGACCTCGACCCCGATCTCTTCGCCGGTGTCGGTGTCGGCGCTCGGCTCGCCGGACGCGCTGCGCTGCGCGGCGAACCGTTCGAAGCGGCCGCTCTCGGGGAGGTGCTTCGCTGCGCTGACCATCATCGGCACCGTCACTGCAGCCACCAGGAAGGTGAGCCGCCATCCCCACTCACCCAGGTCGGCGAGGGGCAGTGCGATCACGATGAACCCGGCGCCGAGTCCGTAGGACAGGGCGCCGAGGCCGGTGACCATCGCTCTCGATCCGGGAGGCAGCTCCTCGACCGCGATCGTGTCGACGCACAGGAGCCCCGCGATCGCCAGGTTGCGCGACACGAGTTGCAGCGCTGCGAGCACCCACAGCGACGGTGAGATCGCCGCCACGATCGTCAGCGCCGCCGACAGCCCGAAGCACCACAGGGCGATCCGGCGGCGCCCGACCCGGTCGGCAAAGACCATGGCGACGGCGGTGATCACCACACCGACCCGGACGACGGCGAAGACGGTCGCCTGCTCGTCGGCCGAGCCGTTGCCCAGGTCCGCGGACACGAAGGTCAGGACCTGGGTGAGCAGGCCGTAGAGGAGCCCGGCCACGAGGTTGAACAGGGCCATCGCCGCGACGAGCGTCGAGCGTCGGGCGTCGAGGCGGTCGGGCGTGCACCACCACGGCGTCACACCCGGCGAGAGGCCCGAGGGCAGGGCCCGTCGCACGACGATGTCGTACAGTCGCCACCAGTAGGGGATGGCCAGCCGGTAGGAGATGGTCTGGGTCACTGTGTAGCTGTGAGCCTCGGCGGGGCCGGCCGGCACCACGTCGACCTCGCGTCGGTACCGCGTGAAGGGCCCCTCGCGACACTCGAAACGGTGACGACCCTCCACCGGTCCACTGACCGGCGTCTCCGCCACGAGCAGATCATCACGGGGCGTCAGACGACGTGAGAGCTCCTCGTCGTCGCACTCAAGGACCGTCTCGATGGTCGGCATCGCCCCTCGCCGGTGCTCGGTGCCTCCCGACCGGCGGCAGGACCCTACCCGGCACCGCCGGGTCGGTCCGTCGACGGAGTCATACTGTGGGAGTGAGCCGTCTCGTCGTTCGTCCCGCTGGTCCGCTCCGCGGCGAGATCACCGTCCAGGGTGCGAAGAACTCGGCGCTGAAGCTGATGGCGGCCTGCGTGCTCGCCGAGGGCCGGTACGTGTTGCGCAACGTGCCGCGGATCTCCGACGTCGACCACATGCTCGCGTTGCTCGATGCCATGCGGATCTCCGGTCGGTGGCGGGAGGACGGCGCACTCGAGATCGTCCGGGGGTCCGACGTCGTGCCCGAGGCCCCCTACGAGCTGGTCGAACGCATGCGAGCATCGAGCGCGGTGCTCGGCCCGCTGCTCGCCGCGATGGGACAGGCCCGGGTGGCCATGCCCGGCGGCGACGACTTCGGGTCGCGCCCGATCGACATGCACCTCCACGGCCTCGAGGCGTTGGGTGCGGAGTTCTCCCTCACCCACGGGATGATCGAAGGACGCGCCACGCAACTGCGCGGGACCGAGGTGGTGCTCGAGTACCCGAGCGTCGGCGCGACCGAGAACCTGCTCATGGCGGGCGTGCTCGCCGACGGGCGCACGACGGTGCAGAACGCAGCCCGCGAACCCGAGATCGCCGACCTCGCTGCCTTCCTCAACCGGATGGGGGGTCGCATCCTCGGTGCGGGGAGTCCGACCATCACCATCGACGGAGTGGCAGAGCTGCGGGCGGTGGAACACACCGTCGTGCCCGATCGCATCGAGGTGGCGACCCTGCTCACCGCGCTCGGTGTGGCGGGGGGCGAGCTGACACTGCGCGCCGTGCGACCCGACCACCTCGACCTGCTCATCGACAAGCTCGGCCGGATGGGGCTGCGGATCTCACCGGAGGAAGGTGGACTCTGGGCGATGGCCTCGGGTCGTCCGCGCCCGGTCGACATCGCCACCCTTCCGTACCCGGGCCTCGCCACCGACTACCTGCCGATGCTGGTCGCGCTGCTGGCGTATGCCGACGGCACCAGCTACGCCACCGAGAACGTCTTCTCGGGTCGGTTCCGCTATGTCGGCGAACTCGCCCGGATGGGCGCTCAGGTGCGTGTCGACGGCCATCACCTGGTGATCGACGGGGTGCGACGTCTGTCGGGTGCGCCCGTGCGGGCGGTCGACATCCGTGCGGGCGCGGCGCTCGTCGTCGCCGCGCTCGGTGCCGACGGCCCGACCACGATCGCCGACGCGCACCACATCGACCGCGGCTACGAGCACTTCGTCGAACGGCTCCGCGGGGTGGGCGTCGACATCGAACGTGTCGACTCCGAACGCGTCGACTCCGAACGGATCGACTGAACGCAGGGTTCAGATCGGCCCGCGTGGTCGCGGCGGGGCATCGGCCGCCCGCTCGTCGGCCACCTCGTCGTCGCTGGCCGAGGCTGCATCGATCGGTGTCGGGCGGTCGCGCTCCTCGGCCAGGCGAGTGGCGCGCTTGTTCGCTGCGTACAGCAGGAAGGCGAACAGCCCGACGGGCACGGCGACCATGAGGATCTCGTCCCAGCCGCCCTGGTGGGCCACCAGCGGCAGGGTGACGACTCCGGCGAGCAGTGACGGAGGAACCATGTGGAAGGCCACGCTACCGGGCGGTGTTGTCCCCGTCGTAGCAGGGGGCCATGATCGTCCCCCGCCTTCCCGAGCATCCCGCCAGGAGCACATCGTGCAGTCGCAGGTCGAAGAGGTCATCGAGGTCATCCGCCCTGCCATCCAGGCCGACGGCGGCGACATCTCGCTGGTCGGGATCGACGAGGACTCGGGGGTGGTGACCGTCGAGCTCCACGGGGCGTGCGTCGGTTGCCCGGCATCGACGGTGACGATGAAGGCCGGAATCGAGCGGATCATGAAGGACCGCGTGCCGTGGGTGACCTCGGTGGTCCAGCCCGGCAACGACGCCGAGCTCGGGTCGGCCGTCAGCGGCTGACGCCTTCTTCGGTCCGGGCACAGTCGGCACAGAGTCCCAGGACATCGAGGCGGTGGTGCTCGGCGTGGAACCCCTGCTGCTCGGCGACCTTCGCCAGGGCGACGTCGAGGGATGCCTCGAGCTCGTCGCTGAGCGTCACGTCCGCGACCCGCCCACACCGGGTGCACACCAGGTGATGGTGGTGCGAGGTGAGGTCCTCGGCGAGCTCGAAGTGGCTGAACTCGTCTCCCGCGACGATGCGGTGCACGATCCCTGCGCCGATCAACTCGGTCAGGTTCCGGTAGGCGCTCGACTGAGCGAGCGAGCCGTCCTCACCGAGGATCTCCGGGATCGTGAGCGGTCGGTCGGAACGGGCGAGCACGCCGACGACCGCCCGGCGCGATCCGGTGTAGCGCAGGCCCGCGCTCCGAAGTCGTTGGGCTGCGGTCGTGTGCAGTTCCTCCTCGTCCATCCACGTCACCCTAGCGGTCGGGAACCGGTGAGAATCCGAGTGTGACTGGCTCTGGGAACCGGTCCCATTCTATGGTGACCCCATGGCCTCCCATCTCCCGACCCCGTTCCGCCGGAGTGGCATCCGCCTCGGCGCTATGTTCGCCACCGGAGCGCTGGTGCTCGGCGCCTGCGGAACCGACGACGGTGACGCCGGCGCCGACCCGACCACACCTGCCGACCAGCCTGATGCACCGATGGTGCTGGCGAGCACCACGATCTGGGCGGACGTCACGTCGAACGTGGCGTGCGGCGCGCTCACCGTCGAGTCGCTGACCCCGCCCGGTGTCGACCCGCACGACTTCGAGCCGTCGGTCCAGGAGGCCGACCAACTGCGCGACGCCGATCTGGTGGTCTTCAACGGCCTCGGACTCGAGGAGGGCCTCGAGGACACGATCCGGGACGCAGGCGACGACGGGGTGGAGCTGCTCGAGGCCGCCGCCCTGGTGACGCCGATCGAGTACTCCAACGGCCACGGTCATTCGCACGATGACGATGACCACGGGAACGGCGATGACGATGATCACAATCATGGCGACGATGGTCACGGTCATGGCGACGATGGTCACGGTCACGGCGATGACGATGATCACGGTCATGGCGATGACGATGATCACGGTCATGGCGACGATGGTCACGGTCACGGCGATGACGATGATCACGGTCATGGCGATGACGATGGTCACGGTCACGGCGATGACGATGATCACGGTCATGGCGACGATGACCACGGTCACGGCGATGACGATGATCACGGTCATGGCGACGATGACCACGGCCACACCCACGAGGGCGATGACCCCCACGTGTGGATGGACCCGGCCCGGGTCGCCCAGGTCGTCCCGGCCATCGAAGCCGCGCTCGCCGGCCTCGAGGGTCTGCCGGTCGACGCCGACGAACTGGCCGGGTGCGCAGCCGACTACATCGAGGAGCTCGACGGGCTCACCGACGAGATGGCCGCCGACTTCGCAGACCTGAGTCCCGAGCAGCGACGGCTCGTCACCAACCACGAGGCGCTCGGCTACCTCGCCGATGCGTTCGACCTCGAGGTCATCGGCACCGTCATCCCGTCGACGAGCACGCTCGCCGAGCCCAACGCCCGTGAGCTCGATGAGCTCGCCGCCACGATGGAGTCCGCCGGAGTGACCCGGATCTACGGCGAGGTGACCGGCGCGAACGAAGTGGCCGAGGCGCTCGCCGAGCGGATCGGGAACGCCGAGGTCGTCTCGCTCTACACGGAATCGCTCGGACCCGACGACTCGGACGCCGTCACCTACATCGACATGATGCGGACCAACGCAGCGCTCATCTCCGAGACCTGAGGGTGCTTCGTGGCCCGAGGTAGGGTCGGCCGGTGCTGATCCTCGCCTCGGCAGGCCCGCTCGGCTGGCTGATCGACCCTTTCACCGGTTCGGTCACCATGCAGCGGGCGCTCATCGCGGGAACGTTCGCGGCGATCGCGTGTGGTCTGGTCGGCACGTGGGTCGTGCTGCGCGGCATGACCTTCCTCGGGGACGCGCTCGCGCACGGTGTTCTGCCCGGGCTGGCGCTGGCCACGCTCCTCGGGTTCTCGACGATCCTCGGGGCGTTCGCCAGCGCGGGGGTGATGGTGGTCGGCATCACGTTGGTCGGGCGACGCGCCCGGTTGGGACAGGACGCTGCCATCGGCCTGTTGTTCGTCGGAATGCTCGCGCTCGGAGTGTTGATCGTCAGCCGGTCACGGTCCTTTGCCGGCGATCTCACCAGCTTCCTCTTCGGCGGGATCACCAGTGTCGGTACCGGCGACCTGGTGCTGGGGGCAGTGGTCGCCGCGATCACCGTCGTGGCGGTCGTGGTCGGCTACCGCGCCTTTCTCGCGCTGGCCTTCAACGAGTCGGCGGCACGGCTGATGGGCCTGCGGCCCGGCCTCACGCACGCGCTGTTGCTGGCGCTCGTCACCGCCACGATCGTCGCGAGCTTCCGCACGGTGGGAACGTTGCTGGTGTTCGCGCTGATCACCGCGCCAGCAGCGGCGGCGATCCAGTTGGTGCGTCGGGTGATCTGGGTGTTGATCACCGCAGTGGTGCTCGCGCAGGTCTCGGTCGTGGCCGGACTGCTGCTGTCGTGGTACCACCGCCTCGCGGCCGGCGCGGCGATGGCGGTCAGCGCGGTGGCGCTGTTCATCCTCGCGATGGCGTACTCGGAGCTCTCGGCCGCGGTACGGGCCCGACGGCCGGCGCCGGCGCCGACCTGACGCACATGGCCGCCGAGTGGCCGGTGGGACTGCCGACGCGGTTGCGTCCCCTGGAGCTGGTGGGCGAGGGCACCTCGGGGACCGTCTGGCGTGCGCGGGACCGACGCCACGGCCGTGACGTCGCGGTGAAGGTCCTCCGACCGGGCGGCCCGCGACGTTCCGAGCTGCACCGGGATCGCCTGGAGCTCGAGGGGCGGGCGCTCGCCCGGCTCCGCGATGTCCCGGGCATCGTCACCGTCCACGAGCTGGGGGTCACCGCCGCAGGAACGGGCTGGCTGGTGACGGAGTTCGTGGACGCGGGCTCGCTCGCGGACCGCGGTCCTGGTTCGATGACCGCCGACGAGCTGGTACCGATCGCGATCGCGCTCGCCACCTCACTCGCCGAGGTGCACGCCCGGGAGGTCGTGCACGGTGACCTGAGCCCCGCCAACCTCCTGGTGGACGACGAGGGGCACCCGCGGCTCGCGGACTTCGGTCTGGCGGTGCTGCGCGAGCAGCGACGTCACCCCGGTGGGTTGACGCCTGCCTACGCGGCGCCGGAGCGGCTGGCCGGCGCGCCACCCTCGCCGGCCGGGGACGTGTACGCGCTCGCCGCCAGCCTGGCCTGGGTCCTCTCACCGTTCGACACGGGGTCGGCCGGCGCACTGGCAGCGGCGCGGGACCCCGACCCCGCGGCACGGCCCGATGCCCGGGCGTTCGGGGCGCTGCTCGCAGCACGTCAGCGGGCCGGCGGGCCGGGTCGGAGGTCCCGACGCGGCCGGTAGGGTCATCGACCATGGTCGAACAGCTCGTACACCTCGAACATCGTGACGACGGCGTGGCGGTGATCACGCTGGACAACGGCAAGGTCAACCCGCTCTGTGTGGAGCTGCTCGAGCAGCTCGACCACCTCGCACCCAACCTGGTCGGCGACGGTGCTCGTGCGGTGGTGCTGACCGGCGGGCCGAAGGTCTTCGCCGCCGGTGCCGACATCGCCGAGTTCGCGGAACGGGGCGGCGAGGAGCCCTTCGCCATCGCGGCCCCGGAACGGGTCGGCGAGGTCGGTCACGCCTTCCTCCGGGCCACCAAGGCGATCGCGGCGCTGCGCTGCCCGACCATCGCAGCGGTGAACGGTGCCGCCCTCGGTGGCGGATGTGAGCTCGCGATCAGCTGCGACTTCCGCGTCGCAGGTCGCCGAGCCCGCTTCGGCCAACCCGAGATCCTCCTGGGCATCATCCCCGGTGGCGGCGGGACGCAACGCCTCCCGCGCCTCGTCGGACCGGCGCGCGCCAAGGACCTGATCTACTCGGGCCGAACCATCGAGGCCGAAGAGGCACTGCGGATCGGCCTCGTCGACCGGGTGGTCGACGACGAGACGGTGCTCGACGACGCCCTCGAGTGGGCCGCCACGTTCGCCCGAGGACCGCGGCACTCCCTGGCATTGGCCAAGTCGGCGATCGATGAGGGCCTGCAGGTCGACCTGTCCGAGGGGCTCGAGATCGAACAGGGTCGGTTCCTCCAGTCGTTCACCACGAACGACGCACTGATCGGGGTGCGGTCGTTCTTGACCGAGGGTCCGGGGAAGGCCGTGTTCGACTGAGGCGGCGGATCAGTCGGCCCAGGCGACGAGCCCGAACTCGACGGGAGCGTCGACGAGTCGGTGGCGGGGCACGATGCGCACCGTGACGCCCATGCGCCCGGCGGTGTCGAGCTCGGCCGCGCCCCGGAACCGACGGTGCCGGTCGTCGATGAGCCCTTCATCGGCCATCGCGACCCTCGTGGGCGACTCCAACTCACCCGACTGGCCGACGTGACCCGTCAGCAGCTGGACCTCGACCTCGTCGGGTGAGAGCTCGCCGAGGGCGACGACCGCGCTCACCGCGCGGGTCGAGCCCAAGTCCGCGATGCCGTCGTCGACGTCGACGGTGTCAACGTGCACCTGGTGCCAGACCTCGTTGAGTCGTGCCCGGAAGTGCGAGAGCTGACGCGCTCCGGCGTACCCGTCGGCGTCGAGTTGCCTGCTGTGCCGCGCCGCCGGAAGGTAGAGCTCCTCGACGTAGTCGCGCACCATTCGGTGGGCGCTGACGAACGGACCCAGGGTCCGCAGGCTGCGCTTCGCGCGGGCGATCCAGCCGTTCGGCTCGCCGCTCGGACCCAGGTCGTGGAACTGCGGCACGACCTGGGTCTCGAGCAGCTCGAAGAGGCTGTTGGCCTCGACCTCGATGCGCCGGGCGTCGTCCTCGACGGCCTCGGCCGACGAGATCGCCCAGCCGTTGGCACCGTCGCCGTTGTGTGCCGGCTCGAAGCACTCGGCCCACCAGCCGTCGAGCACCGAGCAGTGCAGTGCGCCGTTGAGCACGGCCTTCATTCCGCTGGTCCCGGACGCCTCCATCGGACGCACCGGCGTGTTCAGCCAGACGTCCGCGCCGCACACGAGCGACCGCGCGAGGGCCATGTCGTAGTCCTCGACGAACACGAACCGGTGCCGGATGGCCGGGTCGTGGGAGAAGGCGACGATCTGGCGGATCAGTTCCTTGCCCTGGTCGTCGGCCGGATGTGCCTTTCCGGCGAACACGAACTGCAGCGGTCGTTGGTCGTCGAGCAGCAGCGCACGCAGGCGGTCGGGCTGGCTCAGCAGCAGGGCTGCGCGCTTGTAGGTCGCCATCCGTCGTGCGAAGCAGATGGTGAGTGCGCCCGGGTCGAGGGCGTCGTCGACCCACTCGAGCTCCGACGCGGAGCGGCCCTGGGCGAGCCCGTGGGAGCGCATGCGCTCCCGGACGTGCTCGACGAGCCGGAGCTTCGCTGCGCCGTGGGCCTGCCAGAACTCCCGGTCGTCGATCTGCTCGACCGCCGCCCACGCCTCGGGTGGCGCCCACTGCCAGTCGCTGCCGACGCTCGAGGAGAGCAGTTCGTCGATCTCACCCGCGACCCAGGTGGCGCCATGCACCCCGTTGGTGATCGAGCCCACCGGGGTCTCCACCCCAGGGACCCCCGGCCACAGATCGGAGAACATCTCGCGGCTCACGTCGCCGTGGAGGGCAGAGACGCCGTTGCGGCGTTCCGCCAGCCGCATGCCCATGACGGCCATGTTGAACGGTTCGTCGGGAGCCTCCTGGGGACGGTGGCCGAGCGCCATCAACTGGTCGAGTGAGATCCCGCACGCGTCGACCCAGTTCGAGAAGTAGCGCTCCATCAGTTCCCTGGGGAAGCGGTCGATGCCTGCGGGCACCGGGGTGTGGGTCGTGAACACCGCTCCCGCGCGCACCGCCTCGAGCGCCTCGTGGAAGCCCAGCGCCTCGCGCTCCATGAGCGTCCGGATGCGCTCCAGGCCGAGGAAACCGGCGTGGCCCTCGTTGGTGTGGAACACCTCGACGGGCACGCCCATCGCGTCGAGCGCGCGCACGCCACCGATGCCCAACAGGATCTCCTGGCGCAGCCGGTGCTCGACGTCGCCGCCGTAGAGGCGATCGGTGACCATCTGCAACGACTCGGGGTTCTCGGGCAGGTCGGCGTCGAGCAGGTAGAGCTCGGTGCGGCCCACCATCGCCTTCCACACCTGGGCCTGCATCGATTCACCGGCCAGTTCGAGCTCGACGCGCACGCCCTCGCACAGCTCCAGGGCCATGGCGTGGGGGTCCAGGTCGGGGAAGCGTTCCTGTTGCCATCCGTCGACGGTCAAGGACTGTCGGAAGTAGCCGTGGCGGTAGAAGAGCCCGATCGCCACGAGCGGCACACCCAGATCGGAGGCGGCCTTCAGGTGGTCGCCCGCGAGGACGCCGAGCCCGCCGCTGTACTGGGGGACGGCCTCGGCGATGCCGAACTCGGGTGAGAAGTAGGCGACGACCCCCTCGCCGAGCGCTGCATCCGGGGTGTCCTGTTGGAACCAGCGCGGAAGCTGCTCGTAGGCGTCGAGCGACGCCTCGGCCGAGGCGAGCCGTTCCAGGAACGCCCCGTCGGCCGCCAGTTCCTGCAGCCGTCGGGGGGCGACCTCGGCGAGCACCCTGCGGGGATCGTGGTGGCTGACGTCCCAGACCGTCGGGTCGATCATCGCGAACAGGTCGCGCGTGGCTCGGTCCCACGACCAGCGCAGGTTGCTGGCGAGTCGATCGAGGCCCATGACCGGCTCGGGGAGGTGGGGACGGACCGTGAAGCTGCGGAGTGCCTTCATCGGGGGCGAGGGTAGCGGGCCGGGGGACCGGACCGGACCGGTCGACGCGGACGTTCACGGGGCGTTCACGCCGGTATCGTGGCCGCACATGTCGGAGCGGCACCCCACATCACGCGAGGTCGCGCCCGGTTCCGGAGGTCGCCCTGACGCCGACGGCGTCCCCTGGTGGGTCCTGGCCCTTGCGCTCGTGACGTCGGTCGCCGTGCTGGCTGCTGCGCTGGTCGTCGTCGGTCCGTTGCGCTCCGAGCGCGAGCAGGCCGCGACCGGTCTCACGACCACGACCGTCGAGGTGACCCTGCCAGAGGGGGAGGATGCAGCCCCGGCGGTCGATCCGTCGGGCCGCGTCGCCTACATCGACGCAGGCGGTCGGTTGCTGCTCGGCGAGGGCGCCGAGACACCCGTCGTGCTCGCCGAGGACGCAGCGGTCGGCACCGCAGGACTGGGTGCGGTGTCGATCGCCCCGACCGGCGACCTGCTCGCCTACGTCCGCTCCGACGGCGCGGTGGTCTCACTCCCCGTGCCGATCGGAGGCGCCGCGCCCGCACCCCCGACCGTGCTCGCCACCGATGCCTCGCTCGACGCCGTCGGTGGGGGCACCACGCTCGCATGGGACGCCGCAGGGACGTCGCTGGTGTACGTGGCGGTCGGCACCGAGGACATGGCCGGCGAACGGCCCGAGGAACCGGCGCCGCTGTCGGGCATCGGCGTGTACCGAGCACCCCTGCCCGACGGGCCGCTCGGTGACGTCGTCAAGGTGGTCGGACGCGACGGCTCCGAGATCACGCGGATCGGTGATCCCGCCACCCGCTCGATGGTGAGCGTGGCGGTCTCCCTCCAGGACGATCTGATGGTGCTCGAGTCCGTGGCTCCCGGCACCGGCCAGCCCTACACGATCGCCCTCTCGACCATCATCACCCCCCAGGAGCTCCCGACACCGATCTCGGCGGACGAGCCGGACTTCTCGCCCGACGGCAACTTCCTGGTGGTCGTCGGCCCGGACCGATCGGGACAGGAGCTGATCCGGGTCGCCACCGATTCGCTCGCCCGGGCGGTGCTCGTGTCCGACGCCGGCATCTGCAACCCGGCGGTCTCGCCCGACGGCACACGGATCGTCTACGGCGTGGGCGAGAACTGCGATCGCCTCGAGCTCATCTCGTCGCTCGGCGGCACCCCGATCGACATCACACCGCCGGCGGGTCCGGGCGACAGGACCTTCGCCATGGGCGAGCTGGGCTGGACCGCCGAAGGTCGTTTCGTCACCTTCGCGCCCTGTCGCGCCACCGACGGGCCCGTCGAGTGCGGCGGTCCGGTCACCTTCCTCGACCCGGACCGCCGACGGGTGATCGACGGCCCCGAGGCGACCACCGTGGCGCCCCACAACCGTCCGCTCCTGCAGGACCTGCGCCTCGACCTGCTCATGGGCGGGCCGATCGAGCTCGAATCGACCTTCGAGCTGACCTCGGAGCTGGCGGGCGAGTTCGAGGACCGCGGCGACGAGGTCGGCGAGGAGGCGAACCGGCTGGCGGTGGAGCTGGTCGACGGGGAGCGTGAGCTGGCGATCGACCTGCAACTCCAGGATGGCGTGCGGTTCGCGGTCGGACAGATGACGGTCGTCGACCCCGATGCCGGCATCGATCGGACCTTCATGGTGGTCGGTACGCCGGTCGTCATCGGGGTTCGGGTCGTGTCATTGTCGGGTATCTGGATCTCGACCGACGAGCTGCCGGCCACGACCGGCGAGTTCCGGCTCGCGGTGCGACGACGATGAGCCCTCCTCCTCCGCCCTCACGATCCACCGCCCGGCCAGCGCCCGAGCTGCGTCGACGGCCGGACGCCACGCTGATCCGCGACATCGGCCCGGTGACCCCCACGGGCGATGCCGTCGCGACCGTCGTGGGTGATGAGCTCGAGGTGACCGCCCAACTCGTGCGCGACGGTCACGACGAACTCGCAGGGCGGGTACGACACCGTCGGGTCGACGGACACGGTGGTGCGGGACGGTGGGTGTCGGTGCCGCTCGACGTCGGCCACGGCGGTGCGTGCCGGGCCGTGGTCAGGTTCGACGAACCGGGCAGGTACGAGTTCGAGGTGCAGGCGTGGGCGGACCGCTTCGCGACATGGCGCCGCGACCTGCGGCGTCGCGCCGAGGTCGATGAACCGCTCGAGGTCGAGTTCCTCGTCGGGGCCGAGCTGCTCGAACGGCTCGGGCCGGCGGTGCCGCGCGGCGACCGGTCCCGGCTGCTCGACGCGGCCCAGCAGCTGCGATCGACGACCTGCTCGGACAGCGTCCGGCTCAGCGCCGGGCTCGACGACGCCGTCGCCGCCATCGCCGAAGGGGTTCCCGATCCCGACGACCGCAGCCGGTCGACGCGCCACCCGGTGCGGGTCGACCGTGAACTCGCGGTCGCCGGGGCCTGGTACGAGTTCTTCCCACGGTCCGAGGGTGGGTTCGCGGCCGGCGCCTCGTCGTGGGGCCGACTCGAGGCGATCGCCGAGGCGGGCTTCGACGTCGTGTACCTGCCGCCGATCCACCCGATCGGACGCACCCACCGCAAGGGCCGTGACAACACCCTCGTCGCCGCGCCCGACGACGTCGGCAGCCCGTGGGCCATCGGCGGTCCCGAGGGCGGCCACACTGCGGTCCATCCCGACCTCGGCACCCTCGCGGACGTCGAGGCGTTCATCGCCCGCGCCCGTGAGCTCGGCATCGAGGTCGCGCTCGACTACGCACTGCAGTGCAGCCCGGACCATCCGTGGGTCACCGAACACCCCGAGTGGTTCTCCCACCGCCCCGACGGGACGATCCGGTATGCGGAGAACCCGCCCAAGAAGTACCAGGACATCTACCCGCTCGACTTCTGGCCCACCGAGGAGTCCGACCGGGTGGCGCTGTGGGAGGCCTGCCGGGACATCCTGGAGTTCTGGATCGCCCACGGGGTGTCGGTGTTCCGCGTCGACAACCCCCACACCAAGCCACTGGCCTTCTGGCGATGGATGCTCCGCGATGTCCGGGACCGTCACCCTGACACGGTGTTCCTCTCCGAGGCGTTCACGGACCCGGCGATGATGCACAGCCTCGCCGAGGTCGGTTTCAGCCAGTCCTACACGTACTTCACCTGGCGCACGACACGGTGGGAGCTCACCGAGTACGGCCTGGAGCTGGCCCATGCCCCGACCGCTGCCTGGTTCCGCCCGAACCTGTGGCCGAACACGCCCGACATCCTCGCCGACCCCCTGCGGAACGGTTCGAAGGCTGCCTTCGCCAGCCGCGCGGTGCTCGCCGCCACGATGGCACCGAGCTGGGGGGTCTACTCGGGCTACGAACACCTGGAGAACGACCCGGTCCCCGACAAGGAGGAGTACCGGAACTCCGAGAAGTACGAGGTCAAGCACCGTGATCACGACGCCGCGCCACTGTGGCCGCTGTTCGTTGCGCTCAACCGGATCCGCCGCGCCCACCCCGCGTTCGCGCGCATGTCGTCGCTGCGGTTCCACCACGTCGAGGACGACCGCCTGATCGCGTACAGCCATCACCGAACGGTCGACGGCACGACCGACCGGGTGCTCGTGGTGGTGAGCCTCGATCCGGACCAGGTGGTCGAGAGTTCGGTGCACGTCGACCTGGGCGCGCTGGGCCTGCCCGACGTCCCCTTCGACGTGCTCGACGAGCTGACCGGAGAGTCCTGGACGTGGTCGCCGGCTGGGAACTACGTGCGGTTCGGCCCGGCCGAACGGGTCGCCCACGTGTTCTCGTTGCCACGCTGAGTGCCGTGCCGCACCCGGAACGCGCGCCGATAGCCTGCGACGGTGAGTCAGCCGCCCACCGCCGGATCCCTTCTCTCCGCCGACCCCGAGTGGTACCGCTCGGCGATCTTCTACGAGGTCCTGGTCCGCGGCTTCTACGACGCCACCGGTGACGGCAACGGCGACTTCCGCGGGCTGACCCAGAAGCTCGACTACCTGGAGTGGCTCGGCATCGACTGCCTGTGGCTGCTGCCCTTCTACCAGTCGCCACTCAAGGACGGCGGGTACGACATCTCGGACTTCCTCACGGTGCACCCCGACTTCGGCACCGTGGACGACGCCGCCGAGCTGATCGAGGAGGCCCACCGCCGGGGCATCCGGGTCATCGCCGACATGGTGATGAACCACACCTCGGACCAGCACCCGTGGTTCCTCGAGTCGCGCCAGGACGACACGAACCCCAAGGCCGACTGGTACGTGTGGGGTGATGACGACCAGCGCTGGGGTGAGGCACGGGTCATCTTCGTCGACACCGAACCGTCGAACTGGACCTGGGACCAGCAGCGCCAGGAGTACTACTGGCACCGGTTCTTCCACCACCAGCCCGACCTGAACTACGACAACCCCGAGGTCCAGGACGCGATGATCGAGGTGGTGTTCCACTGGCTCGGCCTCGGGCTGGACGGGTTCCGGCTCGACGCCGTGCCGTACCTGTACGAACGCGACGGGACCGACGGCGAGAACCTGCCCGAGACCCACGACTTCCTCCGGCGGCTCCGCAAGGAGGTCGACGCCCGGTACCCCGGAAAGGTGCTGCTCGCCGAGGCGAACCAGTGGCCCGAGGACGTGGTGGAGTACTTCGGCGACGGCGACGAGTGCCACATGTGCTTCCACTTCCCGCTGATGCCGCGCATGTTCATGTCGCTGCGACGCGAGGAGCGCACGCCGGTGACCGAGATCCTCGAACGCATGCCCGAGATCCCCGACGGCTGCCAGTGGGGGATCTTCCTGCGCAACCACGACGAGCTCACCCTCGAGATGGTCACCGACGAGGAACGTGACTACATGTGGTCCGAGTACGCGAAGGACCCGCGCATGCGCCGCAACATGGGGATCAGCCGGCGGTTGTTCCCGCTGCTCGACAACGACCTCCGCCAGGGTGAGCTGCTGCATGCACTGCTGCTGAGCCTGCCCGGCACGCCGATCCTGTACTACGGCGACGAGATCGGCATGGGTGACAACATCTACCTGGGTGACCGCGACGCCGTGCGCACGCCGATGCAGTGGAACCCGGACCGCAACGGCGGCTTCTCCACCGCCGACTTCGCCCAGCTGTACCTGCCGCCGCTGATGGATCCGGTGTACGGGTTCGCCGCGGTCAACGTCGAGGCCGAACGCCGAGACGCCGGGTCGTTCCTGAACTGGTTGCGGCGCATGCTGCACGTGCGGCGCCAACACTCACTGTTCGGTCTGGGCGGATTCGAGATCCTCGAGGTGTCGACCCCCGCGGTGTTCGCCTACCTGCGCACGCCTCCCGAAGGGGACGACCTGTCGAACCCGGTGTTGTGCGTGAACAACTTCTCGGGCGCGGCCCAGCCCGCCGAGCTGTTCCTGTCGCACCTGGCGGGTCGTGTGCCCGTCGAACTGCTGGGGCGCGTGCCGTTCCCCGCGATCGGTGAGCTGCCGTACTTCGTGACGCTGCCGCCGTACGAGTTCCTCTGGTTCGAACTGACCGAACCGAGGGACTGAACGCGGTGCCGGGCGTTCAGATCTGGTTCAGGTCGAGTGCTGCGATCCGGTCGGCGAGACGCTCGGCGGCGACACGGCCTCCCTCGTAGGTGTCGAAGTGCGCCCCGTCGCGTGGGCGCAGGGTGACGTCGTCGACCTGCAGCGGGCACGGATCGCTCGGACAGACCATCTGGTCGAAGTCGACCGTGGTGATCCCGGGTCGGGTGGCGCTGTAGGTGTCGAGGAAGGAGTTGAGCCGGCGCAACCGTTGGTTCGTGTCGGGATTCGCCGTGCGCACCTCGCCATCGACGAGCTGGGGCATCCGGGTGAGCACCAGAGGAGCACCGCCCGCCCGGAGCCGCTCGGCCGCCTGGTCGTAGAGACTGGTGAGGACCAACTCGGCCTCTGGGCTGCCGTAGGGGTACCAGGTGCCGTCGACGACCCGGTCACCCGCCTCCCAGGTCGACATGACGATCACCAGGTCCGGCTGCGCCTGGGCGACCGCGTTGTTCTGCACGTCGGGGATGGCACCGTCACATGCGGTGGTGAAGTCCAGGATGCGACCCTCGCCGTCGGCCGGGTCGCCCGTGACCACGCCGCACCCGGGCGACGCTGCGGAGGCGAACGAGATCCCCCGGGCGTTGAGCGCGTCGCCGAGGGCGTCCTCGATGCTGGCCGCGACACTGTCGCCGACGAGCAGCACCCGCTCGGGCGGTCGTGGCGGCGGGGGCGGCGGTGGCGGCTCGGTCGGCGGAGGTGGCTCCTCGGCCGGCGGCGGCTCGGTGGTCGTCGTGGTGGTCGTCGTGGTCGCCGTCGTGTCGGTCGGCGGCGCCTCGCTGATGACGAGCTCGTCGGTCGCTCGGGGCTGGAGGAAGTCCGGCGGGTCGGGCAGGTCACGGGTCACCCCCCAGGTGCCCAGCAGCAGGGCGATCACCGCGATCGGCACCGCGGCGAACACGGCGCGGGTCGGCAGCAACGTCCCGAAGCGCACGGGGCGCTCGATCAGTCGGAACATGAGCGCCGCAGCGGCGACGGTCACCGCCACCCGCAGGCCCAGCAGCGGCCAGGTGGACCACCCGGTGCGCGCCGGGGTGAGCCACAGGAACACCGGGAAGTGCAGCAGGTAGATGCCGTAGCTGACCTTGCCGATCCACGGCAACGGCTGGCGGGCCAGCAGCGCCGAGACCGGGCCGGCGTGCAGCGCGCCGACCAGCACGGCACAGGTGCACACCGAGGTGAGCAGCAACCCCCACGGGTACATCCAGGCGCTGCGGAGCTCGGCGGCGTGGAAGAGCCAGGCCAGACCCGCCAGGCCGACCACCCCGGCACCCGTCGCGGTGCGCCGCAGCCACACCACGTCGGTGCGCAGCCGCCGCAGCAGCGCGCAGGCGAGCAGCGCGCCGACCAACAGCTCGGCGGCACGGGTGTCGGTGCCGAAGTAGGCGCGGTCGATCGACGACGTGCGCGCCAGCACGCCGTTCGCGACCGCCGAGGCGACCGCTGCGAGCGCCAGCACCCCGGCGAGCACCGCGACCCGGCGCTGCGGTGCGACCCGCCGGGCCAGCACGAGGATCCCGAGCACGACCGCGGGCAACAGCACGTAGAACTGCTGCTCGATCGCGAGGCTCCAGAAGTGCTCGAGCGGCGAGGGTGGGGTGACATCGTCGCCGTACGCGGTCCCCTCCGCGATGAAGTGCCAGTTCACCAGCTCGGCGATCGCCCAGGGCACGTCGCCACGCAGTGACCGCAGCTGCTCGGTGTCCCAGAGGCCGATCGCCCCCATGACGAGGACCAGTCCCATGGTGAACCAGGACGCCGGCAGCAGTCGGCGGAAGCGACGCGACCAGAACGTGCCGAGTGCGATGCGGTCGGTGCCGGCCCATTCGCGCAGCAGCAGCGACGTGATGAGGAAGCCCGACAGGGTGAAGAACACCGACACACCGAGGAACCCGCCCGCCACGCCCAGGATCCCTGCATGGAACAACAGCACCGCGCCCACTGCGACGGCGCGGATGCCGTCGAGTGCGGGCACGTGCCCGAGCGGCTCGGCCTCGGTGGTCATCCCGCGACGTTACGTGGAAGTTCAAGCCGGGGGACCTGCGGGTCGTTGACAGCAACATGGTGAACTGCGTTGCGCGATGGTCGGTCGTCACGGTGGCTGCGGTCGCGATGGGCGTGGCCGCTGCATGCGCCCCGCCGGCGCCCCCGGCATCTGCACCCGCAGCGGTACCCGAACCCCCACCTGCGCCGGTGGTCGGCATCTACGGCGACAGCATCGCCTTCCAGGCCATGCCCTGGTCCGATGCGGCGGTGGGGGACCGCGGGCTGCGGGTCAGGGGACTCCGGTTCCCGGGGCTCGCCGCGTGTGATCTCGTTGCGTCGGTGCGCAACGACCTCGCCGCACCGATGGCGCATCGCCCGAGGGTGGTTGCGGTCTCCCTGGTGGGCAACTCGGTCACGGACTGCATGCGAACCGCCGGCGGTGAGTTCGCCGAGGTGAACTCACCGGAGTACCTCGACGCGTACGAGCTCGCCCTCCGCCGGCTCGCCGAGGCCACAGGTGCTGCGGGCGTGCCGATGATCTACACGTGGGGGCCGACGTCGTCGCCCTTCGGCACCACCTGGGACGGCAGCGTCCACGTGGCGCTGATCGCAGCGGCGATGGTCGAGGAGTACCCACACCTGCGCATCGTCGACGTGGGTGCCTCCGTCATGGGCCCCGACGGCGACTACGGAGTCGTCCTGCCGTGTCTGCCCGACGAGTCGACGGCTGACGGCTGCACCGAGGGCGAGATCCGCATCAGGGTCAGCCAGGCCGACGGGCACTTCCACTGCCGCGAGTCCGAGGTCGCCCCGAGCGGCTGGCCGCGACCGTGTCCGGTCTACTCCTCGGGCGCGCGCCGCTACGGCGAGGCCCTCGCTGCCGAGGTCCTGTTCGAGTGGGACGCCCGGAGGGGGTAGAAACAGGCGATCGACGCCGCCGCTTTCTCCTCCCGCCTGTCCCAGCTGCTCCCGATGTTCCTCGCCGGCCAGCGGTGGTACGCCGCGGTCGACGAGCCCGTCATCGAGGTGCGTCGCGTCGACACACTCGTGGACGACTGGCCGACGCTGCTCTGGCTGCTCGTCGAGGTGCGCCCGGGGGCCGGTGGCGAATCCGTGTGGTACCAGGTGCCGGTCGGAGCACAGCCGCAACGACCGGCACACCTCCCCGAATCGGCGTTGCTGGGACGCCTCGACACCCCGCGGGGTGAGGCCCACCTCTTCGACGCCCTCGCCGACGACGAGCTCGCGATCGCCTACGCCCGCCAGGTCGCCCCCGACCTGCACCCGCACGGTGTGCGACGACTGAATGGCGAACAGTCGAACACCTCGCTGGTGCTCGACGAGCGCTACATCCTCAAGGTCTTCCGTCAGGTCCGGCCGGGCCCGAACCTCGACGTGGAGGTGACCGAGGCGCTCGGCAAGGTCGGCTTCGGTGGGGTCCCGGTGCCGCTCGCGGTCTGGCGGCGCAACCAGACCGACCTGGCGGTCGTGCGGCGGTACGAACGCAGCAGGGGCGACGGGTTCGAGCTCGCCACCAGCTCGATGCGGGAGATGTTCAACCTGCGGCGTCCGCCGAGGGACTGCAAGCTGGACTTCGCCGGCGAGGCACACCAGCTCGGTGAGGACATCGCCGGCCTGCACGTGGCACTCGCCGACGCGTTCGGCGCCTCGCCGGCGGCGGGCGACGTGTGGGCGACGGACATGTCGGCGCAGCTGCACCGTGTGGCGCAGGGCCGGCTCGACACCGAGCGGATCGACGCGATCTACGACCGCCTGCGCGACGCCACCGACCTGGGTGCGGCGATCCGGATCCACGGCGACCTGCACCTGGCGCAGGTGCTGCGGCTCCAGCGTCACTGGATGGTGCTCGACTTCGAGGGCGAACCGGCCCGCCCGCTCGACGAGCGACGCCACCCGTCGTCGCCGTTGCGAGACGTGGCCGGCATGACCCGTTCGTTCCAGTACGCAGCTGCGCTCTCGCTGCGACAGCTCGAGGCGCCGGATCGCGAGCTGCGCGTGCTGGCCGACGCGTGGACGGTGCGCAACGTGAACGCGTTCCTCGCCGGGTACGCCGAGGTCGACGACGCGCACCGCCTGCTGCCCCAGGCCCGGTCGAGTCGCGACGCCCTCCTGAGCGTGTTCGAGCTCGACAAGGCGGTCTACGAGGTGGCCTACGAACTCGCCCACCGCCCCGAGCTCGCCGACCTGCCGGTGCGCGCCGTCGAGCGACTCCTCGACGGCGAGGACGAGCTGCCCGAGGGACCCGGACCCGCCGACCACGCCGAGGACGACTGAGTGCCCGCGTCCGTGGGTCCGCCCGGCGAGCTCGACCGGCACCTGTTCAACGAGGGGACCCACCGACGGCTCTGGGACCTGCTGGGCGGGCACCCGTCTTCCGACGGGGGCGCGAGCTTCGTCGTCTGGGCCCCGAACGCGCGCCGGGTGCAGGTCGTGGGCGACTGGGCCGGCTTGTCGACCCCCACTGCGCTGACGCCCCAGCACAGCACCGGACTGTGGTGGGGCGAGGTGCCTGCTGCCCGTGCCGGCCACCGCTACAAGTTCGAGATCACGGGCGTCGACGGGGCGGTCGAGCTCCGCGCCGACCCGGTCGCTCGTCGCGCCGAGCTCCCACCTGCCACTGCGTCGGTGCTCGAGACGTCGACCCACCGGTGGGCGGCGGGCGAGTGGATGGGCGCAGCGGGCGACTGGACGGCGCAGCGTTCGAAGCGCAACCGGGGGCGCATGTCGGTCTACGAGGCGCACCTGGGGTCGTGGCGGCGCCACCCCGATGGCATTGCCCACGGTGCCCGGGAGCTGGCCGAGCCGCTGGCCGACTGGGTCGCCGGGTTGGGGTTCACCCACCTCGAGGTGCTCCCGGTGGCGACGCATCCCTTCGGGGGGTCGTGGGGCTACCAGGTGACCGGCTACTACGCCCCGGACGCCCGGCTCGGCAGTCCCGACGACCTCCGCCACCTGATCGACGTCTGCCACGACCGAGGTCTCGGGATCCTCGTCGACTGGGTGCCGGCGCACTTCCCGAAAGACCGTTTCGCGCTGGCGAGGTTCGACGGCACCGCCCTCTACGAGCACGCCGACCCCCGACGCGGGGAACACCCCGACTGGGGAACCCTGGTGTTCAACCACGGCCGCAACGAGGTGAGGAACTTCCTGGTCGCGAACGCGCTGTACTGGCTCGAGGAGTTCCGCGTCGACGGGCTACGGGTCGACGCCGTCGCGTCGATGCTCTACCGGGACTACTCGCGAGCGGCGGGGGAGTGGGCCCCCAATGACCACGGCGGACGCGAGGACCTCGAGGCGCTCTCGTTCCTCCGCGAGCTGACCGAGGTGGTGCACCGCGAGCAGCCCGGCGCGCTCATGGTCGCGGAGGAGTCGACCTCGTGGCCCGGGGTGACCGCACCGGTGGACTGGGGCGGTCTCGGATTCGACCTGAAGTGGAACCTCGGTTGGATGCACGACACGCTCGGATACTTCGCCCACGAGCCCGTGCACCGTGCCCACCACCACGGGGAGCTGACCTTCCCGATGGTGTACGCACGCCACGAGCGTTGGATCCTGCCGCTCAGCCACGACGAGGTCGTGCACGGCAAGGGGTCGCTGTTGACCCGTCAGCCGGGTGACGAGTGGCAGCAGTTGGCGAACCTGCGGTGCCTGCTCACGTGGCAGTGGT
>SKRR01000099.1 GCA_007118345.1 Microthrixaceae bacterium | reverse complement strand
GGGATCCTCCATCAGGTCCGCCACGACCCCGGCGTACGAGCTCACCGTCTCGGAGGGCTCACGCGGCCGACCAGCGCCCGCGCCCAGTCGTTCGATCGCCGCCTCCTCGGCCGCGTCCCACCGGTGCCGCACCAGCTCGCGAACACGCCGCTGCTCGGCCCGTGCGAGCGTCCGCCGCTGTGCCCAGCGCCGCGCCGGGCCCATCACCAGCGCCCCCACGCCGACCACCAGCAGGCCCAGCCCGACGACCTCGCGCCAGTCGACCGCCGCCGCACCCGGCGTCGCCTCGTCGGTGCCGGCGAGCGGCACCGATGCCGTCGGGTCGAAGGTGACCCAGCCGACCTCGGGGAACCACACCTCGGCCCAGGCGTGCGCGTTCACTTCGCGCACGACGAAGCGGCCACCCACTGCGTCCCACTCCCCCGGGGTGAACCCGGTGGTCAGGCGCGCCGGCACCCCGGCGTGGCGCGCCATGACCACCAGCGAACTCGCGATCTGCTCGCACCACCCCAGCTGCGAGTCGAACAGGAAGTGGTCGACCACGTCGACGCCCTGGGGCGACAACGGTGCCTCCAGGTCGTAGCCGGTGTTGTCGTCCATCCATCCCTCGAGCGCCAGGACCTTGTCGTAGTTGCTGTCGAGCCCTTCGGTGAGCTCCCGAGCGAGCGCGATGGTGCGCTCGGTCGCCACCGGCGGCTGCGCGTACCGCTCGAGTACGCCGGTGGGCACCTCGCCCCGACCCAGCTCGCGCAGCCGTTCGGTGTCGGTGGGCACCTGACGGCTCTGCACCGTGTAGGTCGTGCCGCGACTCAAGGCACGATCGGGCGACACCAACGTGCCGTCGGGGCGCTGGGCGAGCTCCTGCACGCTGTCGACCTGCACCGCTGCGGGCGCCGAGGGCACCGCCGTCGCGAACCCCACCTCGATGCGGAACTCCTGTTCGCTGTCGACCCCCGACACCGCGGCGAGGTCCTCGGGCGACGCCTCGACCCGGCCGTCGGTGTCGAGATACCTGCCGCCCTGGTCGCTGCGGCGCCAGGTCGAGCCGTCCCACTCGTCGAAGGTCTCGGTGCGCCAGAACGACGCCAGCGGCGACCGCACCGTCATGACCACGCGCTCCGAGAGCCGCGGCCGGGTGGTCATGTCGAGCTCGTCGGTGGCGACCAGCGCGTTGTCCTGGCGGTTGTCACCCAGGTCCACCACGTCGCCCACACGCGCGCCCACGGGGAACGCCGTGGCCATCCTCGGCCCGCTCAGCAACGCCGCCGCACCGACCAGCGCCACCGACGCGACCATCAGGGCGACGGGCACCGCGCCGGGTCGGGGTCGGGGACCTGCACCGGGGTCGACGAGCACACGCGCCGCTGCGTCGGACTCGGGTGCGGGCACGTCCTCGGCGCGCACCACCACCCCCGGCGTCCGGCCCGGGGTCGCCCGGCTCGACGGAGCGAGCACCAACGCCGCGGCCACCACACCGAGCCACGCCAGCACCCGCCACGAGCCACCGATGCCACCGAACGCGCCGAGCTCACCGAACCGTGCGAGCAGCAACCCGCTCGACAACGCCGTCGCGCGCACGATCCAGCGGATCGGCACCGAGCGCAGTCCGAACATCGCCAGCACCGCACACACCGCCGCGGCCTCGGCGGCGTAGGACTGGCCGTCGGTCGGCAGTGACGACAGTGCGGTCCAGAACTGCACCGCGACCAGCGCAGTGAGCGCCCAGACCCGCTGGGTCGAGATGGTCGACCGGTCCGGCGACACCTTCGCCCGCCGACTCATCGGTCGCTCGGCACCGTTCTGTGATGCCGGCGGCGCGGTTTTCCGCGTTGCTGACATCACAGAACGCCCGGGGTCGGGGTCGGGGTCGGGGCGACGACCACGACGGGCCAGTGGTCGGGGGCGACTCCCGGGGTGCCGGGCACCGCGCGAGCGAGGCGGCGACGGATGCCCAGCAGGTCGCCCACCTCTTCGACGACGGGGCCGCCCGCCTCGGCGGTGCACAGCACCACCCGGCCGCCCTGGTCGAGCACCGACTCGGCCACCCCTGCCGCCCTCGATGCCGCGGCCTCGACGTGGTCACCCGACTCGCCGCTCAGGTCGACCACGACGGCCAGCCCCGTCGCTGCCGGGGGTTCCAGCTCGCGCACCACCAACGAGCCGACCCGCGCCGTCGAGGGCCAGTGCACCAGGTGCGACGGGTCGCCGGTGACGTAGGGACGCACCGAACGCGCGGCCTCGCCCGTCGCCCCCGCCCCACGGGGTGAGGGTTCGGCCACGTCGCCCGGCAGCTCACCGGTGGTGGCCACGACGGGCTCGGCGACCGGCCCGACCAGCAGCTCCCTCGGCAGATCCACCACGCGGGACCGATTGACCCACACCACACCGAACGGGGCATCGGATCCGAGGTCGATGCGGATCCGCCGGTACACCCCGCGCCGGGCGACCACGACCGGGACGCGCACCACACCGGGGCTCACCACGTCGAGCACCGCGCTGGCAGCGCCCGTCGCGCCGATCGACAGGCCCGACGCCCGTCCCGTCACCTCGAGCTCGAGGCTGGCGAGTTG
>SKRR01000179.1 GCA_007118345.1 Microthrixaceae bacterium | reverse complement strand
CGTGGTCGACCAGAACGAACCCGATCGTCGCGATCACGAGCTGTACGCGGAGTTCGCTGATCTCGGGCTCGAGGTGGTCTTCCAGGATCAGCTGGGCCAGTGGCTGGCCCGCAACGCAGCGGTGCAGCGGGCCAAGGGGGAGTGGATCGCTTTCATCGACGACGACTCCGAGGTCGGTCCCGACTTCCTCGAGCAGCACCTCGAAGGGCTGATCCGCTACGACGCCGACCTGTCGACGGGCGCGTCGCTGGCGGTGATCGGTGCGCCGGTTCCCGAGAACTACGCCTACTTCCGCGTCGCCGACCAGTGGGACTCGGGCAACGGCATGTGCCACCGCAGCCTGCTCGAGCGAGCCGGCCTGTTCGACCAGCAGTACGACCGGCAACGACGCGGCGACGCCGAGTTCGGGCTGCGGGTGCAGCTGGACGGAGGGCTCGTCATTCACAACCCCCACGCCGTGCGGGTGCACCTCAAGGCCCAGGAAGGCGGGCTGCGCACGTTCGGGTCGCTCGACGGGTTCCGGCACCGCGACCGCAGCTCGCCGTTGCCCTTGCCGTCGATGGTGTACTACACGAAGTGGTACCACTCGCCTCGTCAGATCCGCGAGGATCTCGTGATCGGGTTGGCACAGGCGATCGTCCCCTACGAGCTGAAGCGTCGGGCGAGCCCGACCCAGTGGCTCGGGTTCCTCGCCGCCGAGGTGGTGCACGTGCCCTCGACGGTGCGACGGGTCCGACGGTCGCTGCGGATCGCCGACGACATGGTGGCCCAGGGGCCACAGATCCCTAGGCTGTGACGGTGCCATCGCACCAACAGCAGGGCGGGCCCCCGGATCGGGTTCCCGTCGAGGGCCAAGAGGGGGACCCGTGCGGCTCGCCGTGATCGGGGACACCCAGCACTACCGGGACGATCAGGGGCAGCTCTGCGCGCTCGAGCCGGTGGTGAACCAGCTCGACCGCTGGGCGAGGCTCTTCGACGAGGTCGTGATCTGCGCACCGCTCGACCCCGGCCCGCCGCCCGCAGGCTTCGCCCCGTACCGTTCGACGAACCTGACCATCGAACCGGTGCGCAAGGGCGGTGGCAACTCCCTGTGGAAGAAGGTCGGAATGGTCCGGTACCTGGGCCACTGGGCGTGGACGACCCGTCGCGTCGCGAGGTCCGTCGACGGGGTGCACCTGCGGTGTCCCTGCAACATCGCGTTCGTAGCGATCCTGTCGACGCTCGGCACCGGTGCACACCGCTACGCGATGTACGCCGGCGTCTGGCACGGGTACGCGGGCGAGCCGACCTCGTACCGGATGCAACGGTGGCTGCTGTCGCGCCGCTGGTTCGGCGGACCCGTGAGCGTGTACGCGGACCGCGACCAGCAGCGGCCTCACCTCGAGCCGCTCTTCAGCCCCTCGTTCACCCTCGAGGACTGGGAGCGTGCCACGCCGGTCGCGGACGCGAAGGTCGACCGTATCCGCGGTCGGTCAGCCGGCGACCCGGTCGCACTGGTGAGCGTCGGCCGACTGACGCCGAACAAGAACCAGCGGACCATCGTCGCTGCGCTCCCGGGGATCGTCTCGGCAGGCGTCGACGCCCGTCTCGACCTCTACGGCGACGGCCCCACTCGCAATGAGCTCGAGACACTCGCGACCGGGCTCGGCGTGGCCGACCGCGTGCGCTTCCACGGATCGGTCACGCACGGCGAAGTGATGTCGGCGTTCGCGTCGGCCGACCTCAACCTGTTGTCGACCCGCCAGGAGGGGTACGGCAAGGTGCTGCTCGAGGGGATGGTGCATGCCACGGTGCCGATCTTCGGCACCAGCCCGGTCTCGGGCGAGATCTCCGGCGGCGGTCGCCGAGGGCTGGTCTTCGAGCCGGACGACGTCGCCGCGCTGGTCGACCACGTCGTGGGTCTCGTCGGTGACCCGCAGCGGTGGGCCGACATGGCGGTCGCGGCGCGGGAGTACTCGACCCTCGTCTCGCTCGAGACGTTCCAGGACCAGGTGCAGGGGATGCTCGAACGCCACTGGGGGGTCGAACTCCCCGCGGCTGGGTTGTCCGGCGACCGATGAGGCGAACGGGGCACCGTCGACTGCAGTCCGGCCGCGGGTCAGCGGACGTGGTGCTGGTCACCCAGTACTTCCCGCCCGAGCGCGGTGCCGCGCAGGCGCGGCTCGGTTCGATCGTGCGGGAGCTGCAGCACCGGGGACTCGTGGTCGACGTGCTGACCGCCCTGCCGAACTACCCCCTGGGTCGGATCTTCGACGGATGGTCGAAACGGCCGTGGCAGCGGTCGGTCGAGGACGGGACGGTCGTGACGAGGGTCTGGTTGTGGGCATCGATGGGCAACGGGCCGGGCCGCCTGCTGAACTACCTGTCGTTCGGGGTCATGTCGATTCCCGGTCTGCTCGTCAGCCGGAGGTCGCGCTGGCTCGTGATCGAGTACCCGACGCTCTTCGGCGCCCTACCCGCTGTCGTCCTGGGGCGTCTCCGCCGACAGCGCGTCGCCGTCATCGTCGCGGACCTCTGGGTCGACTCCATCGTCGCCACCGGATCGATGGCCGACGGCGTCGTCGTCGGACTGCTGCGGAAGGCGGAGCG
>SKRR01000128.1 GCA_007118345.1 Microthrixaceae bacterium | reverse complement strand
GTGCGCAACGCTTCGCCCGACCCCACCAGGTGCGTGCGGTCAACCTCCGCGACGGCGGCTGCGTGTTCCCCGGATGCGACGCACCACCCGCATGGACCGACACCCACCACACCGACCCATGGGGCAACGGAGGTGACACCGACACCCACCGCATGTGCGGCCTGTGCCGCTTCCACCACCGCCTCGCCCACCACCCCGGCTGGCAACTCCACCTCGATGACGACGGGTGGACCCGCTGGACCCGCCCCGACGGCCACACCTTCTGGGGCCAACGCCACCAACGCCAACGCACCAGCCACCCACCCGACACCTGACCACGACGGCGCAGTCGGCCGACGGGGCGCGCGAGACTCGCCCGCGCACCGCGTTCAGGCGCACAGAGCAGTCACCTGGCGGCGACACGGGAGAATCGTTGACCTCCTAACGTGACCTCGCTGTGATCCGCCGGATCACTGTGAACGGCGTTGACACCCGGGGGACCGGGTAGCGGGTGGACCGTGGGCAGACTTCGACCGACGACAGGGGGAAATCCGGTGGCGCATGGACGGCTGTGGTGGCTCCTCGCAGTCGTGATCGTCGGACTCGCAGCGTGCAGCGAACCCGAGGACGCTGTCGGCGAGCCGGGCTCCACTGAACCCGGTGGCACGCTGGTCGCTGGTGACTGCGCAGGCGATGCGCTGCTCGACTGTGCACGGTCGGGCTCCATCGGACCACTCGTGCCCGACGAACCCGTCACCGCCGCCGGTGAGCCGATCGTGCTGGGGATGGTCAACCAGGAGAACACCCCCGGCGGCTCGTATCCCGAGCTCAGCCAGGCCACCGAGGCCGCCATGGCGTTCGTCAATGACCAACTCGGTGGCATCGACGGTCGGCCGGTCAGCCTCGAGGTCTGCAACACCGGCTTCTCGGCAGAGGGTTCGACCGCGTGCGGACAACGCTTCGTCGAACAGGACGTCCCTGTGGTGCTGGGCGGCCTCGACATCTTCGGCGGCGCCATCGAGGTCCTCGCCGACAACGACATCCCCTACGCCGGCGGGATCCCCATCAGCACCCCGTCGGCGCAGAGCCCGAATTCGTTCCAGTGGAGCGGCGGGACCTGGGGGGCGACGGTCGCGTTCGCCGACTACGCCAGCACCGAGCTCGAAGCAGAACGTGTCTCGATCGTCTACGGCGAGTTCGGTTCGATCGCACAGAGCGCAGAGTACGGCCAGCAGGTGCTCGAGCAACGCGGGGTCGAGACCCAGCTGGTGCCCTACCCGGTCATCGCCACGGACATCGCCTCGCCGTTGCAGGCCGCTGCCACCACCGACCCCGACGCGGTGTTCGTGCTGACCGCCGACACCGGGTGCAAGGCCGCGTTCGACGCGCTGCGCACCCTGGACCTGACCGCCCGGAAGTTCTTCTTCGGGGCGTGCGCCGCACCGTCGATCATCGACTCGGTCGACACCGAGGCGAGCGACGGCACCGTGTTCAACGTCGAAGGGCCCGTGTCCGAGGGCGCCGGCGGCGAGGTGGCGGATGCCGACGTGGAGCTGTACAACGCCGTCGTGGAGCGGTACGGCAACGGACTCAACCCGATCGGAGCCGGCACCGTCAGCTTCCGGTCGTTCATGAACCTCTGGATGGTGATGTCGCAGCTCGGCGCCGACAGCCTCGACGCAGCGGCGATCGATGCCGCGCTCAGAGCGCAGGTCGACACGCCCAGCTTCATGGGGCATCCGTACACCTGCGACGGCGAGCAGTTCGACGGGCTCCCGGCCATGTGCTCGCCCCAGCAGATCCTGGCGGAGATGGAGGATCGCGAGCTCACCCAGCTGGGCAGTTGGATCGACGTCGGTCGGATCCACGGGGAATGAACGTGACCGACCGGGTGCCCGGGCACCGCTGACGAGCAGGACCGGCCATCAGCAACTACCTCGGTTTCCTGCTCGCCGGTCTCGGCGGCGGTGCGGTCATCGCCTCGCTCGCGCTGGGACTCGTGCTGAGCCACCGCTCGTCGGGGGTGGTCAACTTCGCGCACGTGGCGGGCGGCGTGTACGTGGCGTTCGCCTTCCACGAGTTCCGCGCCACCGGAGACCTGGTCCTCCCGGTGCTGGGCCTGCCCGCTCGGGTCCACCTGCTCACCCGCCCCACCCTCGTGAGCGCGCTGCTCCTGGCCGTCGCGCTCGCCGCGTTGCTCGGCGCCGCCATCTACGCGCTCGTCTTCCGCCCGCTGCGGAACCGTCCTGCGCTGACCAAGGTGGTGGCTTCGCTGGGGCTGCTGCTCTACCTCCAGGAAGTCGTCCGGCTGCGGTTCCCGGTCGTTGGCTCCGGGGTGACGACCCGGCGCCCGGTCCTGCCCGAGGACCCGGTCCGACTGCTCGGCACCGCGGTGAGCCAGAACCGGCTGCTGCTCGCCGGTGCGGTGCTGCTGGTGACCGCTGCCCTGACCGCGACCTACCGTTACACGCGCTTCGGTCTCGCGACCCGAGCCGCGGCCGGGAACGAGAAGGGCGCGCTGCTGCTCGGCATCGCGCCGGACCGCCTCGGTGTGGCCAACTGGGCGATCGCCACGGTGCTCGCGGGGCTCGCCGTGATCCTCATCGAGCCCATCAGCGGGCTCGACGCGACCACCACCCCCCTGCTCGTCGTGCCCGCACTGGCCGCGGCACTGCTCGGCCGCCTCGTGTCGTTCCCCGTCGCCGCTGCGGCCGGGATCGGCATCGGCATGCTGCAGTCGCTGATCCTCGGCCATGCCGTGCAGCCCGAGGGCTCCTGGATCCCCGAGTGGCTGCCGACCACAGGACTGCAACAGGCCGTTCCGGTGCTGTTGATCGTGGGGGTGCTCGTCTGGGGCGGTGACCCGCTACCCGAACGTGGCGCCATCGCCGCTCGAGGTCTCCCGACCTCGCCACGCCCTGCGTTCGTGCCCTGGTGGACCCTCGGCGGGGTGATCGCGATCTCCGCAGCGCTGCTCACCACCGGATCCGCGTACCGCCAGGCCATCATCGTGTCGATGGTGTTCGCGCTGCTCGCACTGTCGGTCGTGGTCGTGACGGGCTACGTCGGCCAGATCTCACTGGCACCACTGGCCTTCGCCGGTGTCGCGGGATTCGCGGTGATCCATCTGGCCGACGCTGGACTGCCCTTCCCGCTCGCGATGCTGGTGGCGGCATCGCTCGCCGCGGCGCTCGGCGTGCTGGTGGGCCTACCCGCCATGCGGGTCAGAGGGATGAGCCTGGCCATCACCACCCTCGCCCTGGCGGTCGCCATCGACCAGCTCGTGTTGGCGAGCCCGTCGTTCTCCGGTGGGGCTGCGGGACGTTCGGCGCCCCGGCCCTCGCTGCTGGGACTCGACCTCGGGGTCAGCGCACGTGGCGCGGACAACTTCCGTCCCGCGTTCGGGGTGACCGTGCTCGTGGTGGTCACCCTGGCCTTCCTGGCAGTGGCCAACCTGCGGCGCAACCCGACCGGTCTGCGGTGGCTCGCGGTGCGGGCGAACGAACGCGCGGCTGAAGCAGCCGGTGTCGACGTCGGTCGCACCAAGCTCCAGGCGTTCGCGACGTCGTCGTTCCTGGCAGGACTCGCGGGGGTGCTCCTCGCCTATGCCACCCCGACCCTGTCGCCGAGCTCCTTCATGGTCATCGGGGCGCTGGTGATCCTGGCGCTGACCTCGCTCGGCGGTGTGGCGAGCCTCGGCGGCGCCGTCGTCGCCGGACTCCTCGCCCAGGCGGGGGTGGTGACGACCCTGAGCGCCCAGCTCCCTGGCGGTGGAGGGGCCGACGACTACGTCTTCGCGCTGAGCGGCCTGGCGCTGATCCTCACCAGCATCTTCGCTCCGGCCGGCGTCACCGGCCTGCTGCGTCGTGGTCACCGACCGGTCGAGGTCCCGGCGTGACGGCGCCGCTACTCCGGGTCCGCGATCTGACGGTGCGCTACGGCGGTGTCATCGCGCTCGGCGGTATCGATCTCGACGTCGCCGAGGGCAGCATCACGGGACTGATCGGACCCAACGGTGCAGGCAAGACGACCTTCATCGACGTCGTCAGCGGCTTCACCGCTCCGTCGGCCGGAAGGGTGCTGTTGCGCGACCGAGTCCTGGTCGACCGATCGCCACACCAGCGGGCACGCCAAGGTATGGCCCGCACGTTCCAGTCACTCGAGCTGTTCGAGGACCTCACGGTTCGGGAGAACCTCGCGGTGGCAGCCGCCCGGCCGAGACGCTGGGAGCTGTTCGGCGACCTCTGGTGGCCGCGACGCCCGGCAGGGAGCGCCGTCGACGACGTGATCGACGAGCTCGACCTCGCCGGCCACGCACACCGCCTCCCGGCCGAGCTGCCCAACGGCGCCCGACACCTGGTCGGCCTGGCGAGGGCACTCGTGTCCGACCCGGTGCTGCTGCTGCTCGACGAACCGGCCGCAGGACTCGACACCGGCGAGACCGCCCGACTCGGCCGACTGCTCGCCACCTTCCCCGAACGCGGGGTGACCACCCTGCTGGTGGAGCACGACATGTCGATCGTGCTGGGCGTCTGCGACACCGTGCACGTCCTCGACTTCGGCGGCCTGATCGCGAGTGGCACGCCGGCCGAGATTCGGCGTGATCCGCGCGTGATCTCCGCCTACCTCGGCACCGCAGGTGGGGTCGGATGAGCACGGTGGGCATTCCGGCCGATGGCGGACGAGCGCTCGTGGTCCGCGGCCTGGTGGCGGGTCACGGCGGCACGCCGGTGGTGCACGGCATCGACCTGCGGGTCGCCGCCGGTGAGGTCGTCGCGCTGCTCGGCACGAACGGGGCCGGCAAGACGACGACGCTGCTGACGCTCTCCGGGCTGCTCCCCCGCATCGGCGGTGACATCGAGCTGCTCGGCGACACCCGGCCCCAGCGGCACCGCCCCCGGCTCGCTGACGTCTGGCGGACCGCCCGACGGGGCGTGGCGCACGTGCCGGAGGACCGTGGTCTGTTCACGGAACTCACGGTGGCGGAGAACCTTCGGCTCGCGACATCCGGACGGCGCGCACGGGCCGACGCGCTGCCGCTCGACGACGTGCTCGGGTTCTTCCCCGCGCTGGCGGCGCTGCTCGACCGAACCGTCGGCCAGCTGTCGGGCGGAGAGCAACAGATGCTGGCCCTGGCGCGCGCGGTGCGCACACGGCCACGACTGCTGCTGGTCGACGAACTGAGTCTCGGTCTGGCACCGGTCATCGTCGAGCAGCTCCTGGCGACAGTCCGGTCGGTCGCGCACGACCTGGGCGCAGGGGTGCTCCTCGTCGAACAGCACGTCCCGCTGGCGCTGGCGGTGTCCGACCGCGCCTACCTGCTCGACCGGGGACGGGTGTCGCTCGAGGGAACCTCTGCGGACCTCGCCGATCGGACCGACGTCATCGAATCCGGCTACCTGGGACCATCGAACGGCGGTTCGAGGGGCTCGCGGCCAGCTGACATGCCGGCGCCAGCTGGCCGGCTCAACCGTGGGTCGACGTTCCCCCGTCGAGAGGGATGACCGCACCGGTGAGGTAGCTGCCCGCACGTGAGCACAGGTAGATCACCGTGCCCGCCACGTCCTCCGGGCGACCGATCCGGCCCATCGGTACGCCCGAGCTGACCAACTCCTCCCCGCCCTCGGCGTCGAGCAGGAAGGCCATCATCTTCGAGGGGAACGGCCCCGGTGCGATGGCGTTCACGGTGACGTTGTCGCGCACCAACCGGTGCGCCAGTTGACGCGTCACCATGTGCACCGCTGCCTTGCTCGCTGCGTATGCGTAGTTCTCGGTCGCCGGCACGCGGATGCCGTCGATCGAACCGATGTTGACGATGCGAGCCGGGTCGTCGGCGGTGCCCGCAGCCCGCAGGCCCGGGAGCAACGCGACCGAGAGCGCGAACGGTGCGGTCACGTTGGTCGACAGCACCTTGTCCCACGCGTGGTCCGGGTACTCGTCGAGCGGCGCACCCCAGGTGGCCCCTGCGTTGTTGACCAGCACGTGCACCGCCGACTCCCGCTCCAGCACTCCCTCGGCCAGGGCGGCGACTCCCGACGGCTCGGAGAGGTCGGCCGGCAGGGCCCGGCACTCGCCGATGGCCGAGAGCTCGGCGACGACGGCGTCACACGCCTCGACCTTGCGGGAGGAGATGTAGACCCGGGCGCCAGCGCGAACGAGGCCCTCCGCGATCATCCGCCCGATCCCACGGCTCCCACCGGTGACCACGGCCACCTTCCCCTCGACCGAGAACAACGACCCGACGTCCATCGGCGCACCCTAGGTGCACCCGGCCATCAGGTTGGCGACAGACGACTGGTGGGCGGACCCCGCCCCGTTCGCGTCTCCTGCTGGCGCGTCGACCGTCGGCTCGCGAGACTGGTCGACCCGTGGACGACATCAGTGCATCCGAACCGTCCTCCGGCACCGAATCCCCCGACGTGGAAGCCGTGATGGACCGACCCGAACTGGTCGACGACCCGCTGGTCAGCGGGTTCGTACGCGGTGACGAACGCGCCCTGCGTGCGGTGTACGACGAGCACGGTCGGCTGGTGTTCTCCTTCTGCCGCAGGTCCCTCGGACCGGAACGCGCGGCCGACGCAACCCAGGAGGTCTTCCTCGCCGCGTGGCGTTCCCGGGAGCGCTACCGGCCCACCTCGGGCACCCTCCCCGGGTGGCTGCTCGGCATCGCCCGCTTCAAGGTCATCGACATCCTCCGGTCCGACGGCCGTGCGCCGCTGCCCCGTGATGTCTCCGAAGGGCTCGAGCCATCGGAGTCCGACGAGGCGATGGTCAACCGCACCGCCGAGCAGATGCTGCTGGCCGAGGCGATCTCGCAGCTGCCGGACCGGGCCCAGCGGATGGTCAAGCTGGCGTTCTTCGAGGACCTCACCCAGACGCAGATCTCCGAACGCTGCGATGTCCCGCTCGGGACCGTGAAGAGTGACATCCGCCGGAGCCTCGAGAAGCTCCGGCGCCACATGGAAGGGTTCGACGATGCCGCCCGATCCTGAAGACCTGGGGCTCGATGTCGCGGAGTTCGGGCGCGTCCTGGACGTGGGACGGCGTCTGGAGGAGCGCGATTTCGAACGCAGCGCACCGCCCCCCGAGTTGTGGGCGGCGATCTCGGCAGCCGCGAGCGCCGACGATCAGCCGCACACCCTGTCGGTCGTGCAGGACCAGGACGACACCCGCCGGCCCCGCGGTGCGCCCGATCGCGGGTCGGACCGAGCCGGTGGGACGTCATCCCGCCCGACCTCGCAACGGTGGACCCGGCCCATCGCCATCGCCGCTGCGGTCGTGCTCGCTGCTGCGACCGTCGGCGTGGTCACCCAGACCGTGGGGGAAGACCGCCAGGAGCTCGCCGCGATCTCCCTCGAGGTGCTCGAGGACGGCACCGGTGCCGCCGACGCGACGCTGGTGGAGACCGACGGGATCGAACGTCTGGTGATCGAACTCGCCGACGTCCCGCCGCCACCCGAGGGGCGTCACTACGAGCTGTGGCTGATCGACCTCGAGGTGACCGATCCCGTGTCGCTCGGGGAGGTGCCTGACGGCACGACGACCATCGAGGTGCCGGTGCCCGAGGGGCTCGACCCGGGCGAGTACCCGATCGTCGACATCAACCTCCAGGAGGATGGCGTCGCCGAGCACTCCGGCCTCGAGACCAGCGTGCTCCGCGGCGTGCTGGCCTGACGTCGTGTCAGAACTGGCGGCGCATCCGCTGGCTGCCGCGTTCCACCGCGAACTCGGCGAGCACGTCGACACGAGCAGCCGCCGGCCGGCGGATGGTGGAGGGTGACCGCAACTGGACGCGTGCGCCCTCGGAGGTGAACTCGGCGACGCAGTACCCGTGACGCTCCGACTGGAAGTAGCGCAGGTGGTTCGGGTTCACCGCCTCGAGCAGGGGCCGGGTGATCGGTGTCTGCGGATGGTCGGACTCGTCGGCGTTGTTCGAGGTGATCGAACTGCCCCCGAACTCGAGCACCCGTGGCACCGACGAGGGGTCGTCCACGTCGGGCGCCACCTGCGCGGCGGAGAAGACGTGGGAGTCCCCCGAGAACAACACCGTGTCACGCACGTCAGCAGCCTCCAGCGCGTCGAGCAGCACCAGGCGTTCGCCCACGTAGCCGTCCCACTGGGTCATGTTGAGGTAGACCCCCGAACCGCGCGGCCGGCCCGGCAGCCGCCCGAAGCTGCGCCACGGCCAGAACATCAGCTGACTGCCGATGAGTCGCCAGTCGGCGTCGGAGCCGGTGAGCCCGTCGATGAGCCACTCCCGCTGCGCCAGACCGAGGATCGACCGGCTCGGATCGAGGATCTCGGGTCGGTCCTCGGTCGAGGTACCGAGGAGTCCGCCGCTCGGTGGGCGAAGGTCACGGAAGCTGCGCTGGTCGGTCATGAACAGGTCGAAGTTGCGGCCCCAGCGCAGCCGACGGTCGATCCGACCCGGCGCAGGGGCTCGCACCGGCAGGTGCTCGAAGAACGCCCGGACCGCAGCCGGCCCCTGGGGGTCCCCGGGTTCGAAGAGCCCATCGTGGTTGTCGAAGATGCACACCATCGGGTACAGGGCGTGGACGTCCTGGAGGTTCGGGTCGCTGCGGTACATCCGGTACTTGCCACGGAACTCCTCGAGGGTGACCGCACGCTGGACCGGATCCTCCCGACCCGGCACGAACACCTTGTCGGCGAAGCCGGTCTCGTAGATGTAGTCGCCGAGGCTGAGCACCAGATCGACGTCGGTCGCAGGGTCGGCGGCGAGCGACGCCAGGTCGGCGTGTGCGGTGTACCAGCCATGGGTCCACCGCTGACAGCTGAAGGCGGCGACGCGCACACGAGCCTCGCGGTCCAGCGGGTCCGGAGCGGTCCGGGTGCGCCCGACGCGGCTGGTGTGGGGACCGTGGGTGAAGCGGTACCAGTACGTCGTCGACGGCTCGAGGCCGGTGGCGTCGACGGTGACGCAGTGGTCGTGCTCCCGGACCGCCACGGCGCTGAGCACCGCGACCACGTCGGCGCCGAACGAGGGGGTGCGGGACACCTCGACGTCGAGTTGCACGCCGCTGCCGGTGTCGAGCGACGGGTTCGCCCGGGTCCACAGCAGCACCGCCGAGTCGGTCGGGTCCCCGGAGCCGACGCCCGACGGGTAGGGGCCCGTGCCCTCGAACGGCACGCCGGACTGCAAGGGGTAGTCGGGCGTCGGGCGCGGCACGCACGCACCGAGCACTGCCGCCCCGGCGGTCGCCCCGGCGGCGCCGAGGAACCTGCGTCGATCGACCGCTGCCATGTGCCTGTCTCCCTGTGCCGTCCCGCCGATCGGACGGTAGGCAACGGAGCTGACCCGTGGCTGAACACAGGGTGACGATCCCGCGACGCCACAGCGACGAGTCCCTGCGACGACCCGATCCGCCTACGATCCGCACCCGGAGCTGGCGGGGGCGGCCACGTGCCGCGCCGAGGAGGAGACGATGGAGCTCAGCGGAGGAGTCCACACACTGACGGTCACGGGCGCGCCCCCTGGCGCACGGCTGCGGGTGGATGACGACACGGGCCGGCCGCTGGTGACCCTCGTCGCCGACGAACTGGGCAACGCCCATCTGGCGTTCACCCCGTCGCGACACCTGGTGCTCGACGGACCGGACCGTCTCGCCGAGGTGCTCGCCGAGGGCGACGCCCTCGCCCCGGGGCGATACCGCATCGAACACGAGGGCCGGGGGCCCGCCGGCGAGGTGAGGGTCCTCGCCGTCGGGGACGTGCCGGCCAACGCGGCGTACGACCAACCCCTCGGTGCGGGGTTCACCTATCTGACGATGCGCGACGGCGTGCAGCTCTCGGCGATGGTCCGATTCCCCGACGAAGGGCTGTACGGACCGGGTCCGTGGCCGACCGTCGTCGAGTACTCCGGCTACTCACCGTCGGACCCCGACGAGCCGCAACCCTCGACGATGTTGGCCAACCTGCTCGGCTTCGCGGTGGTGGGGGTCAACATGAGGGGCAGCGGCTGTTCGGGCGGCGTGTTCGACGTGCTCAGTCCTGCCCAGGCCGCCGACGGCTACGACGTGGTCGAAACCGTTGCCCGCCAACCGTGGGTGTTGCACGGCCGGGTCGGGATGGTCGGGTTGAGCTACCCCGGGATCAGTCAGCTCTTCGTGGCAGCCACCCGACCACCGCATCTCGCCGCCATCGCGCCGATGTCGGTGATCGACGACCTGTGGCGCCAGCAGTGGCCGGGGGGCATCTACAACTCGGGGTTCACCCGTGCGTGGCTCGCGGCCCGGAACCTCCAGACCAGGGTCGGCGGTCAGACCTGGGACCTGCGGCGGATCGAGGCGGGCGACGAGACGGCGAAGGGGAACCAGCACATCCGGAGCCAGAACCTGGACTTCGAACTGTTCGGCCGGAGCCTCCACACCTTCGGACCCATGCTCGACCAGCGACGGGTGGCGTCGATGGTGGAGCGCATCGAGGTGCCCGTGTACCTGACCGGTGCGTGGCAGGACGAACAGACCGGGAGCCGGTTCGCCCTCATGCTCGACCGGTTCAGCTCCAGCCCGGACGTGCGGTTCAACCTCTTCAACGGACATCACCCCGATGGCTACAGCCCGATGGTGGTGAACCGCTGGTTCGAGTTCCTCTCCTTCCACGTCGCGCGGCGGGTGCCCCGGGTCAACGAGATCATCCGTGAGCTGGCGCCGGTGCAGTTCCAGTCGGTCTTCGGGGTCGACGGCACGCTCGAGGAGGACCGCTTCGCGCACCACACCAGCTTCGAGGAGGCCTTCGACGCCTACCGCTCCGAGCCGCCGGTGCGGCTGTTGTTCGAGAGCGGGGCGGGGACCAGCACCCCCGGAGGTGCAGGACATCGATTCGAGGTGGCGGTCGACCGGTTCCCCCCGGCCGAGATCCGACCCGGACGCTGGTACCTCGATCACGGGGGCCGGCTCGTCGAGGATCCACCCGCATCTCCCGGTGTCGACGAGTACCTGGACGACCCCGACGCCGGCGCGCACGCCTACTCCTCCGAGCTGCTCGATGACCTCGACGCGTTCACCAAGCCGCAGGTGGCGATCGACTGGACCCGGTTCGCCGACGACCGCCACGTGGCCTACGAGACCGATCCGCTCGAGGAACCGCTGCTGATCGCCGGGTCGGGCCACGTGGAGCTGTGGCTCGCCCCCGGCTCGCCCGACACAGCAGTCCAGGCGACCCTCACCGAGATCCGGCCGGACGGCTGGGAACAGCGGGTGCAGTGCGGATGGCACCGCCCGGCCCACCGACGGGAGGACCCCGAGCGCTCCGACGAGCTGAAGGTCGACTACACCTTCTTCGCGTCGGATCACGAACCGCTCACCGTCGACGAGTGGATCAGGTTCCGGGTCCCGATCTACCCCGTCGCCCATCTGTTCCGCGTCGGGAGCCGGGTTCGCGTGAGCCTCTCCACTCCCGGACGGGACCACCCCTTCTGGTGCTTCGAGTCGCCGGTGGTCGACGACTGCGCGCACGGGGTCGGGCGAGGAGGCGACCACGCTTCCTCGCTCGTGCTCCCGGTGTGGCCTCGGCACCTGGAGCACCCCGTCGAGCTTCCGGACCCGGACGCGCACCGGGGCCAGCCGTGCCGGCTGGCCGCACCGATCCGCAACCGGGAGCGGTGACGCAGACCCCGGGCGGCACGACGTGGAGCCAGGTTGCGACCGCGGACCGGGGAGCGGGCTACGGCGTGCAGTTCAAGGTGCTGAGCTCGGGCGCGACCGTTGTCGGCCGGGAGGTCGAGGTCCCGTGGAACCGGAGGATCGCTCCCGGCGGTTCGGCCTCGTTCGGCTCCTGCAGCAACCGCTGACCCGGAGCGAACCCCATCGGTCGCGCCGGTGCCATGATGTCGGCCGACGCGACCCCGGGGGGACAACGATGGGAACGAACCAGCGCTCACAGATCACCATGAGCGACGAGGAGGTCCGCACCTACCTCGAACAGCAGCGGACGATGACCATCGCCACCATCGGCCCGAACGGGCTGCCACACCTGGTGGCCATGTGGTACGCCGTCATCGACGGTGACATCTGGTTCGAGACCAAGGCGCGGTCGCAGAAGGCGGTGAACCTGCGTCGCGACCCGCGGATCACCTGCATGGTCGAGGACGGGCTGACCTACGACTCGTTGCGCGGGGTGTCCTTCGAGGGGACCGCCGAGATCGTGGAGGACCCCGATCGGCTGTGGGAGGTCGGGGTCAGCGTGTGGGAGCGGTACACGGGCCCGTACACCGACGAGGCGAAGCCGCTGGTCGAGTTCATGATCCAGAAGCGGATCGCGGTGCGCGTCGCCGTCGATCGGGTGCGGTCGTGGGACCACCGCAAGTTGGGCATGGACCCCGTTCCGCTCGGCGGGTCGACCGCTGCGTTCCTGAGCGACCCGACGACCCGCTGACCGCCGGCAGGGCGGCGAACCCCGCCACGTGGGCTCTGGCACACTGTGCGTCGGGGCTGCCGGGGGGTGGTCCCTACCAAGGGGGCCCGATGACCGATCTCATCATCCGCAACGGCCAGCTGGTCGACGGCACGGGGTCGCCGTCGCGATCCGCCGACGTGGCCGTCACCGACGGCCACATCAGCGACATCGGCGACCTGGGTGGCGCATCGGCGCGGCGGGTCATCGACGCGGACGGTCGGCTCGTCACCCCGGGTTGGGTCGACATCCACACGCACTACGACGGTCAGGCGACCTGGGACGAGGTGCTCGCACCCACCGCGTGGCACGGCGTCACCACCACGGTGATGGGCAACTGCGGCGTCGGTTTCGCTCCCGCGGCCCCGGATCGACGCGAGTGGCTCATCGGGCTGATGGAGGGCGTCGAGGACATCCCGGGCACGGCACTCGCCGAGGGCATCGACTGGTCCTGGGAAACCTTCCCCGAGTACCTCGACGCGCTCGACCGACGACGCTGGACCATGGACGTGGGCACCCAGATCGCCCACGGCGCGGTTCGTGCCTATGTGATGGGCGAACGCGGCGCACGCAACGAGCCGGCCAGCGCCGAGGACATCCGTGCGATGACCGAGATCGTCCGTGCGGCGATCGTCGCCGGTGCGCTCGGGTTCTCGACGTCGCGCACCATCGCCCACACCGCCATCGACGGTGAACCCGTGCCCGGCACCTTCGCCGCCGAGGACGAGCTCTTCGGCATCGGCGCCGCGCTCGGCGAGCTCGGCACCGGCGTGTTCGAACTCGCGCCCCAGGGTGCCGCCGGGGAGGACATCGTCGGACCGACCCGCGAGGTCGACTGGATGCGCCGCCTGTCGGTGGCCATCGGCCGGCCGGTCACGTTCGCGCTCATCCAGGTCGACGCTGCTCCTGACCTGTGGCGAGAGTTGATGGACGCGTCGCTGCGCGCCGTGGACGAGGGGGCCGACATCTGGCCACAGGTCGCCGGGCGTGCCACCGGGCTGCTGTCGGGGCACCACACGACCTACAGCCTCTTCGACGCCTTTCCCGCCTACCAGCAGGTGAAGCAGCGCGGCCTGTCCGACCAGGAGTTCGCCGCGGCGCTGCACGATCCCGAGGTGCGGTCGGCCATTCTGGGGTGGGAGCCAGACGAGGTGACCGCGACCAGCCTCGCCGGCGCCTACGACCGCACCTTCCTGCTCGGCGACCCACCGGACTACGAGCCGGGACCCGGGCGTTCGCTCGCCGGGCTGGCTGCCGCGTCCGGCCGCCACCCGCTCGAGGTGGCCTACGACGCGATGCTTGCCGACGACGGCACCGGGCTGCTGTACGTGCCGATCCTCAACTACGCCGAGGGCAGCCTCGAACCGGTCCGCGAGATGTTCCTCCACCCGCGTGCAGCGGTCGGACTCGCCGACGGAGGGGCGCACTGTGGCGTCATCTGCGACGCCTCGATGCCGACGTTCATGCTGACGCACTGGGTTCGCGACCGGACCCGGGGTGAACGGCTCCCCCTGGAGTGGGTCGTGCGCAAACAGACACGCGACACGGCCCGCCTGTACGGACTGGGTGATCGCGGCACGGTCGAGGTCGGCATGCTCGGCGACCTGAACGTCATCGACCTGGACGAGCTCGCGCTCGAACCACCACAGGTCGTGCGTGACCTCCCCGCCGGCGGCAGCCGTCTGCTGCAGCGAGCCCGGGGGTACGTCGCCACCGTGAAGGCCGGCGAGGTCACCTTCGACCACGGAGAGGACACCGGCGCCCGGCCGGGACGCCTGATCAGAGGTGCACGATGAACGAACTCCCACGGCTCGGCCTCGGCGCCGACGAGTTGTTGTCGACCACTCGCGCAGTGCGCAAGCGGCTGGACCTCGACCGGCCCGTGGACCCGGCGCTGATCGACGAGTGCATCGAGCTCGCGGCGCAGGCCCCCACGGGCTCGAACGCCCAGGGGTGGCACTTCGTCGTCGTCACCGACGACGCCAAGCGTCGGCGCCTGGGCGAGCTGTACCGGGCGGGATTCGAGCTGTTCTACGGCGACCGGGCCGCCGCCGAGGCAGGACTGCCGGCCGACGACCCGGACTACGTCGCCACGACACGTCGAGTGATCGATTCCGCGGAGCACCTCGCCCGCCACATGGGTGAGGTGCCGGTGATGCTGATCCCGTGCATCGAGGGACGGACCGACGAGGGAGGGGTGATGATCCAGGCGAGCGTCTGGGGCTCGTTGCTGCCCGCCGTGTGGAGCTTCATGCTCGCCGCTCGCGAGCGAACGCTGGGCACGTGCTGGACCACGCTCCACCTGTTGCACGAGCGCGAGGCGGCCGAGCTCCTCGGGCTTCCCGACACCGTGATGCAGGGGGCCCTGATCCCGGTCGCGCACACCGTGGGCACCGACTTCAAGCCGGGCCCCCGCCGAGATCTTTCGCGCGTCGTGCACCACGACACGTGGTGACCCGCCGATCCGACTGACCGAACTTGTTGGAGACCACCATGTTCCCCATCGCACGTGCACTCCGGCTGTTCCTCGTGGGCATGTGCGCCACCGCGCTCGTCGGCATCGCGCTCGTCGGTACGGCCTGCTCGACCGACGACGGCGACGACGGCGACGCCGCGACGACCACCGAGGCCTCGGGGGTGACGGTCGACAACGCCGACGAGGGACCGCCGGAGGCGTCGGTCACCGGCTCGGCGATGGACCTGCTGCGCGAAGCACCGGAGTTCAGCTCGTTCCGCTCGTCGGTCGAGGGAACCCGCTACGAGGAGCAGCTGGAGTGCTTCGACGACGAGGAGGCGTTGACCCGCGGCTGGACGATCGTGCTCGCCCCCGTCGACGACGCGTTCGACGAGCTCGCCGCCGATGGTCCCGCGTTCGACGCCGAGAGCGGTTTCGGTGACCTCAGCGAGACGTTCACCGCCGCCGCCGGCGTCCCCGACGGCACCGAGGTGACCTTCGATGCCGACGGCGGGGTCGGCGCCATGACCTGGACCGCCGAAGCAGGGTCCGGCGGCGACGAGGCGGGTGACGACGTGCCGGCGACACCCGACGGGACCCAGTACGTGGTCTTCGCGGTCGAGGACGGCCGGGCGGTGCTTCCCACCGACACGGACTTGCCGCCGCTGCCCTCGATCGCGACCTGCGGCGCCGCATCGACGCTGCAGCTCCTCGTGCTCGGCGCCACCGTCGCCGAGCCCGACGACCCGTCGTCGGGCTTCCCCGACGTCGTCCCCGACGAGGACTGACTCGCGCTTCGTCAGGTCGGCACCGTCAGGTGAGCGCCTCGACGAGCAGCGACACCGCCGACACGGCGAGCACGGCCAGCACGACACGCGCGAACACCGGCCCCGCGAGCCGGCGGCGGAGTCGCAGCCCCACCGGTGTGGCGACCACCACCGCGACCGCAGCGACCGCTGCACCGACCAGTCGGACGGCGGTGAACTGCTGCTGGACCGCCAGCACCACGATCTGGGCGAACCCCGTCACGCCGAAGATGAAGGTCACCATGTGGACGTAGGCGGTCGGCGCCAACCGGTAGCCGTGCACCCAGGTGGCCACGACCGGGCCCGACACCCCGACCGCCCCCTGCATGACACCGATCAAGGCTCCGGCGAAGGGGGCGCCTCGGCGACTCGCCGCCGGGGAGAGCGAGAGGTCCGGGCGCCGCAGGAACACCACCACGAACACCAGGACCATCAGCGCGAGCGTGATGAGCAGGGGCTCCTCGGGCAGCTGCACGAGCAGCACCGTTCCCACCACGGCACCCACCACCCCGACGCCGACGAGGCGGCCGAGGTCCCGGGTCTCCGAGTGTGCCGACCGGCTCTCCCAGCACAGGTAGGCGTTCGCCGCCAGGTTGGGCAGCGCGACGATCACGACCGCCTCCTCGACGCCCAGCATCAGCGCGATCAGTGGCACGGCGATCACTGGATAGCCGAGCCCCGTGACGGCCTTGACCAGCGCGCCCGCCAACGACGCGACCAGCACCACGGTCAGTTGTGCGGTGGTCATCTCGGACGGCCGGTCACTCCGGCACGTAGATCCGGTTGAAGAACTCGACCAGCACCCGCTCGGCGAGCTCGGGAGGACACACGTTGAGGATCGCGTTGATCCCCGCAGTGCGGTCCGGGACCTCGGGGGCGCCGCCGTCGGAGCCGATGCCGGCACCGGCGAGCAACAGGTCGAACTCCTCGGGCCCGAGTGTGGCCGGGTCGAGCGAGTGCAACAGCGCGACGATCTCGTCGTCCGCCGGGGGCGTCGGTCGGTGCCGCGCGGCGTCACAGGCGGCGACCAGATCCGCGAGCAGCTCGGGCACGAGCTCGAGCGAGGCGCCGCCGACCGAGAGATGGATGTTCTCCCGACTGCCGGCGAACCCCAGTTGTGGTTGCACGTACCAGCGGTGAGTGCGCATCTCGTCGACGACGTCGAACACGTTGACGGTGTCGCTGGTGAGTGCGATCAGGTTGGATTCGGGCCTTCCCATGACGTCGAGGTCGGGTGAGTCGGCCAAGCCTGCGATGATCTCGTCGACCGCGGCCAGGGTCCGTTCGGCGATCTCGAGGTAGCCGCGGTCGCCGACGTAGTTCAATGCGGCCCACGTGGCGGCGAGCGCACCACCCGACTTGGTGCTCTGGAAGGTCGTGTTGATCACGGTGTAGCCCGTCCAGGCAGCCTTTGCGTAGAGCTGATGGCGCCGCAGCTCGGGGTCGCGGTAGAGCACCACCGAGGCCGACTTCGGGCAGTAGGCGTACTTGTGGAAGTCCATGGAGATGGACGTCACGCCGGGGACCGAGAAGTCGAAGTCGGTGACCTCGCGCCCGAGCCGTCGGAAGTACGGCAGCACGAACCCACCGATGCAGCCGTCGACGTGCAGCAGCAGTTCGCGCTCGAGGGCGAGCTGGCCGAGCTCGGGGATGGGGTCGACCACGCCGTGGGCGTAGGAGACCGCCGAGCCGACCAGCAGGATCGTCCGGTCGTCGCACGCGTCGGCCATGAGGGGGACGTCGGCCTTCCAGGTGCTGGTGTCCACCGGGACCGACACGGCCTCGACATCGAAGTAGTGCGCGGCCTTGTGGAAGGCCGCGTGAGCCGTCACCGGCAGCACCATCGTGGGTCGGTCCAGATCGGGCCGCAGCTCGCGCGCACGGTCCCTCGCTGCCTTCACCGCCATCATGATCGACTCGGTGCCACCGGTGGTGAAGTTGCCCACCACACGTTCATCGCCACGGAGGTGCTCCCGTGCCAGACCGACCACCTCGTTCTCGATCCGCAGCAGCGACGGGAACACCGTCGGGTCCAGTGCGTTCTCGTCGTAGAACTCGACCAGTGCCCGTTTCGCCACCCGGTCGATGTCGGGCCGCCCGGGGTCGTACACGTAGGCCCAGGTCCGCCCGCCCTTGGTGTCGAGGTCCCCGGAGCGGTACTCCTCGAGCCGGGCGAAGAGCTCGTCCTCGCCCAGCGCCGTCCATGCGGTCGAGCTGCCGTCGTGCGCCACCCTCATCTCCCTCGAGCCGAGTGTGGTTCAGGTTGCCACAGCTCACCGTCGTCGCCCTCACCTGTGTCGCCAGTAGGTTGCCGGAACATGAAACTCGACGTGATGGCCGGAGGCCTGCCGCTGCGGACCGTGCAGGAGCTCGCGGTCGACGTCGCCGAGGCCGGACTCGACGGACTGGTCCTGACCGAGAGTGGTCGCACCGCCTACCTGTCGTGTGCTGCGGCGTCGCTGGCCGCGGACATCGACGTGCTGACGGGGATCGCGGTGGCCTTCCCCCGCTCCCCGATGGTCACCGCGTCGACCGCATGGGAGCTCGCCGAGGTGAGCAACGGAAGGTTCCGACTGGGTCTCGGCACCCAGATCCGTGCCCACGTGGAGCGCCGCTACGGCGTTGCGTTCGAGCCGCCCGGCCCACGGATGCGGGACTATCTGCTCGCGCTGCGCAGCTGTTTCGCCGCGTTCCGCGGCGACGAGCCGCTCGAACACCGCGGGCCCTATCACGAGCTCACCCTGTTGCCACCCGCCTGGTCGCCCGGCGCCATCGACGTCGCCGACCCCCCGATCGACCTCGCGGCGGTGAACCCGTGGATGTTGCGCCTGGCGGGCGAGCTCGCCGATGGCGTCCACGTCCACCCGCTCAACACCCGAACGTACCTCGAGCAGACCGTCGTGCCCGAGCTCGCCGCCGGCGCGGCCCGGGCGGGCCGGTCACTCGACGAGCTGGAGATCATCGTGCCGACCTTCCTGGTCGTGGGCGAGGACGATGACGCACGCCGTCGGTGGCGCGAAGGGGCGCGCATGCAGCTCGCCTTCTACGGCTCCACGCCGAACTACTCCTTCATCTTCGAACAGCTCGGCCGCGATGGGGTGACCGATCTGCTGCGCCAACGCCAGCGCGAAGGTGACCTGGCCGGCATGGCCGCGGTGATCGACGACGCACTGCTCGACGCCTTCGTGGTCTCCGGCACCACGGAATCGATCGCCGACGCCATCCTCGAACGCTTCGGAGGGATCGCCACCCGCGTCGTCGACTACTTCGGCGCAGCAGCGTGGGGGCGTGACCGCAGTTCACCGGCGCGCTGGTCCACGGTGGCCGAGACGCTCCACGGGGCGGGTTGAGCGGTGGCGGACGGACCCCAGCGGCCCGATCCCGGTGGCCGCGGATCCTCACGACGACGAGGTGGTGGCGCGTTCCGCCGACCGCTGGTCGGGCTGGCGACGTTCGCGTTGATGGAGGGCGTGAGCTACTGCTCGCACCGCTGGGTGATGCACGGACCGGCGATGGGGTGGCACCGCAGTCATCACCGTCCGGGCGGACGCGGACCACAGGCCAACGACCTGTTCCCGGTCGTGTTCTCCGTAGCGGGAGCGAGCCTCTTCGCACTGGCGACACAGCGGGACTCTCCTGCGTTGCGGTGGGCCGGTGTCGGCATGAGCGCCTACGGCGCCGCCTACCTCTACGTCCACGAGGTCCACATCCACCGTCGGTTCGATCTCCCGGCGTTGCCGACGAGCTACTTCTCGTGGCTCCGAGCGGCCCACGCCGACCATCACCGCAGTGGGACCGAGCCCTACGGCATGCTGCTGCCCATGGTCCGCCACCGACGCTCGTGACGCTGCGTCCTCGACGACGTTCCGCGACGATCAGCTCGACGTGATGACGATCCTGATGGCATCGGCGATCTCGGCAGCTCGTCGACGTGCCTCGGTGATGTCATCGCCCGCCGCGAGTGCGACGGCCAGCCGGCGGCGCCCCTCGCAACGCGGCTTGCCGAACAGTCGCACCTGACCCTCGGGAACGGCGAGCGCTGCGTCGAGCCCCTCGAACCGCGGGACCCCGTAGCCCTCCCCGAGCAGCGGCACGGACGCTGCCGCCCGGCGCAGCTGCACCGTGGGCACCGGGAACCCGAGGATCGCCCGCACGTGCAGCGCGAACTCGCTCAGGTCCTGACTCGCCAGCGTCACCATCCCGGTGTCGTGCGGGCGCGGGCTGACCTCGGAGAACACCACGTCGTCACCCACGACGAACAACTCCACGCCGAACAACCCCCATCCGCCGAGCCCCTCGACCACGCGGCGGGCAACCTGCTGGGCCCGCTCCCAGACGCGGTCGTCGACCGGTGCGGGCTGCCACGACTCGCGATAGTCCCCGTCGACCTGGAGGTGCCCGATCGGCGGACAGCACTGGATGCCGTCGACCGAGGAGACCGTGAGGATCGTCAGTTCGGCGTCGAAGTCGACGAACCCCTCGACGATGCAGCGCCGGCCGCCCGCACGGCCCCCTTCGATCGCGTGGGCCCACGCATCGTCCAGGTCGGCGGTCTCCCGCACGACGCTCTGTCCCTTTCCGCTCGAGGACATGACCGGCTTGACCACCGCAGGCAGGCCGAGCTGTGCCACTGCGTCACGCAGCTCGGCGAACGACTCGACGAACCGGTAGGGCGAGGTCGGCACCTCGAGCTGCTCCGCCGCGAAACGACGGATGCCCTCGCGGTTCATCGTCAGCTGCGTCGCCCGAGCAGTGGGCACCACGCGGACCCCCTCGGCCTCGAGCTCCACCAACACATGGGTCGCGATCGCCTCGATCTCGGGAACGACCAGGTCGGGCCGTTCCTCCTCGACGACCCGGCGCAGTTCGTCGGCGTCGAGCATCGAGAACACACGGGACCGGTGCGCGACCTGCATCGCCGGCGCGTGCTCGTAGCGATCACATGCCACGACCTCGCAGCCGAGACGTTGTGCCTCGATGGCAACCTCCTTGCCGAGCTCACCGGATCCCAACAGGAGCAACTTCGTCGCCGACGCGGTGAGGGGGGTGCCGAGGGAGGAAACCGGAGTGGCCATCTGCTGGTCGTAGCACCAGATGCGCTCAGCTGCACGTGCAGGGGTGACGCATCCGTGGCGGGTGCCGCGAGCGAAGATGGAGGCATGGCCCGCTACGTGACCCGAGTCCGAACCTCCCGCCCGGCGGAAGAGGTGATCGACCACCTCGCGGACCTGCGCCACTTCGCGGACTGGGATCCCGGCGTGACCGAGGTGACCCAGCTCGTCGGCGACGGTGCCGGACCCGATGCCGAGTACGACGTGACGGTCAGGGGGGTGGTCGGACACCTCACGTTGCGGTATCGCACCGTGGAGTTCGTCCCCGGCGAGTATGTGCTGGTGGTGGCCCGTTCGGCGGTGTTCACCTCGGAGGACCGCATCTCGGTCGTCGGCGACGAGCACGGCAGTGTCGTCACCTACGACGCCGACCTCCGACTGAACGGGCCGCTGCGTCTGGCCGACCCGTTGTTGATCCCGGTGTTCCACCGAATCGGCGAGGCGGCGGCAGCCGGGTTGCGCGACGAGCTGGCCGGGGTCCGGGTGCTGTGAGCATCACCCGGCGGCTCGCCGACACCGTCGACGCCGCACTCGAGCTGCCGATCGCCCCGAGCTTCACCCGGATCGGCCACGACCTGCGCTCGCGACTCGACGGCTGGGACGATGCCCAGCCTCGCGGGCTCGAGGGCCGCGTCATCCTGGTGACCGGTGCGACGTCGGGGATCGGGCTGGCCGCCGCCGAGCTCCTCGCGGGCGGGGGCGCCACGGTGGTGCTCACCGGTCGCGACCGAGGGCGCGTCGACGACACCGCCCACCAGCTGGCAGAGCGGACCGGCAACGACGCACTCGACCCGGTCGTCGCCGACATGGGTGAGCGCGAGGCCGTGGCGGAGCTCGCCGACCACGTCGTGGACTCACACGGGCGGGTCGACGTCGTGATCCACAACGCCGGCGCGCTCAGCGCCGAGCGCAGCGAGAACTCCGACGGCACCGAGGCGACCATCGCCGCACAGGTGCTCGGCCCGTTCCAGCTGACTGCGACGCTGCTCCCTACGCTGCGCGCCACCGCGGGTTCGACCGGGCGACCCTCACGCGTGCTCACGATGGCGTCCGGCGGCATGTACGCCGCCCCGTTGTCGGTCTCGGGGCTCCAGATGGACCAGGAGGCCTACGACGGCACCCAGCAGTACGCCTTGGCGAAACGTGCGCAGGTGACGCTCAACGAGATGTGGGCCGAGCGTGTGGACGCCGCGGTGGTGGTGTTCCACTCGCTGCACCCGGGATGGGCGGACACGCCGGGTGTCCGGTCGTCGCTGCCGACGTTCGCACGCGTCGTCGGACCGCTGCTCCGCTCGGCCGAGCAGGGTGCCGACACGCTGACGTGGCTGACCGCTGACGACGGCGAACCACTGCAGACGTCCGGAGAGTTCTGGCTGGATCGCCGTCGCCGGCCGATCCACCGACTGCCGCGGACACGCCGCAGCGACACGCCGGCCCGCCGAGAGGCGCTGTGGAACTGGTGCGTCCGGACGTGCGGGGTGGCGCCGGCGCTGTGAGCGCCACCCGTCGACCTCACTCCTCGACGAGGATCCCGGAGCGGACCACCATCACGGGACAGGGAGCGTTGTTGATCACGTAGCTGCTCACCGAGCCGAGCAACGCCCGCTTGATCGCCCCGCGACCGCGCGACCCGACGATGATGAGGTCGGCGGGAAGCTCCTCGGCGAGCTGGCAGAGCACCGGCCCGGCGTCACCCGGGGTCGTGACATGATCGACGCGGGCGGGAGTGTCGAGCTCGGCCGCCGTCGCGGCGATGTCCGCCTTCGCCGCCTCCTCCTCGGCGGCCCAGGCCTTGTCGACCTCCGCATCGCTCGCCATACCGCCGGCGAAACCGGATTCGAGCCCGGCGGTCACGGCACCCGGGGTGTCCATGACCGCGACGAGCGTGACGACGTCCGGGGTGGCGGACAACGCCAGCCCGTCGCGTGCTGCCGCGATGGCATCCTCTGATCCGTCGGTCCCGATGAGTACTCGCATGCCGGCTCCCTGATGGTCGTGCTCGGGGAACCGTACCCGGCGCAGCACAGGTCCGGCGTCGCGAGTGCACGCTCGACGAGCCACGGGTGAAGGATGGGTGAACCTGCGACCGGCCATGGGCGCCGTACCCGCTGAGGTTGCATCATGTGGCCATGCACCAGGAGCACCGGCCCACCGACCACGCCGAACGGCGGGACCACGTCGAGCAGCTCGAGGCAGCCCTCGTCGACAGCGCGCTCGCCGACCGCGTCGAGCTCGTCGCTCGACCGCTGGGTCAGGACACGTACCGCATCGCCTCCGTCGAGGGCGCCGTCGAGTTCGACCGCATCACCGAGACCGGCATGCCCGAGTACCGGGTGCTCTCGGTCAGCGGCCGCAATCCGGTCGAGCATCAGGACGCGGCGCACCTGAGCGGCCACGCCATCGAGCGGGAGCGGGCCCATCCCGACCGCACCGACAACGCCTACCCCCATGCCTACGACTCGGTCGCCCAGTTCTTCGACTCACCCGCCGCACCGGACCTGATCGCCGCGCACACGGCGGCCCACTTCACCGACGGCCACCTGGGCCAGCACGGATCGCTCGGCGTCGTGCAGGCGCGGGCGCCGTTCATCGCGTCGGGGGCCGGCGTGCGGCCACTCGGCATCGTCGACCGGTCGACCCGGGTCGTGAACGTCGCCCCGACCATCGCCGCGCTGCTCGGTCTCGACGTGCACCCCGATGGCATCGGACCCACCGGCGAGCGTCGGGCCGACGCGCTGCTGCGCCGCCAGGACGGCGACCCCGAGCGCGACGTGCTCGATGGTTCCACCGCCGACCACGTCGTCGTGGTGCTCATGGACGGCTGCAATGCCAATCTGCTCCACGACGCGGTCGAGGCGGGCGAGGCACCCAACGTCGCGTCGTTGATCGCCGACGGCGTGGCCTATCGGAACGGGTCAATCGCCTCCCTGCCGACCGCCACCCTGGCGAATCACACCACCGCGGCCACCGGGGCACACCCGGGACACTCGGGTGTGCTGCACAATGCGTGGATCGACCGGGTGTCGGGTGGTGCTCCGGACCTGCTGGCGATGGACCAGATGTTCTGGGCGATGCAGTACCTCTCCGGCGAGGTGGAATCGATCTTCGCCGCCCTCGAGCGCAGCCGCCCGGGTTCGTTCTCGAGCGCCACGTTCGAGTTCTGCGACACGGGCGCGTCGTTCTCCAGCTTCGGTCTGGTCCGTGATCGGACCGGCGGGGCCCTGCCCGAGCTCGACACGGTCGAAGGAGCGGACCCCGACGCCGTCGCCGCCTCGGCCGCCTACGGGTTCATGTCACGCGTGGACCACTTGAGCCTCACCCACACCATCGAGTGCTGGGAGCAGGCCCACGGCAACCCGCTGCCCGCCCTCAGCTGGTGCGGTCTCGCGGTGACCGACGAAGCGGGGCACGAGAGCGGCCCGCACGGCGAGTTGGCACGTGCGGCGGTGCGAGACAGCGATGTTCGCCTCGGCCGTCTGCTCGAAGCCGTCGACCGCGCCGGTGTGCGCGACCGCACCGCCGTGCTGGTCATCGCCGACCACGGCATGGAGCAGACGAACCCCGAGGTGGACCGCGACTGGTCCGAGGATCTCTCCGGGACGGACGTCCCCCATCGCGAGGTCGGTGGGGGTCTGTTCTACGTCGGAGTGGGCGCAACCGGCTGATCGGCGGGGAACAGCCCGGCGCGGGCGAGCAGACCGGGCGTCGGACGGCCGAGGAGGTCGTCGGTCTGCATCCACTCCACGGTGCGGACCAGCTCCTGCAGATCGAGGCCGGTGTCGAACCCCATCCGCTCGAGCATGAAGGCGACGTCCTCGGTGGGCACGTTGCCGGTGGCTGCCGGGGCGAACGGGCACCCGCCGATCCCGCCCAGCGACGCGTCGACCACGCGCACGCCGTGCTCGACGGCGGCGGTCACGTTCGCCAGCCCGGTGTTGCGGGTGTTGTGGAAATGGACCCGAAGCACCTGGTCGCCGCCGAGCCGGTCCCGTGCGGCGCGCACTGCGTCCAATCGGGTCCGCACGTCGGTCGGTACCGCCACACCGATCGAGTCGGCCACCGCCACCTCGGAACCTCCGGCGTCCAGACAGCGGGTGGCCACGTCGACGAGCCGGTCGAGTCCCACCTCGCCCTCGTAGGGGCAACCGAAGCTGGCGGTGAGCGTGACGCTCCCCGGGACCCCTGCAGCATCGGCCCCCTTCGCGATGTCGGCCCACGCGGCGATGAGCTCGTCGGTGGTCGCGCCCTGGTTGCGCCGGGCGAACGTGTCGGTGACGACCACCACGGCGTTGATCTCGTCGCAGCCGGCGGCCAGCGCGCGATCGAGTCCGCGACGGTTCAGCACGAGTCCGATGAACGACGCAGCGCGGAGCGGATCGCCCTCGGGGGCAGCGGCGCGGGCACGGTGGAGGCCCGCCATCACCTCGTCGGCGTCAGCCATCTGCGGGACCCGTCGCGGGTTCACGAAGCTCGTCGTCTCGATGCGACGTGTCCCGGCGCGCACGAGGCGGGTGATGAGCTCGAGCTTCGCCTCGGTGCTGACGATCTCGCCGTCGCTCTGGAGTCCGTCACGGGGCGCGACGTCGACGATCGTGACCGATCCACTCATGGCGCGGAGCCTACCGGCGGGTCGTCACTCGACCAGATCGTGCTCGGCCGGGCCGAAGGTGAACAGCGAGTCGAGCACCGGGGTGGGGTCGCCGGTCCATCCCATCGCTGCGAGCTGGCTCCGCGAACGTCGACCCAATCGGAACCGCATCACCTCGAACGACGACGCCTGCAGGGTCAGCTCGCTCGCGGGGGACCCGTCCTCGGCGCGCACGACCACCGTCCGGTCACCATCCAGGTCGACCTCGACCCCGACAGGCGTCCGGCACCACCGCAGCAGCAGCTCGGCGGCGAGGCGGACTCCCGCGGTGTCGCGTGCGCCGGGACGGCCGAGCGCACCACGCACATCGTGTTCGTGGGAGAGCACGTCGAACATCGCCGGCCACACTCCGCTCGCTGCAACGCCCGACTCGAACGTCGGGGCCATACCCTGCCAGGCGGCGAGCAGCTCTCGTGGATCGTCGCCGCGATGGCGCTCCACCTGGGACGCTGTCTGCTCCTCGTCCGGCGGTCCGGACAGCCGACCAGCACCGGCGTCCTCGATGACGCCGACGAGATGCGCGAGGACGTCGTGCACCGACCAACCCGGGCATGCCGGTACGGGCGTCGCCCATCGTTCCCGGGCGAGCTCACCCAGCACGACGCCGAGACGCTCGCGCGCCTCGGCGGAGTGGATCGCGATGAGTGACGGATCGGGCGTGGCCACCTGCGGATGATGTCAGGTTCAGCCTCGCGGTGCCGGCGCTCAGGCTGCTGCGGTGAGCAGCTGCTGACATGCCGCCTCGCACTCGCGGCAGATCTGTGCGCACTGCTGGCAGTGCTTGTGGGCCACGTGCCGCTCGCATTCCTCGGCGCACTCCCGGCAGGCACGAGCGCAGGTCTCGACCAACTTGCGCCACGTGTCGCTGCCCGGGCTGGGGCGGGCCAGGATCTTGGCGGTCGCCACGCAGATGTCGGCACAGTCGAGGTCCAGTCGGATGCAGGTGCGCATGTCGGCCACGCCCTCCTCGGAGATGCACGCATCGGCACACGTCGAGCACGCCGCGGCGCAGTCGAGACAGGCCTGGATCGCACGCGACAACTCGTGGAGGTCGAAGGTGGACTTGTCGGGGTGATCGGTGAGCAGATCGGCGGCGTTCGGCATGTGGGCAGTCCTTTCGGGCGTCGTGCCATCGCCCTACCCGCGACCCGGTGACGGGAAACCGCGGTGCTCCAGCGCTCAGATCGTGATCGCGAGGGACCCGACCAGGCGTCGACCGAGCTCGTCGTCCCCCTCCAGTCGCAGCTCGGCGCCGAGGAACGCCTCGGGAGCGACCCGACCGGCGGTGAGGCGCAGCAACAGCCAGTCCGGCGCCTCCATCGAGACCGTGGGCGGGGCGTCGAGCGTCGCGACCGACGCAGCGCGTCCGTCGGTGACGGCGATGTCGAAGGTGCGCTCGATGCTGCCGGTCACGATCAGCCGGAGGCTCGTGCCGTCGGGAAAGCCGGCCTTGCGACCGACGATGTACCCGAGCGACGGCTCCACCTCGAGCCAGGCCGATGCCACTGCCGCAGGTTCGTCGCGCAACGACAGCCCCAGCGCGTCCCTGATGTCGTTGCCGTGGAGGAACGAGTCGTAGTGGCGGATGCGCATGAACCGGCCGTAGGTCTCATCCTTGCCCACCGGCGTCCACGACGGTGCGTCGAAGTCCTCCTGGGACATGGATCGCAGCGCCGCGAGTCGTGCGTCGGTGACCGCCCGGAACCGTTCGAGCACCGAGATGCCGCTCAGCGGTCGCAGTTCCTCGATCCACACCTCGGCCATGCGGCCGATGTCGTTGCGGATGTGGTCGAGGTGCGACACGTCGATCTCGGGTGCGGGTTCACCCAGCAGCATCCGCTCGATGCCGACCAGGTGGGCGAGCTGATCCTGGACCGACCAGCCCGGCAGACACGTCGGGCGCTTCCACTGCGCTTCGTCCAGCCCGGCGCAGGTCTGGTCGATCGCCTGCCACTCGGCCCCCAGCAGCTCGACCATCGGTCCGATCTCGACAGAGGTGGGCATCAGGGTGTCTCCTTCTGGACCGAGATCCAGTCGCGTGCGGTCAGGTACGGCTCGAACGTCTCGGCGATGAGGGCGAGGTCCTCGGGTCGCTTCGGCCGCTGGAGCTCGTAGATGTGTGGGAACTCGAGCCAGCCCAGCACCAGCTGCCACAGTCGTTCGGCGCCCGCTCCCGTCGGCGGGTCGACCAGCACCGGCCCGAACAGCGCGTGCGGCCGGCCGTCGACGTCGAACACCAGGGTCGGCACGCCCCATCCCCCGAGCTCGAGCACCGCCTCGTGGTCACGACGCACCTCGTCGTGGGTGGAGGGATCGGCGATCGCCTCGGCGACGAGCCCCGGATCGAGTCCGAGGTGGGCCAACAGTTCCTCGGCGACCTCGCGCCGGTGCGGGCGGCGGCCGTCGACGTGCAGCGCAGTGCCGGCAGCGAGGTACCAGCGGTCGAGCAACCCCGGATCCTCGCGACGCAACAGGGCGCCGATGCGCATCATCGACCACCCGTAGGACCACTCGCGCTCCCACGGATGTTTCCGGCCCTCGTCGCGGTTCACCTCCTCGAGGCTGAAGAACCGCCAGTCGATCTCGATCCCGAGGCGGTCACGGACCTCCCGCACCCAGATCGACGTCTGGAACGCGTACGGGCACATGATGTCGAAGTGGAACGCCACCCGCGCCACGTCACCCGACGGCTTCACTGGCGACCCATGGCGGTGCGCTCCTCGGCGACGGCGGCCTCGGCGTCCTCGACCGCCGCCGCGTCGGGCGCTGCGGGCCGGACCAGTTGGACATCGACGCGCATCAGTCGGCCGGTGAATCCGAACGGTGCGGCGTAGTGCTCGCTGACCGCCGACCCGTGGTCCGCGCCGATGCTGGGCCCGGTG
>SKRR01000082.1 GCA_007118345.1 Microthrixaceae bacterium | reverse complement strand
GAGTGGGAGTGACATCAGCTCCTCGACCGAGCGGGTCTCCTCCTCCGGCAGCCGCACTGCGACCACCTCGTGGAGCTCCTCGGTCGAGAGGTTCTCGACCTCGAAGCGTGTCCCGGCGGGCACCTCGTCGGGAAGGTCGAGGAATTCGTAGTCGTCCATGCGGACACGGACGACGCCGTCGTCGTCGACCTCGTCCACTGCGGGTTCCGCCTCGACGAGGGTGGTCGTGCCCTCGTCGGAGGGCGGCGCGTCGTCAGCTGACTCGTCATCGGTACAGCCCGCCGCGATCAGCGCGACGCCGGCAGCCAGGGCGATCGTGCCCAGCAGCGCCGTTCGGGTTCGTCTCATGTCGACTCCAGTGCTCGATGGCGGCGGCGCCGGTCGGCGACGCCGTGGTGCCAGCTTGCGGGCATCCCGTCACCACACGGTTACGCAGACCGACACAGGTCCGTAGCGCACCGATGACGCCCGATCTGCCAGCATCTGGGCATGGACCATGCGGGCCAAGGGTCCGGCCCGGGGGGACCATCGGTACGGGCCGGCGATGACGACGTGACGCGACGACGCTTGGCACCCCCGCTGCTCCGACCCGAGATCCCCCTCCGACCGCGCGTGGAGCGACTGCTCGCGCACCGGTGGGACATCGGCGTCGTCGCGGTGACCGCCGGCGCCGGATTCGGCAAGTCGACCGCGCTCGCCCAGGCGTATGCCAGGAACCTCATCGAGCCGAGGGGCGCCGAACGGTGGCTCTCGTGCGAACCGGCTGACGCGATTCCGTCACATCTGGCAGCCGGGATCGCGGCAGCGACCGGACTGCAGCACGCCCGGCTCCGCCACGACACCGAGGCGCTCGTGGACGCGCTGGTCGAGCACCTCGCCACGACCTGGCCGCTCGGAGTGTCGGTCGTGCTCGACGACGTCCATCACGTCCAGGGGGCGGGGGCCGACCTGCTGCACGACGTCATCACCCATGCGCCGCGGTCCGTGCACTTCGTGCTGTCCTCCCGCAGTTCGATCCCGGGTCTCGCACGTCGGCGTGCCCAGGGTCAGGTCCTCGACATCGGCGAGGACGACCTGCGCCTCACCGACGACGAGACCCGGGCGCTGGCGGAGCAGCTACGGGTCGACCCGGACGCGCTCGCCGATGCCGACGGATGGCCGGCGCTGGCAGAGCTCATCGGAACCGGTGACCGCCTGGGCGGCGACGTGTCGCTGATCGTCGACCGTCTGGCGCCACGACGACGCAGGTCGCTCGCGGAGGTCACCGCGGTCGGCGGGGGCCCACCGGGCCTGGTGCGCGCCGCGCAGAGTGATCCGATCCCCGTCGACGAGCTGGTCGACGGGCTTCCGATGATCACCCGCCATGACGACGGTTCCGTCGTGCCGCACCAGCTGTGGACCGAACTGCTCGGCAGCGAGCTCGACGACGCCGGGCGCCGGGCCTGCCTCACGCGGGTGGCGCGACACCATCTCGCCGAGGGCGACGTCGAACGGGCCGCGCTGCGTGCCGCCGAGGCAGCGGACTGGGCGACGTTCTGCGACGTGCTCGAGGCGGCGTGCTCCCGTGGGTACGCCGGACCGGCCCTCGACGTGCTGTCCCGGTGGCTGGAGCTCCTGCCGGCCGAACTCGAGGACGAGTCCGTCGGGCTGCTGCTTCGGGGCGTCGCGGCGAGAGCGGCCGAGCCCTTCGCCGCCACCACCGTCGAGTTGCTCGAGCAGGCCATGGAGGGGTTCCGTGCCACGGATCGGGTCGGCGGTGAGGTCGCCGCGATGTCGGAGTTCGTGTACGTCACCCGGCTGCGCGGCGAGCGCGACCGGCTCACGCCAGCGCTGCTGCGTCTCGTCGAACTGGATCAGCAGGGGCGGCCCGAGGTCGAGGGACCGATGCGGCTCGCCCGAGCGCTGCTGGCCGAGGTGGTGGGTGACGACGACGCCGTGCTCTCCGAGCTCGACGCGATCGCGCCGGGCACGCTCAGCACCGAGTGGATGGCGGTCGTCGAGTACCTCCGATCCCAGGTCCTGCTCGATCTCGGCCGAGTCGCCGAAGCGGTCGAGGCGGCCGACCGCTCGGTGAGCCACGGCGGACCGGGCTATCTGGGAGGCCGCTACGCGGCTGCGCTGATGCGCTGGTACCAGGGCGACCCCACCGCGGCGCTGGAGCTCCCCATGGCTGACGCGAATCCCGGTGCGACGCCGGTCGACCGGCTCTACACCGGGCTGTACACGGCGATGGTCGACGCCTTCGCCGGGCGGACCGACCGTGCGGCCCACAACCTCGAGGTCGCACGAGCGGAACTGACCGGCGCCACGAACCGCACCACGGGCACCGAGTTCGTCCTGGCGGAAGCTGCGGTCCGGGTCGCCGACGGCGACGAGGGCACTGCCGCAGAACTGCTGAGGGACCGCCTCGCCGGCGCACCGCTTGAGGACCCGCAGATCCGCCACGCCATCACGAGGTTCGTCGCGCTCGCGTACGTCCTGCTGCCCGAGCGTCGTGCGGAGATCGATGCGCTGCACCTCGGTCCGCTCCAACACCGACTCCGCGAACTCGCCGCGGCCTTCGTCGCCCAGCGGGACGGCGACCGCCCGGTGCCGCCCGACGACGCCACCCCGCTGGACGTCGCGCTCCCGCTGCGGTGGGCGACGGAGTTCGTGTTGTCGTTCACCGACACCGACCCGGGCACTGCCCGACACCTGGCGGCGGTCCTGGCCCGTCGTCACGGCCGGCGCCTGAGGGACCTGCTCCGGGACCGAGCGCGCGACGGAGCGAGCGGTGCCCGCCAGCTCGTGCGCGTCACGACCGTGGACGGTGGAGCCAGCGCCGAGATCCGCCTCCTCGGCCCCACGGCACTGACGGTCGACGGCATCGACGTGCACGGTGGCGAATGGGGACGTCGTGCGCTGCGAGCGGTCCTCTCCTATCTGGCGCTCACACAGTCCGCCTCCCGCAGCGAGCTCGTCGGCGCAGTGTTCCCCGACCTGACCGACGATGCTGCGGACCGGAACCTGCGAGTGGTGTTGACGCACCTGCACCGGCTGCTCGAACCCGACCGGCAACGCGGCGATGCACCGTTCCTGCTGCGCGCCCCGGGCGATCGACTCGAGCTCGCCCCTCCCCCCCATGTGTCCGTCGACCGGGACGACTTCGACGCGTGGATCGACCGCGGGGATCAGGCGCGGCTCGGTGGTGCATCCAGAGCAGCGCTCGACGCCTACGAAGCCGCACTCGCGTTGTGGCGGGGACCGCCGATCCAGGACCTCGGCGACGACCTGGGCTGGGTGCTCGTGGAACGTGACCGGCTCGTCGCGAGGTTCGTCGCCGCGTCGGTCCACGCAGCCGAGCTCCACCTCGGTCGCGGCGAGGCCGATCGTGCGATCGCCCGCTCGGTGGACGCGCTGGTCGTCGAACCACGCGCGGAGGCAGCGCACCGGGTGCTCGTGCTCGCGCACCGGTCGCGCGGCGATCTCACCTCGGCGCGACGCGCACTGGACGCCTGTCTCGAGTCCCTCGCCGCGTCGAACCTCACGCCGGCTCCGGAGACGGTGATGGTCGAGCGACTGGTCCGGGGCGTGGTGTCACCGGGTGGCTGAGCCCGGTTCACCCCGACAGTGGGCGGACGAGCATCCGGTGACCGATCGGCTCGTCCCGCGGCCGAGGGTCGTCGAGCTCCTCGCTCGGAGGTTCGAGGTGCCGGTCGTGGCAGTGGTCGCCCGCGCCGGGTTCGGCAAGAGCACGGCGATCGCGCAGGCGATGACGGCGAACCGCGAGGCGCCGGTCGGCAGCGACGCCCTCGTCGCCACGTCACGGCGCCACCGGGCGCCGGTCTCACTCGTCAACGAGATCGGCAGGGCGCTCGGAACCCCTACCTGGGACGCCGACCCGGCCGATGGACTCGAATCGATCATCGACTGGGCCGCTCGCCAACGGTGGCGCCAAGGGCTCTCCCTGATCCTCGATGACGTCCACCTGCTCGGCGGTTCCGGCGGTGAACAGGTGGTGCGGCGCCTGGTCGGCCGAGCGGGCGCGTCGCTGCACGTGGTGCTGGCGTCGCGGACCCCGCTGCCGTGGCTGGCGGCGCTGCGGGCACGCGGCGACGTCGTCGATCTCGACGAGGACCGTCTCCGACTCGACGACGACGAGCTCGAGGATCTGGCGGAGCGACGTGGGGTGGAGGTCGGTCAGCTCCGGCCGTTCGGAGGGTGGCCTGCGATCGTCGACCTCGTCGCCACCTACGGGACCCATCACGCCGACGCGTTCGTCCACGAGGAGGTCCTTTCCGCCGGACCGGTGGACCGCACCGAGCTCGCTGCCGTCGCCACCGTGGGTGGCGGCGACGGCGAGCTGCTCACCGCGGTGGTGGGTCGACCGGTGCAGCCCGCGGAGATCGCGGCGCGGGTCCCACTGACGTCGTTGGGGCCCACGGGCGATCTCGTCGTCCACTCGCTGTGGAACGAGCTGCTCGGGCAGGACGACACGGCGGCGCGGCGGGCCCGGCGGGTCGCTGCGGCGCACTGGTGCCGGCTCGCACAGCACCGACGAGCGGTGGAGCTCGCGTTACCCACCGCTGACGAGGACCTGCTCGAAGAGGCGCTCATCGGGGTGTTCTCGGATCCGCACCACCGGCCCGATGGCGCGGAGGTCTCCGAGTGGCTGGCCCAGCTCCCCCTCTCGATCCAGGACCGACCCGTTGGCCTGTTGCTCCGCGGTGCCGAAGCAGTGCGTCGGGACCCCTACGGCGATCGGCCCGGGATGCTCCTCGAACAGGTCGCCACTGCGTGGCTGACCGAGGGGCGTGTCGAGGGCGAGGCGGTGGTGCTGGGCGAGCTCGTCACCGCGGCGTTCGCCTGTGGCGATCGCGAGCGCCTGGCCGAACTGCGGGCGCGCGCGTGCGCCCGGACCCCGGCTGCGGCGCACCGTTGGGTCGTCGAGCTGGTCGACTCGGCGACGGCCCTGCTCGATGGGCGGTGTCCGCCCGCAGGGCTGCGCGCCCCGTCGCGCTTCGCCGAGGCACTCGCCGGGGTGCCCACGGTCGACCCGGACCACTCCGACCTGCGGGAACGTCAACCCGGGCTCGCCGCTGTGGTCGATGCCATCACCGCGTGGCACCGGGGCGACCTGGCCGACTCGTTGGCGCTCATGTCCGACCCACCGGTGGACGTCGGACGGTTCGACCGCTACCTCGCCGCGGTGGAGCTCGCCCGATGGCAGGCCCGGGCAGGTCGGATCGAGCCCGCACGGACCGCGCTCGAGCTCGCCCGATCCGCCGCGCCACCCCTGGGCGCGTCCTGGTCGGGCGAGCTCACACTCGCCAGAATCGTGCTGGCGGTGGCCGAGGGCGACGATCCGTCCGCTGCGACTCTCGTCGACGAGCTCCTCGATCGCCTGCCCACCGAGGACCACCGCCGGGTGATCGGCCGCGAGGCGATGGTCATCGGTTGCCTCCATCCGGACGGTCCGGACCTCACCGACCCGATGCTCTGCACGAACGATCGGCGCCTCCGTGACGAGGTCCGCGCAACGCGCAGCGGGAACGGCACGCTCCGGCCCGAGCGCTGGCCCGACGGGATGCACCTGCTCGGCCGGTTGCCGCTGAGGTGGGTCACCCAGCTGGCAGCGGCAGCGACCGGGACGGCTCCCTCCGTCTCGGCGGAGATCCTCAAGGACATCGTCGCCGTGCACGGCGAACGAGGTCGGCGCCTGATCCGCGCGAGCGATGCGGCACCGCTGCTCGTCCACACCGCCGTCCGACCGGAGGAGGCGCTCCGGCTCGAGGTGCTCGGACCGGTCCGACTGTGGCGCGGTACGTCCGAGGTCGACCATCCCGACTGGGAGCGCGTGCGGGTTCGCGAGCTCCTCTGCTTCCTGGCGCTTCGCGGCCACGCCCCGCGCGAGTCGGTCGCGGCGGCCCTGTGGCCCGGTTCCGAGGCGGTCGACGCCGCCAACAACCTGCGGACCCACCTCTCGATGCTCCACTCGGTCCTCGAGCCGGATCGCTGGCCGGGCGAGGCGACATGGGTGGTTCGGGTGGAAGCGGGGCAGTTGACCGTGGCGGATCCGCCCGCGCTGTCGCTCGACGCCGGACACCTCCGCGCTGCGCTCGACCGGTGCCATCGTGGCGGGGGGACCGACGAGATCGATCGAGCACTGTCGTCATGGCGTGGCCGCCCGCTCGCCGACCTCGGCGACGCACCCTGGGTCGAAGCCGCGCGGGCCGAGCTCACCGGCGACCTCGTCGATGCCACCCTGGCGCTCGGTGCGTCAGCCATCGCCGAGGGCCACCCCGACCGAGCGGTGGTCGCTGCGATCGACGCGCTGCAGCTGGCCCCGTGGACCGAATCCGGGTACCAACTCCTGGTGTCGGCCTATCTGGCGGGAGGGGACCGGACGGCGGCGCTCCGGGCGCTCGACCGTTGCGACGCCATGCTCGCCGAGTTGGGCGTGGAGCCCGACGACGCGACGCTCGGACTGCGGCGGCGACTCGCCTGAGCCGGGCGGAGGAATCCGGGCGACCCCTCGGTACCGTGGGTGCCATGTCGATCAGCGTGCCCGACTCCGTGACCCGGCCGAGGTGCCCGATCTGTGGCGACGAGCTGCGGCTCGGACAACACGGCGAGCTCGACTACTGGGCCTGTCCCCATGCCCACGGCCTGGCCATGACCTTGTCGGAGACCTACGGCCAGCTCCAGGACGACGAGATCTCGCAGCTCTGGGCCCTCGCACGACAGGCAGCGCCGGGACCGTTGAAGAGCCCCTTCGACCACCGTCAGATGGTCCGGTTCGAACTGGGCTACGACGACGACGAGATCCCCCACGGAGCACCGGGCGCCGGACCCCAGCTCGGCACCGTCGAGCTGGATGTCGACGTCGAGCACCAGTTCATCTGGTTCGACGAGGGCGAGTTCGAGGAACTGCCCAAGGACCTGCCCAACGAGGAGCCCTCGGCCGAGGTGCTGGCCCGCGAAGCCCAGATCCGCCAGCAGTTCGGCGAGGACCTCGACGCAGCACTGGCCGACCGGCACGACCGTGAGCTCACCGAGCGCCTGTACCGGCGAGCGGCCCGACGCCCTGGAATGGGTGCGTTCCTGGGGCGCGTGGGACGTCCCCGGGTCTGAGATCTGCCGAGGAATCTTCAGCCGTCCCCGTCCGCTGCCGACAGGGAACCCATGGGTCGCAGCCTCCGAGCGCCGCTCGGACTCCACGTGTCCGAACACCCGCCACCGACCGACTTCGAGGCGATCCTCGATGCAGCAGCAGACCTGACGCTCGTCATCGAGCCGGACGGCGTGGTCCGCTACGTGAGCCGGAGCGCCTCGCGTCTGCTGGGCTGGGAACCCGAGGACTGGGTGGGGCGGAGCTCGCTCGACCTGGTGCACCCCGACGACCTCGCCCGGACCGCCGAACTGCTGCTCGACAACCTCGAGACGGGCCCGGGCGTGAAGCTCGGGACGTTGGTCCGGATCCGCACCGCTGAAGGCGGGTGGCGCGTCTTCGAGTGCGTCGCGAACAACGAGCTGCACAACGAGCAGATCGCCGGGTTCGTGGTGTCGAGCCGTGACCTCACCGAACGCATCGAGGCCGAGGAGCGAGAGCGCCTGGCTCGTTCCCGCTTCGAGCAGGCGTTCGACCGCTCACCCATCTCGATGATCCTGCTCGCCAACGACGGGACGATCCTGCGGGTCAACGAGCAGATGAGCCGTCTCGCCGGGCGCAGCCACATGGAGCTGACCGGGGAGTCCGTGTTCGACCTGGTCCGCCCCGAGGACCGTCAACACGCACGCCGCTACGCCATCCGCCTGATGGCCGGCGAGGAACAGCCGCCGCTCGAGCTGCGCGCCGACGTGGACGACGTGTCCACCCGGTGGGTCCGCATCTCCCTCAGCGTGGTCCGGGACGACCACGGTGCGCCTGACTACACCGTCGCCCACCTCGAGGACATCACCGAGCAGCGCCGGCTGACCCGCGAGCTCCAGAGAGCGGCGACCACCGATGATCTGACGGGGTTGTCGAACCGCGCCGGGTTCACCGCGGCGGTCCGGACGGCGCTGACCGCCGACGGCCGCGACACCCACGGGGCGTTGCTGCTCGTCGATCTCGACGGGTTCAAGTACGTCAACGACACCTACGGCCACCACGCAGGCGACACCCTCCTGATCGAGGTCGCCGACCGTCTGCGATCGTGCCTGCGCGAGCACGACCTGGTCGGACGGCTCGGTGGCGACGAGTTCGCGCTCTACGGCCACCACGTCGCCGACGCCGACGACGCGATGCAGTTGGCGGAGCGGGTCCGGGCGGTGCTCGCCGCGCCGTTCGACCTGGACAACGGCAGCGTCGGACGGGTCACCGGCAGCGTCGGCATTGCGTTGCTGGGCGGGCCGGTGGAGCTCTCGGCGGCGCTGCAGGCCGCGGACGCAGCGTCCTACGGCGCGAAACGAAGCGGCGGCGACCACATCGAGCTCACGTGGTGCCACGCGACCTGAGCTGATCAGCCGACCTTGACGACCGTCCCGGCGGCGATCACCCCATCGCGCGGGCGTTGAGCTCGTCGAGGTGCGAGGTGGCTTCGAGGTACTCGTTCACCCACCGCTCCATGACCGCCGCGGTCTTCTCGACCTTCTCGAACTGGCCGACCACCTGGCCCACCGGGTTGAAGGCCACGTCGATGGTCTGATCGGGCCACTTGTGGGTGGCCGCCACCGCCACACCCGAGACCATGTACTGCAGCGGCATGCCCAGCGGATCGGGCGTGTTCGGATCTTCCCAGGCCTCGGTCCACTCGTTCTTGAGCATGCGGCAGGGCTTGCCGGTGAACGAACGCGACCTCACCGTGTCGCGCGAGCCGGCGTCGATGTAGGCCTGCTGCTGCACCGGGGTGTTCTCCGCCTCCTCGACCATCAGCCACTGCGAACCGGTCCACGCCCCCTGGCAGCCGAGTGCCAGTGCGGCGGCGATCTGCTCACCGCTGCCGATGCCACCAGCGGCGAGCACGGGCCGCGGCGCAACGGCCTTGACCGCCTGGGGCCACAGCACGATCGAGCCGACCTCGCCACAGTGACCTCCACCCTCGCCGCCCTGGGCGATGATGATGTCGACGTCGGCATCGGCGTGCTTCATCGCCTGGTACGGCGAACCGCACAGCGCGGCCACCTTGCGTCCCTCGGCGTGGATCAGATCGATCATGTCCTTCGGCGGGGTCCCGAGCGCGTTGGCGATCAGGGTCATCTTCGGGTGGCGCAGCGCCACCTCCACCTGGGGCGTCGCGGTCGCCTCGGTCCAGCCGATCAGCTGCATCGTGTTGTCGTCCTCGTCGTCCTTGAGGGGCACGCCGTGGTCGATCATGAGGTTGCGGGCGAAGTCGAGGTGCTCCTTCGGGACCATGTCCTGGAGCATCTTCGTGAGCTCCTCGGTGGACATGTTCTCGTCCATGCCCTCGTACTTGTTCGGGATGACGATGTCGACGCCATACGGGTGATCGCCGATGTGCTCGTCGATCCAGTTGAGCTCGATCTCGAGCTGTTCGGGCGAGTAGCCGACCGCACCGAGCACACCGAAACCTCCGGCCTTCGACACCGCCACGACGACGTCGCGGCAGTGCGTGAAGGCGAAGATCGGGAACTCGATGCCGAGGTCGTCACAGACTTGGGTACGCATGTGGGATTCCTTTCACCACGTGACCGGCATCCGCTTGATGCCGTTGACGAAATCGCTGATGAGCCGCTCGGGTGGTCCGGCGAGCTGGATGTTCGCCAGCCGTTCGACCACTTGACGCATGGTGGCGCGGATCTCTGCACGCGCCAGGTTGGCGCCGAGGCAGTAGTGCACCCCGCCACCACCGAAGGCGACGTGGTCGTTGGGTGTCCGCCCGACGTCGAACGTGTGGGGATCCTCGAACACGTCCTCGTCGCGGTTGGCCGATGCGTAGTACATAACGAGCTTGTCGCCCTCGGCGATCGGGGCCCCACCCAGCTCGGTGTCGCGGGTGGCGGTGCGTCGGAAGTTGTGGATCGAGCTGCCCCAGCGCAACATCTCCTCGACGGCGGTGTCCCACAGCGACGGATCGTCGCGCAGTCGTTGGGCCTGGTCG
>SKRR01000276.1 GCA_007118345.1 Microthrixaceae bacterium | reverse complement strand
TCCGTGCGTCGCTCACCCACCTCCTCCCCTGAGCGACATGCAGATCTGCCAGACTTCGTTGTGCGACCCGCAGGGTTGACGACGAGGATGGACCGGGGGGCGTTGTGGCCGAAGTGATCGACCGACTGGGCGAGGTCCTGCCCGGCGACCGCCTGCAGGCTGGTGCGGACGCCCCCGAGGACTACTCGCACGACGAGTGCCTGACCGTGGATGCCGTGGTTCCCGCCGTGGTCGTGCGCCCCGAGTCGACCGACGAGGTCGCCGCCGTGCTGCGGTTCGCCGATGCCGAACGGATCCCGGTGACCGCGAGGGGCTCGGGCACCGGCCTGTCGGGAGCAGCCGTTCCCGGTGCCGAGGGCATCCTGGTCTCCTTCGAGCGGATGAACCACGTGCTCGAGATCGACGCCGACAACCACGTGGCAGTGGTCCAACCGGGTGTGCAGCTCGATCAGCTCGATGAGCTGACCTCGGCAGCTGGTCTCAGCTACACCGTCTACCCCGGCGAGTACTCCGCGAGCATCGGCGGCAACATCGCGACCAACGCCGGCGGCATGCGAGCGGTGAAGTACGGCGTCACCCGCCACCAGGTGCTCGGTCTCGAGGCCGTGCTCCCGGGGGGCGAGACCATCCGCAGCGGCGGCAAGTTCGTCAAGGCGTCAACCGGCTACGACCTCAACCAGCTGATCATCGGCAGCGAGGGCACTCTCGCCCTGGTGACCGAGGCGACCCTCAAGCTCCATCCCCGTGCGGCCCACCAGACCACCGTCCTCGCTCCGTTCACCACGCTCGAGCAGGTGACCGACGCGGTGCCCCGGGTCATCGACTCGGGTCTCGGGCCGCTGATCCTCGAGTACATCGACCTGCTCACCATGTCGGCGACGCAGTCCTACTGCGGGCTCGAGCTCGGTATCCCCCAGGACGTCAAGGACACGGCCCTCGCCTATCTCGTGGTGATGATGGAGAACCCGGTCGAGGATCGCCTCGACGAGGACACCGAACGACTCGCCGAACTGCTCGCCGAGCTCGGAGCGATCGACGTGTACGTGCTGCCGCCCAACTCCGCGCACGAGCTCATCGAGGCCCGGGAGAAGGCCTTCTGGATGGCCAAGGCCAACGGTGCCGATGACATCATCGACATCGTCGTGCCTCGCGCGCAGATCCCGGCGTTCATGGACGAGGTGGGCGGGCTCGCCGCCCAGCACGCGGCGTGGATCGCCGGCTGCGGTCACGCCGGGGACGGCAACGTGCACCTGGGTGTCTTCTGTGGGGACGACGAGCGACGGGCGGCGTTGTTGACGTCGCTGTTCGCCGCCGGCATGCGGCTCGGTGGCACCATCTCGGGCGAACACGGGGTCGGCGTGGCCAAACGGCGGTACTTCAACGAGCTCGAGGACCCCACCAAGATCGCGCTGATGCGACGCATCAAATCGGCGTTCGACCCCAACGGGATCATGAACCCCGGAATCCTCTTCGAATGATCCGCCCCCACCGCAACTGGAGAACCACATGAACGGCGCGCAGGCACTCATCCGCACTCTCGTCGACGCAGGGGTCGACACCTGCTTCATGAATCCCGGCACCTCCGAGATGCACTTCGTGGCGGCGCTCGACGACGTGCCCGAGATGCACTCCGTGCTCGCGCTGTTCGAAGGCGTGGCGACCGGCGCTGCCGACGGCTACGCCCGGATGTCGGGACGACCTGCCGCGGTGCTGCTCCACCTCGGTCCGGGGTTGGGCAACGGGCTGGCCAACCTGCACAACGCACGTCGGGGGCGCACCCCGGTGGTGAACATCGTCGGTGACCATGCCACGTACCACGCGAAGTACGACGCCCCGCTGCAGAGCGACATCGCTGCGATCGCATCGGGAGTCTCCAGCTGGATCCGCTCCAGCACCGACCCATCCGAGGTGGCGAGCGATGCGGCGGACGCGGTCGCCGCCGCCCAGGGACCTCCCGGACAGGTCGCCACCCTCGTACTGCCCGCAGATGTCTGCTGGCTCGACGCTCCGGGCCCGGTCGCTCCGGTGGCCGCGACGCCCCCCGCACCGGTCGACGCGTCCACGATCAGCGACATCGCCGCGGTGCTGCGCAGCGATGCGCCCACCGCGTTGCTGCTGGGTGGCGCCACGCTGCGTGAACCAGGTCTGGACGCCGGCGCCCGCGTGGCGGCGACCAGCGGGGCGAAGGTGCTCGCCGAGACCTTCCCCACCCGCCTCGAGCGCGGGCACGGCCTGCCGGCGGTCGAACGGCTCGGCTACCTGGCCGAGTTCGCCCAGGCCCAGCTCGACGGGTTGTCCCACCTCGTGCTGGTGGACGCCACCTCGCCGGTCTCCTTCTTCGCCTACCCCGACAAGGCCTCGGATCTGGTCCCCGACGGTTGCGCTGTGCACGTGCTCGCGACCGGCGGCGATGACGCCGTCGCCGCACTCGAGGCGCTCGCCGACGAGCTCGGCGCGCCGGCCGACGCAGCACCCCGCGCCGGAGCGTTCCGTCCTGACCGTCCATCGGGTCCGCTCAACGCAGAGACGTTCGCCGCGGCCGTCGGCGCCCTCCTGCCCGAGGGCGCCATCGTCGTCGACGAGGGCAACACCGCCGGTCTGTTCGTCTCGGGCTTCACCGCCGGTGCGCCACGCCACGACTGGCTGTGCCTGCCGGGCGGAGCCATCGGCTACGGCATGCCCGTCGCCACCGGCGCGGCGGTCGCCGCGCCGGGCCGCAAGGTCCTCAACCTCGAGGCCGACGGCTCGGCGATGTACACCCTCCAGGCGTTGTGGACCCAGGTCCGCGAAGGACTCGACGTCACCACCGTGGTCCTCAACAACCAGTCCTACGCGATCCTCAACCTCGAGCTCAGTCGCGTCGGGGCCGATCCGGGGCCGCGCGCACTCGAGATGCTCGACCTGACCCGCCCCGACCTGGACTTCGTCGCCCTCGCGTCGGGCATGGGCGTCGCGGCCACCCGGGCCACCACCGCCGAGGAGTTCACCGAGCAACTCGAGGCAGCGTTGGCGACAGAAGGACCGAACCTCATCGAGGCGGTGCTGCCCCCGACGTTGTGAGCGGGCGCTCGGGCTCGGCGCCGCGGCGGGCGGGCGTGAACCGGTAGTCACCCCTGTGCCGGCGGCGGAGCCGGCGCCGGTACTTGATCGAGTAGTCGGGCCAGTTGTTGGTCACCCGGCCCGCCTCGTTCTTGTACCAGGACGAGCAGTCCTCGGCCCACACGGTCCGACTCGTCGCGTCGAGCATCTCCGCCTCGTAGGCGGCCATGGCCGCGTCGGTGACCTCGATGGCACCGGCGCCCTCTGCCATCTGCTCCGCGATCAGCGACCTGATGAATCCCACCTGCTGTTCGATCATGAACAGGATCGAGTTGTGCCCGAGATTGGTGTTGGGCCCGTACAGGAGGAAGAGGTTGGGGAACCCCGGGACAGCGACGCCGAGGTGCGCCTCGGCGCCCTGGGCCCACACCTCGTTCAGGTCGCGCCCGGCGCGGCCGGTGATCCGCAGCGGTGAGAGGAACTCGGTGCTGTGGAACCCCGTGCCGAACACGATCGTGTCGACCGGCACCTCGCGTCCGCCGGTCGTGATGACCGAGTGCTCGGTCACCCGTTCGATCTCCTCGGTCACCACCTCGACGTCGGGACGCAACAGGGTGGGGTACCAGTCGTTGGCGATCAGGATGCGCCGACACCCGGGGCTGTAGTCCGGCACGAGGGCTTCGGCGGGGAGGTGCTCGCTCGCGAGCTTCGAGATCTCCTTCCCGAAGCGGTCCTGCATCAGCGCGCCGAGGCGGCTGCCCTTTCGCATGAGCTGGAACCGGGCCTCGAACCGCCAGTAGATCGATGCCCGGTAGGCACGCTGCAGTGGCGGCACCCGGTCGAGCAGCCATCTCTCCCAGCTGCGGAACCGACGGTCGGGTTTGGGCGCCACGTAGTTGACGCTCCGCTGGAACAGCGTCAGCTGTCGGGTGACCTTCGCGATGCGGGGCACGAACTGGATCGCGCTCGCGCCGATGCCGACGACCGCAACACGTTCGCCCCGGAGGTCGTGTTCGTGATCCCAACGAGCTGAATGGAACCACGTGCCCTCGAAGTCGTCGAGGCCCGGCAGGTCCGGCACATGCGGCCGGTTGAGCTGTCCCAGACCGCTCACGACCACCTCGGCGGTGATCCGCTCACCGGTCGACGTGGTGAGCTCCCACTCCTGACCGTCCTCGTCCCAACGAGCGGAGGCGATCTCGACGCCGAACCGCAGATGCGGCTCGAGGCCGTGGTCACGGACCAGCGACTCGAAGTAGTCGAGGATCTCCGGCTGCTCGGCGAACTTCCGGCTCCAGTCCGTCTTGGGTGCGAAGGAGAAGCTGTACAGGTGCGACGGCACGTCGCACGCCGCACCCGGGTAGGTGTTGTCCCGCCATGTCCCGCCGACCCCGTCGGACTTCTCGTAGATCGTGAACGTGTCGATGCCGGCGTCCTGGAGCTGCAGCGCCATGCACAGCCCACCTGCCCCTGCACCGAGGATGGCGATCCGGGGCGGCTGCACCCCCGCCGCGACCATCCGGCGGATGCGCGCGGGCGACTCACCCGTGCCCTCACCCGCAGAGGACCACTCGCGGATCCGCGACATGAAGCTCGCTGTGTCACTCACGCTGTACCCCCTGTGAGGCAGGCTACCGGCAGAACGTCAACGGCTTTCGCGGCGTAGATTCGTTGCGTGTGCGACACGATGGTCCGCCTGACCGACGACGGGGTGCTGTTCGCCAAGAACAGCGATCGGGATGCCAACGAGGCGCAACTGCTCGAGTGGCATCCCGCTTCGGTGCACCCCGAGCGGGCGGAGGTCACCTGCACGTGGATCACGATTCGCCAGGTCGCCGCGACCCGTGCCGTGCTGATCTCGCGACCGTGGTGGATGTGGGGCGCCGAGATGGGGGCGAACGACGCAGGAGTTGTCATCGGCAACGAGGCGGTGTTCACCGACGCCCACGAATCGACCCCGGGACTGCTGGGCATGGACCTGGTCCGGCTCGCGCTCGAACGTTCGAGCAACGCCGACGACGCCGTGGCGACGATCGTGGAGCTGCTGGAGCGCCACGGCCAGGGAGGTTCGTGCAGCCGGGCCCACCCGGGCTTCAGCTATGACAACAGCTTCATCGTCGCCGACCCCGACGGCGCCGTGGTGCTCGAGACGGCGGGTCGCTCGTGGGTCACCGAGCGGGTCGCGGGTCCCGCCCGATCGATCTCGAACGGCCTGACGATCGAACCCTTCGCCACTGCCCACGCCGACCGGCTCCGCGGGCGCGTGGCCCGCTGCGATCTGCGCCGTCGGCTGACCACACGGGCGGCCCTCGCTGCGAACGGCGTGGCGGACCTCATGGCGACGCTGCGCTCCCACGGGCAGGGCGCTGCGCCGGTCTACTCCCCCGTCAACGGAGCGATGTCGGCGCCGTGTCTGCACGCCGGTGGGGCGCTGACCAACAGCCAGACGACCGCGTCCTGGGTGGCGGATCTCCGTCGATCACCGGCGCAGCACTGGGTCACCGCCACGGCGGCGCCGTGCACGGGGCTGTTCAAGCCGGTCACCGTGGACACCAGCGTCGAGCTGGGTGCGTCGCCGACGGACCGCGCCGACGAAGGATCCCTGTGGTGGCGTCACGAACGGCTGCACCGCGCCGTGGTCCGGGACCCGCTGGCCCTCACCGCCCGCTTCGGCCGCGAACGTGACCGCACCGAGGCCGAGTGGTTGGAAGCTCCTCCTCGGGGTCAGGACGCGTTCGACCGTGCGGACGACCTGCTCGAGCGCTGGACGGCCGACGTCGCGGCGGGTCCCGTGGCCGACCACCGCCCGCCGTGGGTTCGCTGGTACTGGCGGCGGCAGGACCGTCTCGCCGGCCTCCACCCCGGCGTGCAGTGGACCTCCGGGGACGCGGCATGACCATCCACGACGTGGTGGTGGTCGGCGCCGGGTTGGCCGGACTGAGCGCTGCACGCCAACTCACCGACGCAGGACTCGACGTGGCGGTCCTCGAGGCCCGCGACCGCGTGGGTGGACGGACCGAGGGTGGCGTCACCGTCGACGGGACGCCGCTCGAGCTCGGTGGCCAGTGGCTCGGCCCGACCCAGAACCGCATGTACGAGCTGGTCGACGAGTTCGGTCTGACCACCTTCCCGACGTGGAACCGCGGCCAGCACCTCACGGTGCTCGGCGGACGGGTGGCTCGCCTCGCGTCGCACCGAGGGGCCATCCCGCGCCTGGGCCCGTTCGAGCTCGCCGATCTCTTCCAGGGGCTGCGGCGCTTCAACTCCCTCGCTGCGAAGGTGCCGCTCGGCCAGCCATGGGAGGCACCCGGTGCACGCGAGCTCGACGGGCAGACCTTCGAGTCGTGGCTCCGCTCGAACCTGCGGACCCGGGCTGGGCGCACCTTCTTCCGGATCGCCGCCGAGGCCGTCTTCTCGGCCGAGAGCAGGGATTTCTCGGCGCTGCACGCCTTGTTCTACGCCCACTCCGGCGCCGACCTCGAGACCCTGCTCTCGGTCGACCGGGGCGCCCAGCGAGACCGCGTCGTGGGCGGCACCATCCGCATCAGCGAGGCACTTGCCGAGCAGCTCGGACCGCTGGTCCGGCTCGGCGCGGTGGTCGAGGCGGTCGTCCATGGCGACGACGGTGTGATCGCCGAGCTCTCCGATGGCGACCGGGTCCGGGCGCGAACGACCATCATCACCCTGCCCCCGACCCTCGCTGGTCGGATCCGGTACCGACCGGCGCTCCCCTCCTGGAGGGACCAGCTCACCCAGCGTCTGCCCGCAGGGTCCGTCATCAAGTTCCACGCGGTCTACGAGCGTCCCTTCTGGCGCGACGACGGGCTCACCGGTCAGGTCGCCTCGGACACAGGGCCGGTGAAGGTCACCTTCGACAACAGCCCGCCCGACGCCCACCTGGGGGTCATCGTCGGCTTTCTCGAGGCGGACGACGGTCGGTACTGGGGCAGGCGGACCCTCGACGAACGCCGTGCCGCCGTCGTGGGATGCCTCCGCCGCTACTTCGGCGACGGTGCGGGCGCACCCCTCGAGTACCTCGAGCGCGACTGGATGGCCGAGGAGTTCAGTCGCGGCTGTTACGGCGCACACTTCACTCCGGGGGTCTGGACCTCGTTCGGACCGGCGCTGCGCGAGCCAGTCGGCCCGATCCACTGGGCCGGGGCGGAGTGTGCCACGGTGTGGAACGGGTACATGGAGGGTGCGGTCCGCTCCGGCGAGGCGACTGCCGACGACGTCATCGCCCGACTCCACAGGAGCCCATCGTGAGCGACCAGCCCTCCACCGACCACCGCATCGAACACGACGCGCTCGGCGAGGTCGCCGTGCCCGTCGATGCACTGTGGCGCGCACAGACCCAGCGAGCGGTCGAGAACTTCCCGATCTCGGGCCGCAGCGTCGACCTGAACCTGGTGCGGGCCGTGGTCGCGATCAAGCGCGCTGCCGCCAGCGCCAACGAACGACTCGGTGTCATCCCGCCCGAGGTCGCCGTGTCGGTGCGCACCGCCGCCGACGAGGTGCTCGGTGGACTCCACGACGATCATTTCCCGGTCGATGTGTTCCAGACCGGCTCGGGCACCTCGACGAACATGAACGTCAACGAGGTCCTCTCGTCGCTGGCCAGCCGTCGGGGTGAGGTCCCGGTGCACCCGAACGACCACGTGAACGCATCGCAGTCCTCGAACGACGTCATCCCCACCGCCATCCGAATCGCCGCGCTCGGGGCGATCCACGCCGAACTGCTGCCCGGGCTGGAACACCTCGGCAGCTCGTTGCGGCGGGCGGAGCAGCGCTTCGCCACCGTGGTCAAGTCAGGTCGGACCCACCTCATGGACGCAGTGCCGATCACGCTGGGTCAGCAGTTCGGCGGGTACGCGCGAGCTGTCGAGCTCGGTTGCGAGCGGATCCGTGCGACCCTCGGTCGCCTCGGAGAGCTCCCCCTCGGCGGCACCGCGGTCGGCACCGGGTTGAACGCTCCCGATGGCTTCGCCACCGCGACGATCGCGCTGCTCGGCGACGCGCTCGACCTCGACCTCCGCGAAGCGGTCGACCACTTCGAGGCGCAGGGCGGCCAGGACGTGCTCGCCGAGGTCAGCGGCGCCTGCCGGGTGGTGGCGATCTCGCTCAACAAGCTGGCGACCGACCTGCGTTGGATGGCGTCGGGACCGTCGACCGGACTGCGTGAGATCCGTCTGCCCGATCTGCAACCCGGCAGTTCGATCATGCCCGGCAAGGTCAACCCGGTCCTGCCCGAAGCCGTCCACCAGGTGGTCGCCCAGGTCGTGGGCAACGACGCAGCCGTTGCGTTCGGCGCATCGGCGGGCACGTTCGAGCTGAACGTCATGTTGCCGGTGATGGCCCGCAACCTGTTGGAGTCGATCGCCCTCCTCGGGTCGAGCAGCCGCCTGCTGGCGGATCGGTGCGTCGACGGCATCGAGGCCGACGAGGAGGTGTGTCGACGGTACGCAGAGTCGTCACCATCGCTCGTGACGGCGCTGGTCCCGCTCGTCGGTTACGAAGCAGCCGCCGCTGCGGCGCATCGTGCGGTTGCGGAGCACCGGACCGTGCGTGAGGTCGTGCTCGACGAGGGACTGGCAACTTCGGCCCAGCTGGACGAAGCACTCGACGTGCTCGCGATGACCCGGGGCGGACTGCTCTCCTGAACGTCGATCGAGCGACAGCCCCGTCGAGCGGCAGTTCGAGCGACGACCGGCTGTTCAGTCGACCGACAGCATGGCGAACAGCTCGGTCTTGCGCTCCTCGAACTCGTCGAAGGTGATCTCGTCGTTCTCGAAGCGTTCGTGCAGGTCCGCCACCATCTTCAACAGCTGGTCGGCGGGGATCTCCTCGCCCGGGGCGAAGGTGGCGAGCTCGGTGGGGGCCTCACCCTCGGGGGACTCGTCCGCTTCGATGCCTTGGGAGCGCTCGAGGCGTTTCTCCCGCTTCGCCGCCGCCTTCGCCTTCTTCGCGCGGTCCCGCTGCAGCTTCTCGAAACTCGTTCTGCTGGCACCCATCGGGAACCTCCGTGGTAGTGCTCGATCAAGTGGGGACCACACCGGCGGCGCCGCATGCGGTCCGGACATGACGGAGCCGCCGGCACTGGCCGGCGGCTCCCTCAGCGAACGTGGGGATCAGACGACCCGGACGTTCTGGGCCTCCTCGCCCTTTCGGCCGGGAGCGACGTCGAACTCGACCCGCTGGCCTTCCTCGAGGGAGCGGTAGCCCGATCCGGTGATGTTGCTGTAATGGACGAACACGTCCTCGCCCTGTTCACGGGAGATGAATCCGAAGCCCTTCTCGTTGTTGAAGAACTTCACGGTACCTGTAGCCAACGTCTTCTCTTCTCTTCACTTGCGACCGTACCCGTGTGGTACGGCCCACGGATCCCACTCTACCCGCCAGATCGACATGGTGGGGAGCGCCCACACGAACCGTTGCCCGGCGAGCGGTAATGTCCTACATTAGAACGTGTTCTTGTTTCTCTCCCTGAAGGCGGTTCCCAATGGAGTTCGGACTCTTCCTCAACGGCTACCTGCCCGGCCCGGCCGCCCATGACCCGGCGTCGGAGCACGAGATGATCATGCGAGAGGTCGGCTACGCGATCCACGCCGACGGGTACAACTGGAAGTACGTCTGGTTCGGGGAGCATCACGCGCTGACGGAGTACTCACACATGTCCGCGCCCGAAGTGGTGTTCGGCTACGTCGCGGCCAAGACCAGTCGCATCCACATGGGCTCGGCGATCATGAACCTGTCGCGGCCGGTGAACCACCCGGTCCGCAACGCCGAGCGCGTCGCGATGCTCGACCACATCACCAATGGCCGCTACGAGTGGGGCACCGGCCGAGGCGCCGGCAGCCACGAGATGGCGACCTTCGACCTGCTGACCTCCGAGACCAAGGCCATGTGGGACGAGGCGGCACCCGAGATCCTGCGCATGTGGGAGCAGCGGGACTACACCTTCGAGGGCGAGTTCTTCCGTGTCGAGAAGCCGCACAACATCCTGCCGAAGCCGTACGGCGTGGGTCATCCACCACTCTGGGTCGGGTGCGGCAACCCCGGGACGTTCACCAAG
>SKRR01000091.1 GCA_007118345.1 Microthrixaceae bacterium | reverse complement strand
GACGATCCGGGCGACCCGGGTCTCCAGCCCTTCTTCTTCGACGTGGTGCACGTGGACGGTACCGACCTGATCGACGAGCCGCTCTCGGTGCGCATCACGCTGCTGGACGAACTCATCGGCGTGCACCGGGTCCCGGCCACCCGCACCTCCGACCCTGACGAGGCCGCGAGCGTGCTCGTCGCCGCGTTGGACGCGGGACACGAGGGCGTCGTGGTGAAGAGGCTCGACTCGACGTACCAGGCGGGACGCCGTGGGTCGGCGTGGCGGAAGGTCAAGCCGGTCCACACGTTCGATCTGGTGGTGCTGGCGGCGGAGTGGGGACACGGGCGCCGCACAGGATGGCTGTCGAACCTGCACCTCGGGGCACGCGACCCCGACGGCGGCTTCGTCATGGTCGGCAAGACCTTCAAGGGCCTCACCGACCAGTTGCTGGCCTGGCAGACGACGCGGCTCACCGAGCTCGCGGTCGATGAGGTGGTGCCGCCCGGGCCGGGCACGGTGCGGGTCCGCCCCGAGCAGGTCGTCGAGGTGGCGCTCGACGGGGTGCAACGCTCCACTCGCTACGCCGGTGGCGTCGCGCTGCGGTTCGCCAGGGTCGTGCGCTACCGCGAGGACCGCGATGCCGACGGCGCCGACACGATCGACGCGGTCCGGTCGTTGCTGAGGGAGTGAGCTCGCCCGTCGCGGTTGAACCGGCAGCGGTACGCCCGGGGTGACTTCTCCGATGATCGTCGCGACACCCGGGCGGGGACCGGCCCGGGTGAAGGATCAGCTCGGGCGCGGTTTGGTCGAGCGGTGGCGGTGCCGGGCCTCGTCGAGCCGGGTCGACAGCGCCAGGGCAACCCGGTCGGCGTGGGGGTGTTCACCGCGGATGGGCGCCAACTCGATCGATGCCCAGAGCGGGATCGCTGGCCCTTGGCGCTGATGCACACGGACCGGACCGTTGCCGAGGGTCACCGACAACACCTCGGCCCAGGCCACCCGGTGGCTGGTGAACGGGTTGACGACACTGATGCCGTGGTCGTCGACCAGCACCGTGGGCCGCACGAGCAGTCGTGTCGTCGCCCACGAACCGGCGCACCAGACCACGATCGCGAGCCCGACGGTCGTCATCCGCGGGTCGCCCCACGCGTTGACCAGCACCATCCAGCTCAGGACGCCGATCAGGGCGAGACCGAGCACGCGCATGGCGCGGTTCCGGTGTTCGATCGGGCCGCCTCCGAGCCGCCCACCCCCGCCGTCAGGAAACATGCTGGAAACATTGCCGGAATACGCCATTCACATCCAGTCACCCCCACACGAGTCGTCCGAGAGGTCGTCGGCCCGGGGGAGCGCAGCGACGCCGGGCGGCACCGGCGGCAGAACTGGGTAGGTACCCACGAGAGACGTACCTGTACGCACCTGTACCGACGAGGAGACGACGTGGCCACCGAAGCGAGCCCATCCGAGAACCGTCAACGGTTACGGGGAGACGACCCGGTCGATGTGGCAAGGAATCGTCACGCCACCACGTGGCTCTGGGAGCGGGAACCCGGCGGCGACCCGACACACGTCGTGCGGTACCCCGTCGACGCGGACGGTGAACGCTGGTCGGGCATGGACGTTGCCGAGCTCGCTGCACGGGTGCGGTCGATCGCGGCGGGCCTCATCGCGACGGGCATCGAACCGGGGGACCGGGTCGCGCTCATGAGTGCCACGTCGGTCGACTGGACCTTGGTCGATCTGGCGGTGCTGGCGGCGGGAGCAGTCACGGTCCCGGTCTACGAGACGAGTTCGACCGAGCAGGCGGAGTGGATCCTGTCGGATTCGGACGCGGTGCTCGCGATCGCGGGCGACGGCGCGTTGAAGGAGACGTTGCAGAGCGCCGCACCCGGGGCCGTGCGGGAGGTGCTCGACCTGTCCGATGGCGCACTCGACGGACTCGCCGAGCGGGGCGCGGGCCGGGAGGACGAGGTCGCGCAGCGCTGTGGCGACCTCGTGGGTGACGACGTCGCCACCATCGTCTACACGTCCGGCACCACCGGTCGTCCGAAGGGGTGCCCGATCACCCACCGCAACCTGACGTGGACCACCGTGCAGGCGCGTGAGGCGCTCGACGAAATGCTGGGGGAGGGCGAATCGACCCTCATGTTCCTCCCGCTCGCGCACATCTTCGCCAGGGTGGTGCAGTTCGTCTGCTTCGAGACCTCGGTGCAGCTGGGGTACGCGCGGTCGATCGACGACATGCGCGAGGACGTCGTGGCGTTTCGTCCCACGTTCTTGCTCGCCGTCCCGCGGGTCTTCCAGAAGATCCACACCGCTGCACGTCGAAAGGCCACGGGGCTGCGACGGCCGGTGTTCGACTTCGCGGTCCGCACCGCCGAACGCTGGTCGGGTGAGGACCGTCCCGGAGCGCTGTTGCGACTGCGGCACCGCCTTGCCGACGTCCTGGTGTACTCGAAGCTGCGGACCTCCGTCGGGGGGCGGGTCCGTTACTGCATCTCGGGTGGGGCACCGCTCGCACCGCACCTCGCCGAGTTCTTCCACGCTGCGGGCATCACGATCATCGAGGGCTACGGGCTCACCGAGACGACCGCGCCGGTCACGGTCAACCGGCCCGACGCGTTCAGGTTCGGCTCGG
>SKRR01000105.1 GCA_007118345.1 Microthrixaceae bacterium | reverse complement strand
GCTGATGCAGCTGCGCTTGACGGTGCTCGCCGGCGGCCATCGTGACGACGTCGTGGTCACCACCGATGTGACGGCGACGGTGGGCGACCTCACCGAGCGGATCCGCACGAGCCATCCACGCGCGACGCTCCCCGCGTCGGGGCCACTCGGGTTGACGGTCAACCCGGGGAGCCGCGGCGAGCGGGTCGTCGGCGCCGCGATGACGCTCGCCGACGCCGGGATCCGTTCGGGCGACGTCGTCAACCTTGCAGCGGTGGCACCTCCGTCGACGGTGCAGCGCGCGCCAGCCGCCACGTTGCACCTCGTGGCGGGCCCCGGTGCGCCGGCCACCTACCCGCTCCACCGTGGGACGAACCTCGTCGGCCGTGACCACGCCTGCGATGTCCGGCTGGCGGACCCGATGGTCAGCAAGCGACATGCCAAGGTCAACGTGTCGGACATGGTCGAGCTGATCGACGACTCGTCGGCGAACGGGATCCTGATCAGCAACCAGGTGGTCGACCGTGCCGTACTGCGGGCCGGAGACGTGGCGACGCTCGGCGACTCCGTCGTGTCCGTCACGCTCCACGCCGCCCGCGGCGCAACCGACGACTCCGCCGAGCAGGTAGTGGCCTTCAATCGGTCGCCGCGACTCGATCCCCCGTACGTCGGTGTCGAGTTCACGGCACCCCAACCACCGAAGCCACCTCAACCCGCTCGGTTCCCGTTCGTCATGCTCGCGGCGCCGGTGATGATGGCCGGGATGATCTACGCGATCACCCGTAACCCGATGTCGATCCTGTTCGTGGCACTCAGCCCGATGATGATGATCGGGTCGTACGCCGAGAACCGACGTTCGGGCAAACGGGCGCTCGAGGTCGCGACGGCGAACTTCCGGGCGGCGCTCGTCGACCTGTCGGTGCAGCTGCAAGAAGGACGCAAGCGCGAGCGAACGGGACGTCTGCTCGAGCATCCGTCGGTCGACCAGTTGCTCGTGGCCGCCGACCAGCTGTCACCACTGATCTGGACGCGGCGTCCCGAGCATCGACCCTTCCTGCACGTTCGGTTGGGACTCGGAACCCTCCCGTCCCGGAACACCGTCGAGATGCCTGCTGGCAACGAGGCGATCCCGGCGCTTCGACGCGAGCTGGACGAGGTGGTCGGACCGTTCTCGTCGGTGCAGCGCGTGCCTGTGGTGGCGGACTTGGGCGTCGTAGGCAACATCGGCGTGGCGGGACCCGAGTCGGTCGCCCTCGGCGTCACCGCCGGGGTGATCGCTCAAGTCTCGGCGCTGCACTCGCCGAGCGAGGTGGTGCTCGCCGGCGTCACCGCCTCGTCACAGCCGTGGGAGTGGATCAAGTGGCTGCCGCACGTCGGCTCCGAGTTCTCGCCGCTCGAGTGCGAACACCTCGCGTCCAACTCCGCGGAAGCGAACGTGCTCGTGTCGGAGCTCGAGGAGCTGGTGGCCCAGCGCTCGCTCGAACGGAGCGACGGGGCAGGTGCCGGATTGCCCGCAGTTGTGGTACTCGTGACCGACGACGCACCGATCGAGCGGTCTCGCCTCGTGCAGATCGCCGAGCGCGGTCCGGCGTGCGGCGTCCACGTCGTGTGGTCGGCGGCGACCGAGGAACGGCTCCCGGCTGCGTGTCGGGCGTTCGTCGCGATTGATCCGAACTCGGGAACCGGACGTGCCGGCGACGTTCCGACGGCGATCGCGGTCGATGATCTCGAGCTCGAATCGGTCGACCCGGCATCGGTGGAGCGGTTCGCCCGCCGCCTTGCGCCTCTCGTCGACAGTGGCGCCAAGTCCGACGACGCCACCGATCTCCCGTTGACGATCTCGCTGCTCGGCCTGACCGGCACGGCGCTCGCCGGCTCGACCGACGCGGTGGTCGACCTGTGGCGCGAGAACAACTCCTTGCCTCCAGGCCCGGGCGCACCACGGCGCAAGCGCGGCAACACGCTGCGAGCGCTCGTCGGGCAGGGCGCCGCCGGGCCGTTGCACCTCGACCTGCGTGCCCACGGCCCGCACGCGCTGGTCGGCGGCACGACGGGTGCGGGAAAGAGCGAGTTCCTGCAGACCTGGATCCTCAGCATGGCGGCGATGCACAGCCCGTCGCGCGTCACGTTCTTGTTCGTCGACTACAAGGGTGGTGCCGCGTTCGCCGAGTGTGTCGACCTGCCGCACAGCGTCGGGCTGGTGACCGACCTCAGCCCGCACCTGGTGCGGCGAGCGCTCACCTCGCTCGACGCCGAGCTCCGGCACCGTGAGCACGTTCTCAACGCCAAGAAGGCGAAGGATCTCGTGGAGCTCGAGAAGCGGAACGACCCCGACGCGCCGCCGAGCCTCGTCATCGTGGTGGACGAGTTCGCTGCGCTCGTGAACGACGTTCCCGAGTTCGTCGACGGCGTGGTGAACGTCGCGCAGCGCGGCAGATCCCTCGGGCTCCACCTCATACTCGCCACCCAGCGGCCGGCGGGCGTGATCAAGGACAACCTTCGTGCCAACACCAATCTGCGGGTCGCGCTGCGCATGGCCGACGAGGCCGACTCGACCGACGTGGTCGGCACGCCCCAGGCCGCCGATTTCGACCCCGCCATCCCGGGCCGCGGACTGGTCAAGACCGGTCCGGGCCGCCTG
>SKRR01000176.1 GCA_007118345.1 Microthrixaceae bacterium | reverse complement strand
GTCCGGGTGCCCCAGCCGCCACACCATGAGGTGCATGCCGCCGGCGGGCTCGACATCGGCGTGGGCTTCGGCGTGGTGACCCTCGATGGCGAGGTCTCGATCGCAGAGCTGGGCGACGAGCGATCGCTGCTCACCTGGGCGGATGCCTCCACGGTCGGGCTCGGCGCGGCGGCGGGCGGGTCGCTCGAGGTGACATCGGGCGGTTCGTCCGACGTCACCCTCCCGCTGGTCGGTGCCGAGGTGGCGGCCACGGCGGGCCTCGGCGTCACCGTGCGACGCTCCTGGGAGGTCCCGACCGCCGAGGTCCCCGGTCTGCTCCTCGCGCTCGCGGTGGAACGGGCGTCGCTCACCGTCGTCGGTCGTACCGACTTCCCGACCATGGCGGGGCGCGCCGCGGACTCGGTGATCGGCTTCGTCACGGGTCGCGATCCCGGGTTGACCGAACGCCTGGGCGGCGCCACCACCAGCCCCCCACCCACCCACGTCGAGCGGCTCGCACAGCTCGACACCGCTGCGGCGCTGCGCGCCGGGGGCGCCTCGGCGGCGGGTGCCGGGTTGGTGGCCGGGGCACAGCACTCGTTGCGGGTCGGCGAACGCGTGGCGACCGACGGGTCGGAACGCTCGGTGATCCTCGAGCTCGACGGTGATCTCGCCCATCGGGTCGGCGGGTCGATGGCCGGGGCCTTGGGCCTGGTCGACGAGGCCGGGGACGCCCGCACCTCGCTGCGCGTCGAGATCCCTGACGGATCCGGCCCTGCGAGCGAGCTGCACCTGACCACCCGCATCGAGCGCGACGACGGACTCACCGAGCAGCGAGTAGCGGTGGACCTGCGCCAGTTGGTGGCCGATGACGAGCTGCGGTGGGGCATCGCCGCGTTGCGCGACGGCGACCCGGGCGCTGCAGTCGACCACTTCTCCCGGGTCGAGCTCCCGCCCGACGCCGCCGATGTGTCGGTGCACCGTCCGAACCTCGACCGCTCCCGGGCCGGCGCCGGGGCGAGTGCGTCGATCGGGCTCGGCGCCTCGGTGCGGGCGCACGGTCAGGTCGTCGAGATCCGTCGATGATCGTCGGACCCGGCCGTACACTCCGGCCGTGACCGAACGCGACCACGACCGTGCGCAACGGACCGCCGACATCGTCGCCCGCTTCGACCGAGCCGCCTCGACCTACGAGCTGACCGGTGTCGACTTCTTCACCACCTTCGGGGCTCGACTCGTCGAACACGCTGCGCCTCGGACCGGTGACCACGTGCTCGACGTCGGATGCGGCACGGGCGCGGTGCTCGTCCCCGCAGCTCGCGCCGTGGGCCCCACGGGGCGGGTGGTCGGGCTGGACCTCGCCGAGTCGATGGTCCAGCGGTGCCGGGCCGCCATCGACGATCAGGACCTGCACTGGGCCGAGGCGCACGTGGGTGATGCGGGCGCGCCGTCGGTCGAACCCGGTTCGTTCGACCAGGTCCTCGCCGGTCTCGTGGTGTTCTTCCTGCCCGACCACCGGGCCGCGCTCGACGCCTACCGCGCAGCGTTGGTGCCATCGGGCCTGCTCGGCTTCACGACCTTCGGGCCACAGGACCAGCGGTTCGCGCCGGTGTTCGCAGCAGTGTCGGCGCACGTGCCCGGCGCGACCGACGACGCCGACGACGACGCGACCGCTGCGCGTCGGGCCCAGCACGGACCGTTCGCGACCGCCGCGTCGATCACCAGCCTGCTCGACGCCGCGGGGTTCGTCGACGTGCAGCACCACGATGACCATCAGGACGTGCGGTTCGAGGGTCCCGACCACTGGATCCGCTGGTCGTGGTCCCACGGCATGCGTGAGCTGTGGGAAGCGGTTCCCCCTGCGTCACTTCCCGCCGCGGAACGCGACGTGGCCGAGGTCCTCGACGGTCTCTCGGGTGCCGACCGGCTCGTGCAGCACTGGGTGGTGCGGACCACACTGGCCCGGACGCCGGCTGGTCGACGCCCTGACCGGCGGTGACGGATCAGGCCAGCAGCAGGCGCGAGGCGCGCTCGAGCTTGGGCATGACCGACGAGGCCGGCTCGACCCCGGAGATCCAGCTGACCAGCGCAGCGAGCCACACGTCGCTCAGCAGGTCGATGGCGAGCACCTCGGGTTCGGCATCGGCGGCCGAGGCATCGGCGCCGACGAGTTCGGCTCCGAGCGCGTCGCTGATGATGCGACGCATGTGCGCACGCGTCTCGGCGACCGCAGGGGCGATCTCCTCGTTGCCCGAGACCAGCGCCCGGATGAGCGCCACGGTGACCCTCGGCTGGCGCTGCAACGCGCCGTTCGCGCGACCCAGCACGTCCACGACGCGCTCGACCGGGTCGTCGCCACGCGGCGGGCGAACCGCCAGGCGGTCGGTGAGCCCCTCGATCTCGGAGATCATCACCGAGACCAACAAGTACTCCTTTGACGGGAAGTACCGGTAGAGCGTGCCGAGTGCGACGTCGGCCCGGGTCGCCACCTCGCGCATCTGCACCGCCTCCCAGCCGCCCTCGAGCGCGAGCTCGAAGGCGGCCCCGAGCATGCGCTCGCGGCGCTGTTGCTGGGACGCGGTGAGTGCGGGTGCGTCGGTCACGAACTGATTCCTCCAGCGGCGGTCGCCGCGTCGATCAGCTCAGCAG
>SKRR01000157.1 GCA_007118345.1 Microthrixaceae bacterium | reverse complement strand
GGCGGCGCATCGCGGGGCTCGAGATCGAACGGGTCGCGCTCGAGAAAGCCACGGACGACGCGTCCAAGGAGCGACTGGCATCGCTCGACGAGGAGCTGGCCAACCTGCAGGAGGAAGCCGACGCGCTCACGGCCCACTGGCAGTCCGAGAAGGACCAGATGGAGGAGCTCGACGAGGCATCCGCCCGGCTCGAGGACCTGAAGGCCGAGGCCGACCGCGCCCAGCGCGAGGGAGACTTCCAGCGCGCGTCGGAGATCACCTACGGCCACGTCCCGGTGCTCGAGCGCGAGCTCGACGCCGCCAGGGCGAAGCTCGAGGACCTGCAGTCCGACCGAACGATGCTCAAGCGCGAGGTGGACGCCGAGGACATCGCCGAGGTCGTCGCCCGCTGGACCGGGGTTCCGGTCTCGCGGCTGATGGAGGGCGAGATGAGCAAGCTCATCCGCCTCGAGGACGTGCTCCACGAGCGGGTCATCGGCCAGGACACCGCCGTGTCCGCCGTGGCCAACGCCATCCGCCGGAGCCGTGCCGGACTGTCGGACCCCAACCGTCCGATCGGCAGCTTCCTGTTCCTCGGACCGACGGGCGTGGGCAAGACCGAGCTCGCCCGCAGCCTCGCCGACTTCCTCTTCGACGACGAACGGGCGATGGTCCGCATCGACATGTCGGAGTACATGGAGAAGCACGCGGTGAGCCGACTCGTCGGTGCACCGCCGGGCTACGTCGGGTACGACGAGGGCGGGCAGCTCACCGAGGCGGTGCGTCGCCGGCCCTACTCGGTGGTGCTGCTCGACGAGGTCGAAAAGGCACACCCGGACGTGTTCAACATCCTGTTGCAGCTCCTCGACGACGGTCGGCTCACCGACGGTCAGGGTCGCACGGTCGACTTCTCGAACTCGGTGCTGATCATGACCTCGAACCTGCCCGGCGAGCCAGCGGACTTCTTCCGGCCGGAGTTCATCAACCGTGTCGACGAAATCGTCCGCTTCCGGGCGCTCGAGCCGAGCGACCTCGGGCGCATCGTCGAGATCCAGCTGGATCTGCTGCGCAACCGGCTCGCCGAACGGCGCATCCAGCTCGGCGTCACCGAGGCCGCACGCGACCAGCTCGCCCACGACGGCTACGACGCGGCCTTCGGTGCCCGGCCGCTCAAGCGGTTGATCCAGAAGCAGGTGGGCGACCGCTTGGCCATGGCGATCCTCGAGGGCAAGCTCACCGACGGTGACACCGTCACCCTCGACGCGGTCGACGGCGACTACACGGTCACCTGACATCTATCGGGGCCTTCGCGCCCGGGACATGCTGATGAGGGTGCGAGCTGCTGGTCGCCCGGGCCGCCGACCACGGCCCACATGCGGCGATCGACGGTCACCGGGGCAGGATGCGCGCAGGATTCCCGACGACGGTGGCCCCGGCCGGTACGTCGGACACCACCACGGCGCCGGCGCCGATGACGGCATCGTCGCCGATCTCCAGCGCCCCCAGCACGATCGCACCGGCTCCGACGTCGACGCGGTCGCCGAGAACCGGCGCGAGCGCATCGCTGCCCTCGCCCTTGGCACCCAGGGTCGTGTTGTGGCGCAGCGTGACGTCGGCACCGAGTCGGACGTTCGCATGCACCACGAGGCCGGTGCCGTGCCACACGCGCAGCCCCGGCCCGGCGACGACCGATGACGGCAGCTCGACGCCGAGCACCCATTCGACGACGAGCCGGTAGATCGCCCGCACCGGGGCGTTCCAGCGTTGCCGACCACCGTCGTGACGCTTGATCGCGGCGATGCGGAACAAGGTGACCACGACCCGGCCCTTCGAGTTGCCCCGGTTCGCCGACAGGTCGGCGCGCAGCAACGCGGCCAGGTTCGATGCGGGGGAGGCGTCGGTGGATGCGTCCATCGGTGCCAACGGTAGCGTCTCGCTGGCGAGCCTCGATTCGGTCCGACGGGGGTCCACCCGGCCTGACGCACAGCGGCGCCGGCGGCTCAGGCGCGGCCGTGGCGGCGGTAGAGCTCGGCCACCCGCGAACGGAACACCGAGCGGTCGAACCGGTCCCGGGCCAGGGACCGGTTCGCCGCGCCGATGCGCCGGCGCTCGGCGGGATCGGCCAGCAGCGACTCGATCGCGTCGGCGAACCCGCTCGTGTCGGTGCGCCCGACGAGTCGGCCGTTCGCGGGGTCGTCGAACATCGAGGCGAGGGACGGGATGTCGGTGGCCACGATGGGCACGCCGGCGGCGAGGGCCTCGATGACCGAGAAGGGCTGGCCCTCGTAGTCCGTCGGCAGGACGTACAGGTCGGCCTCGGAGAGGTGCCGGTAGACCTCGTCGCGGGTGACCGCCCCGGTGAGCGCGTCGCCGCGACCGCGTGCACGGACCTCGCGGATCATCTCGTCCTTGTCGGGGTCCAACCCGAGCGTGTCGTTGCCGACGATGCGCAGCTCGTAGGTCACTCCGCCCCGCTCGTCGACCACGTCGAGCGCGTCGAGCAGGGTACGCAGCCCCTTGCGGGCCAGGAGCTCACCGATGAAGAGCACCACCGGCGGGTCGTGGTCGACGGTGGAGGCGATCACCTCGTCGACCACGACCGAGTTCCCCACGACCGGCAGCGACGTCGTGGGGAACCACGGGCGCAGGTT
>SKRR01000077.1 GCA_007118345.1 Microthrixaceae bacterium | reverse complement strand
GCACCCGCCAAGAAGAAAGCACCCGCCAAGAAGAAAGCACCCGCCAAGAAGAAAGCACCCGCCAAGAAGAAAGCACCCGCCAAGAAGAAAGCACCCGCCAAGAAGAAGGCACCCGCCAAGAAGGCACCCGCGAGCGGTTCCTCGTCGAGCTGAGTCGGCCCGCGACCGTCACAGGTGGTGGACGTGACGGAGTGGAGTCGAACCCGCTTGCATCCTCGGGCGACCCTCGGCGCGCTGGTGGCGTAGGGGCGGTCGCCGACTAGCGTTGCGCGCTGACCGGACCGTGCGGGGGAACCATGGACCTGACCGTGATCGCGATCCCGGGCTTCTTCGGCTCGATGGCCTACGAGGCGCACTGGCTCAAACGTCGCGCCGAGCGCGAGGGACCTTCAGCGGTCGACTACGAACGCAGCGACACCATCGCCAGCCTCACCATGGGCACCGGCAGCTTGGTCATTCCCCTGCTGGCCCGGAAGGTGGCGGACAACTTCGAGTGGGGCCGTGGCCGTTGGGCACGGCCGCTGCTGTTCGCCGGGGTCGCCGCTGCAGCCGCGACCGCCGTGGCCGACGCAGTGGCCAGGGCGTCCGAGCGTGAGGCCGGCGTCGTCGAAACCCGCTCGGCAGGCGATCTCGATGCGGAGCGGTTGGGGAGCAACCACAGCGCATCGAGTTCCCCTGACGTGCCCGACAGTGGCTCCCGCCGAACCCGCCGAGTCCGCTGGGCCCGCAAGGTGGCTGGCAACACCGCCGTGGCGGCCATCGCCGCGACCGGGCTGAGCGTCGCGTCCACCTGGACCGCCCGCACCGGCGCCAAGCGCCTGCACCGCCACCGGATCCTGCCGGACCTCGGCGGTGGGCCGCTGGCGCTCGGCGTCGCCGTGCTCGGATGGGACTTCATCTACTACTGGAACCATCGGCTGCAGCACGAGAGCCGGATCATGTGGGCGATCCACGTCGTGCACCACTCGAGCGAGCGCTACAACCTGTCGACCGCGCTCCGTCAGCCGTGGGCCGACTCCCTCGGCATCTTCGTGCCCTACGGGCTGCTCGCCCTGCTCGGCGTCCGCCCGAACCTGATCGAGACCGCTCGCCAGCTCAACCTGATCTACCAGTACTGGATCCACACCGACGCGATCCGGTCCCTGGGCCGCTTCGAAGGGGTCCTCAACACGCCGTCGCACCACCGGGCGCACCACGGCTCGAACCGCAAGTACCTCGACCGCAACCACGGCAGCATCCTCATCGTGTGGGACCGCCTGTTCGGCACCTTCGAACGTGAGGACCCCGACGATCCCGTCATCTACGGGCTCACCAAGAACATCGACACGTTCAACCCACTTCGCATCGCCACCCACGAGTATGCCGACATCATCCGCGACGTGCGGGAGTCCACCACCTGGTCGGATCGGCTGAACTTCGTGGTCCGCGGCCCGGGCTGGGCGTACGAGCGGCACCCCGACCGGCCCGGCGGCGAGGCACCACCGCTACCCGAGCCCACGGCCGCCTGAACCCCGCGCCCGAGCGTCCGGGAGCGCGAGCACCAGGGGTGTTCGCGCGCCGACTTGCACCGAATCGGCTCGTCCCCCGCCCTCGAATTCGGCGCAAGTCGGCGCGGAGAGACCACCACCCCTGCGTCTCCCCGCTCAGTGACTTCGCATCGCCACATGCGGCGGTGTCATCATCTGACGCGCCGTCAGGACCGCCCGACGGCCCGGATCCACCAGGGGGAACCATGCCCGCCGACGTCGTCATCGCCAGCGCCGCCCGCACACCGATCGCCACCGCCTACAAGGGCTCGCTCATCGGGGTCGACGCCTTCGCCCTCGCCGAGGTCGCCATGGGCGCAGCGGTGAAGCGCTCGGGCATCCCCGCCGACCAGTTCGAGGACATCGGCTTCGGCGAATCGATGCAGGGTGGCGGCAACATCGGACGCAACGTCGCGGTCCGCCTCGGTCTGGCCAACGTGCCGGGCGTGGCGATGCAGCGCTGGTGTGCTTCGGGCATGGCCGGTGTGCAGTGGATCGCCGCGAGCATCGCATCGGGCATGATCGACTGCGGCATCGGCGGCGGCACCGAGTCGATGTCGACCGCCCCCGCATCCTCCAAGCCGGGGCCCGACGGCATGCCGGCGCCGTGGCTCTCGCCGGGCAACGAGGAGACTCCCGAAGCTCCGCCGTTCAACATGGCGCTCACCGTGGGCGACAACACCGCCCGCCTGGCGAACGTCACCCGGGAGCGCGCCGACGAGTGGGCGTTCCGCTCGCACCAGCGCGCGGTGCAGGCCATCGACGAGGGCCGGTTCGACAACGAGATCGTGCCCGTCACGCTGCCCGACGGTGGCGAGTTCACCACCGACGAGCACCCGCGCCGCACCTCGACCCTCGAGAAGATGGCGTCGCTGCCGCTGCTGCTCGACGGCATGGAGGGTGCGGTCACGACCGCCGGCAACGCGTCCGGGCTCAACGACGGCGCCGCCGCGCTGGTGCTGTGCTCGCGCGACTTCGCCGAGACCCACGGCCTCACCCCGCTGGCCGTCATCCGGGGGTGGGGCTCGGCCGCCATTCCGCCCGAGCAGACCGGCCTCGGCCCGATCCACGCGCTGCCCAAGGCGCTCGACAAGGCCGGCGTGTCGGCGGCCGACATCGACTCGTTCGAGATCAACGAGGCGTTCGCAACGGTGCCCGTCGCCGCGGTCGACGCACTCGGCCTCGACGAGGACAAGGTCAACGTGAACGGTTCCGGCTGCTCTCTCGGTCACCCGATCGGCTGCACCGGTGCGCGAATGATCGTCACGATGGTCAACGAGCTCGAGCGCATCGACGGCCGCTTCGGCGCCGTCGCCATGTGCGCCGCCGGCGGCATGGGCTCGGCCACCGTCATCGAACGCGTCTGATCCCACCACCACGCTCGTTCTGGGCGAGTTCGGACACGTCATGGCGTGCACGAACGCGCCCAGTTCGGACCGGTGGGCCGCTCAGCTCAGGACACGTTCCCAGTACCGACCCTCGAGCATCTCCTCGAGGGTGGCCCGGTGCATGATCAGGTCATCGACGTCGTCGGGCTGCTCCGCCGCACCGAACGCGATCGCCCGGCGCTGGACCTGGCTCATGACCACCGCGTGGCGCAACGCGGCGTACACCAGGTGCCAGTCCATGTTCGTCGGGGTGTGACCCGACAGCTCCTCGTATCGCTCGCACACGCGCTCGCGGTGCAGGAACCAGGGCATCCCCGGCAGACCCATCTGCGCGGCGATGTCCTCGAAGAACCGGTGCAGGAAGATCGTCCACGACAGGTCGAGCTCACGCGGCGCCAGACCCGCCATCTCCCAGTCGAGCACCGCCACCGGCTCGAAGTCGCGGTACATCACGTTGCCGATGCGGGCATCGCCCCAGCTGAGAACCGTCGGCCCCTCGTCGTCGGGCCAGTGCTCGTCGAGCCAGTCGAAGGTGCGCTCGATGAGCGGTGAGCGCAAGCCGTCGCGGCTCACCCAGTCGTAGTACTCCCGCTGTGCGGCGACGTGCCGGCGTAGCGACGTGTCGCCTGGGGCGTCGCCAGCCAGGAAGTCGAAGTGACGCTCCGGATCGGCGATCGCGTGCAATCGGACCAGCACGTCGATGCTCGTGTCCTCGAGTCGCTGCTGGTCCTCACGACTGGCGTCATGGAGCCAGTTGTCGCCGAAGTCGTAGGGCAGCACGTCGGGCGGCACGACCCCCTCGACCCGGTCCATCACGAAGAACGGAGCACCCAGTGGCCCCGCGTCCTCCTCGAGCCACCGCACTGCCGGAACCGGCACGTCCGACAACTCGCCCACCACGCGCATCACCTGGAACTGCGACGCCAGGTCGTAGTCCGGGAAGACCGGGATGGTGTCGTCGGTCGGGGTGATGCGGGCCACCAGGCGATGGTCGGCGCGTTCCCCCTCGGCACCCCAGACCGCGTCGATCAGCACCGTCTCCGACGACATGCCGTTCGACTCGGGGACCTGCACCGCGGCGACGTCCGGGTCGGCGTGGTCGGGCAGCCGCGCGGCGAGCCAGTCCTGCAACGCGGCGCGCGTCGCGTCAGGGTCACGGCGCGATTCGTCGGGTCGTGCCGCCGCTGCGCTGGTGTCGGTCTCGGCCATCTCGGTCCCCCGTTCCGCGCCCGATCCCCCCGGACGCCTCGCTGTTCAGTGTGCCACGCTCACGACGCCGTCAGGCCGCTCCGCCCGGTCGACCCCCAACGGGACGACCCCGAGCTCACGACGCCGTCAGGCCCAGGTCCGAACTGAGGATGCTGCCGTGCATGTTGCGACCGTCGTCCGACGCGACGAACGCGAACAGCCCCGCGATCTCCTCCGGGGCACCCATTCCGCGGAAGCCCATGTACGGCTGCATCAGATCCAGGTCGACACCTTCGGGGATGTGGAACCCACCGGTCAGGCTCGACACGATGCCACCCGGCGCGATCGCATTGACCCGCACCTTCGTCTTGGCGGTCTCCATGGCGAGCGACTTCGTCAGCTGCACGATCGCGCCCTTGGTCATCGAGTACGCCACCGTGTAGGCGGTGCCCATCAGCCCGGCGTTCGAGGCGATGTTGACGATGTTGCCCCGGCGTTCCTGCAGATGTGGCAGCGCCGCCTGGCACAGGAAGAACGGACCGTCGACGTTGACCGCGAACATCCGGCGGTAGTCGGTCTCGCTCACCTCGGCGAAGTGGTCGGCCCGCGAGATGCCCGCGATGTTGCCGAGCACGTCGAGTCCGCCGAGCTCCTCGATGCACTGGGCGACCGCAGCGAAGCACTCGTCGCGCTCGGTGATGCTGCCCCGCCGGCCGACGACCGTGGCGCCGGTCGCGGCGAGCTCCTCGACCAGTGCGCCGAGACCATCGGCATCGACGTCGAGGGCGAGGATCGCCGCTCCCTCGGCGGCCAGTCGGACCGCGGTGGCCCGCCCGATCCCGGAGGCCGCGCCGGTCAACAGCGCGACCTTCCCCTCGAATCGTCCCTCGACCGGTCGGTGGCTGGCGGTGTCGCTCACGTGGTGCTCCGTCGTTCGGTGGTGCTGCTGTGCACCTGCCTGCGGTCGCCCGGACCCGCAGGGTGACTTGCTGTCAATCGGGCGGGCCGCCATCATCCCCCACAGCTGACGCAGCGTCAGATCCGAAAGTGGCGCCGCACAGCACCGATCACGGTTGACCAGGGGGACCCGACATGGCCACGACGACACCCGAGCGAGAGCTGTTCACCCTGCCGGGGGTGAACGACCTGGTCACCGCCGCCGCACCCGACCGCGAGGCCATCGTCTTCGGCGACCGGCGGTTCACCTTCGCCGAGCTCGCCGAGCGCAGCCGTCGACTGGGGTCCTACCTGCACTCACGCGGCCTCGGCTGCCGTACCGAGCGTTCCGAGCTCGAGCCGCACGAGTCGGGTCAGGACCACGTCGCCTGCTACCTCTACAACGGCAACGAATACCTCGAGGCCATGCTCGGCGCCTTCCGTGCCCGGTGCGCGCCGTTCAACGTGAACTACCGCTACGTCGACGAGGAGCTCCGCTACCTCTTCAACGACGCCTCGGCCCGCGCGGTGATCTACCACGCCGAGTTCGCGCCGGTCCTCGCCCGCGTGCTGCCCGAGCTCGACGGCATCGAGGTGCTGTTGCAGGTCGACGACGGGTCGGGCGAACCGCTGCTGCCCGGCGCGGTCGACTACGAGGAGGCACTCGCCGGTGCCGACCCCGCCGGGCCCCCGGTCGAGCCGTCGCCCGACGACCTCTACATCGTCTACACGGGCGGGACGACCGGCATGCCGAAGGGCGTGCTCTGGCGCCAGGACGACATCTTCATGAACGCCATGGGCGGCAAGGAGGTCGGCACCTGGATCGAGATCGGCTCGGGCGACGAGATCACCCAGAAGGTGAAGGACAACACCGGCTTCCGGCTCATGCCGTTGCCGCCGCTGATGCACGGTGCCGCGCAGTGGGCCGGGTTCATGATGCTCAACGCCGGGTCGACGCTGATCATGCCCACCTCGCACCATCTCGACCCCGTCGAGGTGTGGCAGACCGTCGAGCGCGAACAGGTGATGTCCATCGTCGTCGTCGGCGATGCCATGGCCCGCCCGTTGCTCGACGAGCTGATCCGGGGCGACTACGACACCAGCTCGATGTTCGTGCTGGGCAACGGCGGTGCCGCGCTGTCGGCGAACCTGAAGGAGCAGTTCCTCGAGCAGCTGCCGACCCTGCTGATCAACGACTCGTTGGGATCGTCGGAGACCGGTGCGCAGGCGTCACACCTGTCGGCCAAGGACGCCGTGCAGACCGGCGCCTTCCAGCCCGGCCCCGGCGCAGTGGTGGCGAGCGATGACCTCACCTCGATCCTGCCGCCCGGTCATGACGGCATCGGCTGGTTGGGCCAGTCGGGTCCGGTGCCACTCGGCTACCTCGGCGACGCCGCCAAGACGGCGAAGACCTTCCCCACGATCGACGGCGTGCGCTACTCGGTGCCGGGTGACCGGGCCGTGCACCGCGACGACGGCGTCATCGACCTGCTGGGGCGCGACTCGCAGTGCATCAACTCCGGCGGCGAGAAGATCTTCGTCGAGGAGGTCGAGCAGTCGATCATCTCGCACCCCGACGTGGCCGACGTGCTGGTGTGCGGCCGGCCGAGCGAGCGGTGGGGCAACGAGGTCGTGGCGATCGTGCAGCTGGCCGACGGCGCCACCGCCGATGAGGCCGCCCTGTCGGCCCACGCCAACGAGGCGGTCGCCCGCTACAAGCTGCCCAAGGCGTGGGTGTTCGTCGACTCGGTGCAACGCTCACCGTCGGGCAAGGCCGACTACCGCTGGGCGAAGCAGCTCGCCACCGACTCCGCCACCTGACCCACCACCCCGTTCGATCGCCCCGCTCGATCGCCACTCGTCGCGTTGTGGTTGCTCTCCAACCACAACGCGACGAGTTCTTCGGACCGGGTCCAGTGACCCGATGACAGGTGATGACATCCGTCGCACCATCACCCGGTGCCGGATCCTCGAACACCGCTCGGTGAGCTGCTGCGCCACGCTGCTCGGCAGCATGGCGTCATCGATCTCGAGCTCGCGATGGAACTCGGGGTGACCCGTCAGATGTTGCGGACGGCCACCGCCAACGGGCTGGTGGAGCGTCGGGCTCGCGGTGTGTACCTGGCCGGCGGCGCGCCCCGGACCTGGCTGCAGTCCGTGCTGGTCGCGACGATGGCGACCGGTGGTGCCGCCTCCCACCGCTGTGCCGCTCGACTGCACCGCCTCGACGGGTTCGCCGACGCGCCGGTCGAGCTCACGATCGGGCCGGGCAGCACACGACGGGAGCTCGGCGTCGTGCATCGGACCCCGACGCTGGACCGCTCGATGGTGACCTCGGTGTCGAGCGTCCCCGTCACCTCCATCGCCCGCACACTGGTCGACCTCGGCGCAGTGGTCGACGACGATCGGGTCGAGCAGGCACTCGACGACGCCCTGCGCCGTGGAACGAACCTGCGCTGGATCACGGAGACGCTGGATTCGTCGATGCGACCGGGTCCGAGCGGCTGCGCCGCGCTCACCCGGGTGCTGTCTCGTCCCGACCGGCAGGGTCCGATCCCGGATTCGATGTTCGAGCGGCTGGTGGAACGAGTCCTGCGCCAGACGGGGCTGCCGACCCCGCAGCGTCAGTTCCGGGTCCTCGGCGACGACCGGATCATCGCTCGGATCGACGCCGCCTGGCCCGAGGCGATGGTCGGGCTCGAAGCCGACTCCGAGCTGTGGCATTGGGGTCCCCGTCGCGGGCGGCGGGCGCGACAACGTCACAACCGACTCGTCGCGGCCGGATGGCAGATGACCTACGCCTCGTGGCAGGACCTCACGGACCCGACGGACCTGATCAGCCAGCTGACTGTGGCGCTGAACCGCGCCGCCTGAACCCGACAACTTGTCGCGTTGTGGTTGCTCTCCAACCACAACGCGACAAGTTGACGGCGAAAACCTCGACCGGAACGGTCAGAGCAGGTCGAAACCGATGATGTACCGCGGGTCGATCTTCAGGTCGGGTTCGGGCTCCCACTCGCCGGGATCGGGCACGTCGACGTCGGTCACCCCTCGCATCAGGATCTGGAAGAAGCGGTGTGACCACGCCGGGTTCCGCGCGCGGACCTGCCCGATCGGGTCGTGGAAGAGCGCCTCGGGCAGTCCCATCCGCACGACCACCATGTCGAGGCTCGGGATGACGAACACGTTCTGCTCGAACATTCCGTCCAGCCCGTAGGTGTCGTCAGGTGCAGCGGGAATCCAACGCCGCTCCAGCCAGTCATCAGCGGTGTAGGTGGTCTGGCGGCGGCGCTCGCCCGCGTTGGTGCGCCACAGGAACCCGTAGCTGGGATCTGCGTCAGACCCGACCCGGCCCTGCGCGATGAACGACGGCTCGATCAGCTGGTCACCTCTCCAGTACCCCTCGGCGAGCAGCAGCGATCCGAGTCGTGAGAACCCCGACGGCGACATCTCGAGGAAGGCGAACCCCTGGGTGCGTCCCGCACCGTCGCGACCCCACCGCCACTGCGAGCGTTCGATGCCGACGGGGGTGAAGAGCTCACGCTGGGCGAACTGCTGGAAGTCGTCGCCCACCGCCGCCTCCACCACGGCGACGAGCGCCGTCACGGCGGTCTGGGCGTAGACGTGCTGCTGACCCGGCGCCGCCTCGAACGGTCGTTGCAGCACCCGGGCGGCCGAATCGAAGTTGGCGGCATCGTTCAGGTCGTTGGCCCAGGCGAACCGCAACCCCGAGGTCTGGTTGAGCAGATGGCGCACGGTGATCGCGCCGTGCTGCGGCGACAGCCCCGGCAGGTGGTCCCCGATTGGGTCGTCGAGTGCGAGCGCTCCGAGTGTGACCGCCCGGCCGGCCACGACCGCCACCACCCCCTTGGCCATCGACCATGCGGCCATCGGTGACCGCTCCGCGGCGGGATCGTTCCACGAACGGCCGACTAGGCACCCGTGGCGGTAGATGCGCACCGACTGCGCCCCCTTGGCGCTGGCGTAGGCGACGGCATCGGCCACGGCCCGCGGATCGAGCGCCACCTGATCGGGGTCGGCGAGCTGTGCCGGCTCACCCGCCGCCGGTTGCTCGCACGCTGTCGGCCCCGGCCGGGAGTGCTCGACGCGCTCGCCGGCCGAACTCCCTCCGCCCGCTCCCGGCGGCCCGACCCCGACGATGGGGCCGGCGCACGCCGAGGCGACCACTACGAACGTCACCGACGCCGCCAGCAGGTTCATGGGACGCCCCCAACGGCGAGCGATGCGTGTCCGGTTCGTCGTGTCGTGGCGCACTGGTCCCCCCCCATGCCTCGGTCCACATCGTGCACGATCGATGACACTGCGTGCCAGCAGGGAGGTGAGTTGCCCGTCGTCGAACGGTCGACGACACTCGACGCCATGGAGACCACCGGGGGACGTCCGTTCGACGCGGACAACCACTACTACGAGGCGCTCGACGCCTTCACCCGACACCTCGACCCGGCCTGGGGACCCCGCACGGTCCAGTGGGCCGAGATCGACGGGCGCCGCTACCACGTGGTGGGCGGCAAGGTGTCCCGAGCAGTGGTCAACCCCACCTTCGATCCCGTCGCCAGTCCCGGCGTGCTCAAGGACTACTTCCGGGGCAACCCGAACGGCGACAACCCGCTCGACCTGCTCAAGGCCCGCGACCGCATCAAGCCCGAGTACCGCGACCGCGACGCCCGGCTCACCACCCTCGATGACCACGGGCTCGACGCCGCATGGATGTTCCCCACCCTCGGCATGGTCTACGAAGAGGAACTGCGCCACGACCCCGAGGCGGTCACGGTCACCTTCACCGCCTTCAACCGGTGGCTCGAGGAGGACTGGGGCTTCGCCTACCGGAACCGGATCTTCTCGGCGCCGTACATCTCCCTGGCCGACGTCGACTGGGCGTGTCGCGAGCTCGAGTGGTCACTCGACCGAGGTGCCCGCACGATCGTCATGCGCCCCGCGGCGCCGACCACCGCGACCGGGCAGAAACCACCGACCGATCCGAGCTTCGACCCGTTCTGGGCCCGGGTGAACGAGTCGGGCATCACCGTGGTGGTCCACGCCGGCGACTCGGGCTATTCGTCCAACGGGTACGCGAGCGACGGGTTCACCTCGAACTTCAAGGGCTC